>CANRPA010000078.1 GCA_947632395.1 uncultured Bacilli bacterium | reverse complement strand
GCAATGCCGCCTTGAATGTCATGACTATCTGCGCCTGGGATAATTAGTGTGCGGCAGCCTGCTATATCCATGATTGATGGTTTATCAAAAATTAAAATTTTATCAAATGTTGCATCACATAGTTTTAGAGTGTGATAACCACCCACTTTTAGTGGTGTGTAGGGCATTTGTTCTATAGCATCATAGTCATCATGGTTGCCCGCGCATACTATTGTTGTCCAAGGTTGATTTTGTAATTTTGTTGCTTGATCTATTTCTTCTATGTAAGAATGCTCTGGGTGTGCAATACCAAATGGTACTCCAAAGTCGCCGCAAATTATTAGATAGTCTTTTGAATCTAATGTATCTAAGACTGGGTGGAAATATTTGTTGAGTGTATCGGCGGGACGTGCATGTTTGTCCCCTGTAACATATATATTGTTCATTTGTTTCTCCTATTGGATAGTAAAGTGAGAAAGGATTGTAAAGTGGAAGGATAATTAATAATATTATTATAACATAAATTTTTTAATTGTCAAATTTTAAAAAGTGTTCAAAAAAGTCCTAGTTGCCACTAATACTTAATCATAAACTTATAAAACATTAAATAATTTTAAGGCTCGTTCAACGTAGTTGAAGAGAGTTATTTATTAATATATTTATAAAATATAATTTTATATATTTAATGTTGTAAGGAGTCAACTACGTTGAACTCGCTAAAAGTGCTACGCACTTTTACGTTTGAAAGTGACTAACGTCACAATCAAACATATAGACTTAAAAATTGTACAGCTCTGCTGTACAATTTTTAAGAAGACTACACAGCTCCGCTGTGTAGTCTTTAGACTCATATTTTAATTTTTAGGGGTATATTAAAAATTTGACAAATAAAAAATTTTTTGTTATAATAATTAAAGTAAAGTGAGAGAGAAGAAAATTTTAATGAAAGCAAAAGTATATATTAATGTTAATCCTGATTATATGAAAGATAAGAAATATTGTCCTCGATATATTCCTGTATTAAAACAATGTTCTCAATATATAGAAGATGAGAAAAAATTTATTGTTGATAAACAAAGATTTATTGAAGCGATGAAAGAAGAATATAATCTGAAAGGGAATATCATCAACAGGATCTATAATACATTTTTATTATATAATGTAGTAGATGAAGACGGTATGCTTACAAGAAGTTCGGAATATTTTACAACATTGCCTTTAAAATTTGCAGTAACATTATCTTATGAATTAGATGATTTTCAATTTAAAGTTTATTTATTTTTATTATATTCATATAATCTTTATAAAACAAGACGATTTAATTATAATTTTTCAATAGCAGATATATTGAGAGCATGTGGATATAATGTATGCAATAAAAATTATCCAAAAGTAAAAGAGGCATTAAGAATATTAAAAAATTATAATTTAATAGAGTATAGAGAGAGATATATATATAATAAGACTATGACGTTAGATAAAGTTAGAACAGAATCTGATTAACTTGACAATGGAGAGGAGGAATGTAGTGCGATCTAACTAACTCCCGCACACACCCCTTCTAGATTTCTCTTTTTTATATACCTAGTTCATTTTTTATTCATCCAAACTATTTTATTATGATATATTTCCGATATAAAATCAACCCTTAAAAATCTTCTCTACGATTTTGAAAAATTGTTCATTTATTACAAATTTTTTATCATTTATTTATAGTTAAATAATCATTTTTAAATGACAATATCCTTCCGTGAATAATTGGTCATCTTTAAATAGAATTTTATTAAATTTGCATTTTTATAATATTTTTATATAATATTATTATTATAATTTTTAACATAGAAAACTACAATTTTAATGTAGAAAAAGGCCGCTCCAATTTTTATAAAATCATTCATTCATTACAGATTTTTTATCATTTATTCATAATAAAATTATTAATTTTAAACAGTAATATCTTTCCATGAATAATTAGTCATCCTTAAATAAAATTTTATTAAATTTGAACATTTATAATATTTTTAATATATAATAACATTATAATAATAATATCACAATTTTAACATATAAAAACTACAATTTTAGTATAGAAAAATGTCGCTCCAATTTTTGTAAAATTGTTCATTCGTTACACAATATTAATCATTCGTACATTAAAATTTTATCAAATTTTATTATAGATTTCCTACGTGAGTAATTGGTTTATTTTGAAAAAAATTTTGTTGAAAGTGAATCATGAAGCAATATATTATCATTCCAAAAGAAAGAATAGTAAAAACAAAAATGCCTAGATTTAATGGTTTTAAAGTAGGTCATGGCCCGCATAGAAATAAAAAGAAGTATCAGCGCAAATCTAAGTATCCATGGGACCCAGAGTAAATTTTCATTTCTAAGTGCGGGATTCCGCAAAAATAATTTTCATTTTTAAATGCGGCAATCTACAAATTTTTATTTTTAGTTCTAAATATTTTTTAATTCTCATTTATAGGTATGCCATTGCATTGTTGCCGCAAAGTATACAAAAAATGTATAGTATGTTATGCATCGGCAAAGTATACAAAAAATGTATAGTATGCACAATTCCCGCAAGCTAAAAATTTTTATAGATGAAGATATAAAAAATGGTTGACAGAACAACAGATTTTATGATATAATATACTTGTAAGAAAGAAAGGAAAGGATAAATAACATGGCCACAAGGATTGAAATCTATCAATGGATTAAAGAATATTTTGAGAACCAAGAGACAACTAGTGAAATGCAAGATGCGGCGGTTGAGATGTGCGAGAAAACCATCGAACAATTGAGCAAGCCCCGCAAACCAAATGCTAAGACAGTTGCGGCTATTAACTTTGCTAATGATATTATTCCTCTTCTCTTGGATGAACCTAAGACCAATAAAGAATTAGTAGAGATGTGGAATAATACTCATGAAGATGCGGTAACGCATCAGAA
>CANRPA010000077.1 GCA_947632395.1 uncultured Bacilli bacterium | reverse complement strand
GTTTTTATATGTTTAGTAGTTCTTTGAGTATATTTTCATCTTCATTCCAATCATTTAAATTTTTGCTTATATCAAAATTATAAGCATTTGTTATTGCTTGTCTTTTGATATTGTCATTTGCCTTCGCATAAACTTCAGTTGTTTCAATAGAATTATGACCCAAAAAATCTCTAATATAAATTAGATTTACTCCTGCCTCTAAAAGATGCATAGCTCGACTATGTCTAAAAGTATGTGGGTGAATATTTTTATTTAAAATATTATAATATTTATTTATTATGTGAGTAATCATTTTTGTTGTTGCATAATTACCCTTTGGATTTGAAAATAAGATTGAATTTGAATTAAGTTTATTGATATCTATATATCTTAATAAAGTTTCTTTAGTATTATTAGTAATAGGAACAGTTCTATATTTATTTCCTTTACCAAATAATCTAACTACTGGATCTGAATCTAATCTCAAATCTTCAACCTTAAGATTTATAATTTCTTGGGCTCTCGCTCCAGAATCATATAAAAGCATAAGTAAAGTATAATCTCTTATACCTTTGTTTGAGTCAATTGAAATACTATTTAAAAATTCATTCATTTCATCTTTTGTTAGATAATCAATTTCTTTTTTTATTTCTTTCTTACATTTAATTGCAAGAATTTGTTGAATATTAACTAATTGTTCAGGATTAGTATCTTTAACATATGCATAGAATGATTTTATCACTGCAAGTCTTTGATTTCTTGTTCTGATTGATACATTTGTTTCATTTTCAATATAATCTAAAAAGTCTATAATTAATTTTCTATTAATAACATCGAAATTAATATTTTTGATAGGTATATTTTTAATATCAGTAATATATTTAATAAGCAATTTAAAAGTACATTTATAAGATCTAATAGTATTAGAACTCATGTTTCTTTGAATAACCAAATAATTGGTTAAATATGAATTTAATAAAGAAGAAAAACTATTACTCATTATTAAACTCCTTTACTTTAAAACTATCATAACTTTCAATTTTACTTCTAATATCAGGATACATATCACTTACTAAATGAAGATATTTTTCTGTTGCATAAATATCTTTATGACCTAAATAAGCACTTAATATTGGAAGAAAAGTTAGTAAATCATAATTATTATCAACTGCATTTTTAAAACTATAAACGGCCATTGTATGTCTAAAATCATGGACTCTGGGGCCAAACTCATTGTGAACGATATCAGATAAAATTAATATTTTTCTAAAATTTGAATAAACTAAATTTCTATTTAGTTGCTTATTATTTTTGATAGTAAAGAAATAATTATCAATATTTTTATTATTATTATATTTATTATGATAATCGACTACTAGATTAAAAATACTTTCTTTAAGATAAATGATTCTTTCGTTTCCATTTTTACAATCTTCTAGTAATATAGATTTATTGTTAAAATCTATATTATTAATCTTTATGGTTAAAATTTCAGTTACTCTCATACCAGTTGTATATAGTAATTGGAAGATTAAATAATATAAACCTTGTTTTTGAATATTATCAACCATGAAATTTGTTTTAATTGATTTAAAGAATCTATTTAGTTCATCAGTCGAATAAATATAAGCTTTAAAATCACTTTTAATTGGGTAATATTTATTAGGTAATATGAATGATGAATTATCAAACTTAAATAAATATTTTCCAAATTCTCTCATTATATCTCCATAATGTTTTTTAGTTATTAATTTAACATTGTGAGTATCAATCCAATCTATAATTAAATTCTTTGATAATATATTTGAAGTAACATTTTCTTTTATTGTATATTTATCAAATTCTTTCATTATTTCTTCTTCTCGAATATATTTATATCCAAGACTTCTTTTTTCTAAGATAAATGCTTCAATTTTTTCTTTAAATATTCCATTATAATTCATAAACAAAAGCCTCCATACAGCATTTAACTAAATTTTTAGCATCTAAACTTAAATAATGATTTGAACTATTTAGTGTTGAATGACCCAAAGATGATGATATAATATCTAATGGAGTTTGTTTATTTAGCATTTGCGTAGCCAACGAAAACCTAAATGAGTGAATTCCTTTTTTTCGTTTATTACTAATATTAATATTACCAATTTCACATATCTCTTTTATAGTAAGATTTGTATGTTTGACTGGCGACGAGAAATTCTTATGATTAAGAAATATAAATCTTGAATCTGAAACAGGTCTTGAGTTTTTAATATAATTAATTAAAGCCCAACCAACATCATTAAGTAAAGGTAATTTCAACGATACTTTAGTTTTTACTTGAATAATATTTATTTCTTTTTTAATCCAATCTATATCATCAAACTTTAAATTTCTAATATCACTAAGTCTTAAACCAAGTCTTATAGCAATAAGATATATAACATAATCTCTATTATTAATATCTGATTTAGTTGATATTTCTTTAGCAGTATTTAAAAACTGATTTAATTCATCTTCTGACCATATAGTAGGAATACTTTTTGGTATTCTTTTCATTGTAGGAACTAAATAACTATAATCAATATCTAAATAGTTAAATGAATTTAAATATCTTAAAAATGTTCTTAATAACCATAAGTCCCGTTGTTTATTAAATAGAGATTTTTGTTTTTCTAATTCAACTACATAATTCTTAATTAATATTGAATCAATATCAGTAATTTTTTTATTTTGTTTTTCAATGAATACAATGAAGTTTCTCAAATACAAATCAATGACTTCTAATGTTCTATCAGAACTTTGATTATCTTTACAATAAATTAAATAATTGTTAAGAATATTAAGATTATAATTTGAAATTCTCTGAACTCTTTCCTCCTTTCGTATTATTTGCTTTTGACTATTTATTATTAGGTGCATCAGCACCACCTCCTAACTAGAAATGCAGTCAAAACATTTCTGATTAGATATTATATAATAAAAAT
>CANRPA010000076.1 GCA_947632395.1 uncultured Bacilli bacterium | reverse complement strand
TTATTTATATCAAAAGAAAATGAAAAAAAAATAATAGGAAATGTTCAAACCACAAATATCGAAGATTTAGAACAATCCTTTAACGATAATCAATTAAAACTTTTCATAAAGTATAAAGAACAATAGTATGATTTACTCCCAAAAACTACTACAGTTTTAAAATATGTGATAGAATAAGAGCTTATAAAAATACTGATGAAGAACTATATAACTATTATGAAAATGGAAATACAATAAAAGTAAGATTCGTTAATATAGAATTATCAAGTGGAGAAATAGAAACTATTATAGCAAACTTAGATAGTGAAATATTTACTACAGAAGATATTAATTATATATATCAATTACGTTGGGGAATAGAAACAAGCTATGCTTATCTAAAAGAAAGTATGATGATAACAAATATATCAAGTAGTAAAGAATGTATAATAAAGCAAGAAATATATAGTCAAATGATGGTTTATAATATCATGCAATCAATTGTTAATGATTTAGAAGAAACTATAGAACAAGAAAAATATAAACATCCAATGAAAATAAATATTAATATGGCAGTTGGTTTTGTAAAAAGATTTTTAGTAAAAAATATAGTTCCTATAAGAGAAAATCGTCATTATACTAGAAATAACTCTGTAAAAAATAAACATTCTATAAATAAAAGAAAATCTTTTTAGTATTTTTAATATTTTTATAGCCTATTAAATTTGGGGTAAGGGGAACTATGCCTAAAATTAGTATTTTTTACTATAACAATTATTTGCTTAACAAAAAAAGATAAAGTTTTTATTACTTTTATCTCTTAAGTTAATGACATTGGAGTATATACCTCTTTTTTATTTTTTAATATTTTCTAATATTAATTCAATTATTTCAACTTTAAAAACCGTCTTTAAAATATAAATTAAACAAGCAATAACAATTATAATAAAACCAATCACAAAAAGTTCTTTACAAAAAGTTTTAAAAAAAGAATTTTCTTCTTTATCTAAAATTAAAAATAAAATAACAAAAGCTAATGCAAATAAAAACAAAAAATAAAAATACATACTCAACACCTAACTCTATTGTAAATTAACATATTTTAAAAAAGAACTAAAATATTTTAATTGACATTCTAAAAAAATAATTATATTATTGTATTAAGCAAGTAATACAATATAGAAAGGAGCTGTTATGAATTTTGTATTTGATAATGATAGACCTATATATATTCAATTAGTAGAACAATTACAAATATATATAATATCTGGAAAAATAAAATCTGGCGAAAAATTACCATCAGTTAGAGAACTTGCTCTAAAGACAAAAGTAAATCCTAATACAATGCAAAAAGCACTTGTTGAACTTGAAGATTTAAAACTTATCTACACCGAAAGAACAAACGGAAAATATGTTACTAAAGACCAGAGATTACTAGATAAATTTAAAGATAAATATGCTAAAGAAAAAACTAAAAAATATATAGATGAAATGAAAGAATTAGGATTTATAAAAAATGAAATAGTTGAGTTTTTAAAGGAGGAAAATAAATAATGGAATTATTAGAGTGTAAAAACATTTATAAAAACTATGATAAAAAACAAGTTTTAAAAGATATTAACCTAAAAATACCACGAGGTAAAATTATTGGATTATTAGGAAAAAATGGTATGGGAAAAACAACCTTAATTAAACTTATCAATGACTTACTTACTCCCACAAGTGGCGAAATTTTAGTTAATGGTAAAAATATTGGTATAGAAAGTAAAAGAATCATATCATACTTACCAGAAAGAACTTATTTAGATAAAAGTATGACAATTAAACAAACTCTTGAATATTTTACAGACTTTTACGATAACTTTGATATTGAAAAAGCTAAAAGACTAATAAAAGATTTAGATTTGGAAATAGATACTAAAATTTCTAAAATGAGTAAAGGTATGCAAGAAAAGTTACAACTTATACTTGTTATGTCAAGAAATGTTGAACTTTATATATTAGATGAGCCATTAGGTGGTGTTGATCCTGCTACTAGAGATTATATACTAGATACCATTTTAAATAATTTTAATGAAGATGCTAGTGTCATAATATCTACTCATCTTATTAGTGATATAGAAAGAATACTTGATGAAGTTATATTTATAGATAAAGGAAAAATAATCCTTTCCTGTAATGCTGATAAGTTAAGAGAAAAAGAAAAAGGATCTATTGATGAAATATTTAGGAGGATGTTCAAATGTTAGGTAAATGTTTAAAATATGATTTAAAATATGTTTATAAGGTTTTAATAGTATTCTATTTAATTGATATTGTATTTGCTATTTTGACAAGAATTTTATTCTCCTTTGACAATTCTTTTATGTTACATATTCTTGCCCTTATATCAAGTGGAACGACAATCTCATTTATGTTTAGTATAATAATCAATAATTTAATGCGAGTATGGGCAAGATTTGTTAAAAATTTATATGGCGATGAATCTTACTTAACACATACCCTACCAATAAGTAAAAGAATAATTTATACTTCTAAATTTTTATCTTCTATTATTACCATGTTTACAAGTATTTTAGTTATTATATTATATGTAATTATTGCTTATTATTCAAAAGCAAATCTAGAAATTTTAAAAAATACTTTACAATTTTTGGCAACAACTATGAATAGCACTACGATAAAAGTTATACTTGTCGCTTTCTTATGTTTATTTTTAGAATTTGCAACTATCTTACAAGCCGGTTTTACAGGTATATTAATAGGACACAAATCAAATAATTTTAAAATAGTTAAATCAATTCTTTATGGATTTTTAAACTATTTATTAGTTGTTGTTCTATCAGTTTTAATTATTTATATTATTGGTTTATTTAATCCAAGTATTATGGCTTTATTTAATTCAAATAGTACGCTTACAATTGATATTATAAAAAAAGCCTTAATTTTAGGAATATGTTTATATATCATTTTAATTAGTATTTATTATTACATCGATATAAAAATTTTTAA
>CANRPA010000075.1 GCA_947632395.1 uncultured Bacilli bacterium | reverse complement strand
ATATTCTTTTGTTTCAGTACCACTAGTTACACTAACTACATCTCCAGTTGCTATAACACCTTTGTTCTTATCTTCACCACTACTATTTTTAAGTGTTACTACTGCATCTTTATTAGCATTCATTATTTTTTCTTTAATAACACTAATATCACTTCCTACATTAAACCCATATATGTATTTATCATTATTTTTTATACCAGCGTTATTAAGTGTTGTTAAAACATCCATTGTAATTTCAGGTTCTTCTTGTGGAGTTTCAACTTTAGTTCCTGTTAATTTTATATTTAATTGATAATTTTTTATATCTCCATTTTGTGCAGTTACTGTTATTGTTTTAGTAGTATCTTCTGTTATTTCAAAAGTACCATTTCCTTCTACTTTAGCATTTTTGCTTACTGGAATAGCATTTATAGTAATTGTTGGATTATTTATGTCTAAATTATAATTATAGATTTCTACTTCACCATTAAAACCAGGAATATTTTGATTATTTATTGTTATGTTATTTAAATAATTATTTGGCCATCCTGTTTTCTTTGAAAGTTGTGTTGAATCTGGCATATCATAGTAAACTGGGATATAGAATGTATAACTTAAATCTAGCATATTATTTTTTATATATGATTTATAAGTAGTTGCTGCTTCACTTGATGGAGCGGCAATATTTTGCATATATTGATGTTCATAATTATTATAAGTTGGCGTTCTATTAATAGAAACTAAATAGTTATATACAACATTATATTTTTTAAAATAACTTGTATCCTGACCAGTATATACATAATTATTATAAATCCATTTCGCACCGCCAATAATTGCTCTTTCTTCAGTATTCCAAGGTCTAAGTATTGATTCATCCTCAGCCGCAGCAAAATCAAGTCCCCTATATACTGGATTTGTACCACTAGTTGCTCCTATATTATAAAAATTATACATTCCATTATATACACCATCTATTGCAGTACCAGGTGTAGGTCCATTATGAACCTCTTCTTTTGAAAGTGATGATAAATATATTGGATTTACTCCACTTTGTTTACCTGCTTCTAAAAATTTATCTGAAAAATTACTTAAATAATCGTTACCGAATATACTATTTATACTATCTAATAATCTATCTTCTGGAATACTATCATCAAAAGATAATGTTTCAAACTGAAATATGTACATGTCATCTAAAAAGTTTCTTGGATCTAGATAGTATGCTATAGTACTTTGATTTACTTTATACCAAGGATCTATACCTGTTTTATCATCATATGCTATATATTTATCAGATACATAATCAAATGACGATGCATCAGTTGCTAAATAAGCATAATTATTTGACATGCTCCCTCTAAGTAAACTTCTATCACCATAACTTTGATTTAAAACTGCAGTTTTAAAATCAAGTCCAGTATTTACTGCTTTAAAACTCCAATTAGGATGCGCATTTTTCAAAATTGCAAGTTTTTCATAATAACTTTCTGGAAATCCCTCATCTTTAAACTCTTGTTTCAATTCATCCGTTAAAATATCACTAGAAACTTTTAAATATGTTTTACAATAATACCCATAATATGTTGTGTTATTATATACATGACTTACATATGTGTAACCATTGCCACATTTATCTAAATCATTTGATTCCACATCTGGATAATTTGGATCTTCAAGTACTATAACTTCATTACCTGTATCAAGCCAAACAGGTCCATGTACTATATCAGTTAAACTACTATCACTATATAAACAATATCCCGTAGAATTTGAATTTAATTCACATTTTGCTCCAGCAGGATTACTAGCATATGCCTTATAACTGGCTTGTACATTATTTATAAAAAGAAAAAATGATATAACAAATAAATTTATAAATATAAATCTATAACTTTTCTTCATTATATCACCTACCTTCACACTACATTATAACAAAAATCGACAAATTTGTATATACTTTGCTTATATATAATATATACATTTTTTACCAACTAAATTATTTTTTTAACTTATAAATACTAATCTTTTTACTCCCATATTTTTTATATTTCAACAATTCAAAATTGTCATTATTTACACTTTCATTTTCATATTCGCAAACTATTATTCCATTTTCATTAAGTAACTTATATTCATATATTTTATTTAGACAATCATTTATTAGATTCATTTTATATGGTGGATCAAGAAATACTATATCAAATTTTATGTTATCACTTTTAAATTGTTTTAGGGCGCTACTATAATCACTTTTTAATAAATTTATTTTTTCATTCATATTGCTTATATTTTGTTTTATTATTTTTATAAGTTCTTGCTCTTTATCTACAAAGTAGCACATATTTGCCCCATTACTTATTGCTTCTATACCTAGTGAGCCACTTCCTGCAAAAAGATCTAATACGACGCTATCTCTTAAATTATTTTGTATCATACCAAATAGAGATTCTTTTATTCTATCCATAGTAGGTCTTGTTCCATCTATGTCAAATCCTATTAATTTTTTACCTTTATATTTGCCACTTATAACACGCATTTTATCACCAATAATATTGTAGCATAATTTAATATTATTTTAAAGATGATACTATACTACTAATCATTTCAAATGTAGTAAGTACTTTATTTATTTTATCAGTGGTCCTAAGTTTATAGTTTAATTTTACTTCATTAGCAAACTCATCAAATATTTTTGGATTTCTACTCAAATATTTATACCAATATGAGTTTTCGTGTAGATATTTTATATACAAAGGATTACTTTTTAATTTAAATTGAACTTCTAATGGCATTAATCCTCAAAATGTTTGTAAAGTGGTCTTGGTTTATATGTTTCTTTAGGACTTGTTTTAGGTGTATCTTTTTTTGAAAAATCTTGAACAACTCCAAGTACTCTTTGTACATTACCAATACTCTCTTGAAGACTATCTAAATCTACACTCTTAAAAAAATTAACTATTTCACTTAAAGTAAGTCCTGCAATACCTGCTTTTGCTAATTTCTCCTCCTTTTTTACTACATTTTCCTTTTTTATATAGTTATTCCATATATCGTTATCTTCACCATATAAATCATACATCTCATAAAACTTTTGCCAAGTCATTTCATTATTTTTTACATATTTTATTAAACTAGGATTATTTTTTACAAAATTCTTAAATTCTTCTTTTTTCATTTTACCACCTATCTAATTATATGTTTTTATAACAAATATTTACACACATTATACTTGTTTTATTTTTACAAATGAAATATAATTGTTTTGGAGGT
>CANRPA010000074.1 GCA_947632395.1 uncultured Bacilli bacterium | reverse complement strand
CTTAATGATTATCTACTTAGTAGATAATTGATTATTTTCTACTTTGGGGTCACGATGTCTTGACAAAAGTTATTTTAAGTCTTTTTTTCATTGAAAAAAAACTCTTATTATGTTAAAATTATAATTAAGGTGATGCTATATGAAAAAAGTAGTGCTTTGTATTATGGATGGTGTTGGTTTAAGACAAGAAACACTTGGAAATGCTGTAAGAGCAGCCAACACAAAAAATTTAAATAATTTGGTAAAAAGTTATCCTGTAAGTTTATTAGGTGCAAGTGGTACTTATGTTGGACTTCCTAAAGATCAAATGGGAAATAGTGAGGTAGGACATACTAATATAGGTGCTGGAAGAGTAGTATATCAGTCACTTGAAAGGATAAATAATGCCTTTCATGATGGATCAATATATAGTAATGAAACTTTAAATGAAACAATAGAATATGTTAAAAATAATAATTCGAAATTACATATTTTAGGTTTATTAAGTAATGGGGGAATACACTCTCATATTGATCATTTATTTTCACTTCTCGAATTATGTAAAGAAAAAAAAGTTAATAAAATTTATTTACACATTTTTACTGATGGAAGAGATACAGATACAAAATCAAGTATAAATTTTATAAATGAACTTATGATAAAAATTAAATCATTAAATATGGAAAATAATGTAACAATTGCTTCTGTTGCTGGTAGGTATTATGCTATGGACAGAGATAACAATTGGGATAGAATTAGAAGAGAGTATGATGTAATAGTAAATGGTCTTGGAAAGTTGAATCCAAATATAATAGAATATATAAAAAATAGTTATGATGAAGGTATAACAGATGAATTTATAAAACCAATGCTTATAAATAGGGATGGAATTATTTGCAATAGTGATAGACTTATAACTTTTAATTTTAGACCTGATAGATTAAGAGAATTATTTACAGCAATTACTAATCCTAAATTTAATGAATTTCCACATAAAAAATTTAAAGATATTAAATTAGTGACAATGATGCCAGTAAGTGAAGATGTTGTTTGTACAAATATATTTCCACTTGAGAAAGTAGATAATACACTAGGTGAGTATTTATCTAGAAATGGTGTAAGACAACTTAGAATTGCTGAAACAGAAAAATATGCACATGTAACATATTTCTTTGATGGTGGTGAGGAAAAAGATTTGCCTAATTGTGATAAAATATTGATACCATCACCTAAAGTTGCTACATATGATTTAAAACCAGAAATGAGTGCATATGAAATAACAGAAAAATTAATTGATGTTATGGATAACTATGAATTTATAGTTGTAAACTTTGCTAATGGAGATATGGTTGGACATACAGGAGTATTTGATGCTGCTAAAAAAGCAGTTGAAGTAGTAGATGATTGTTTAGGAAAAATATATCATAAAGCAATGGAACTTGGATTTACACTTGTAATAACTGCTGATCATGGTAATTGTGATTATATGATAGATGAAAATAATAATCCAGTAACGACACATTCTATGAGTTTAGTGCCACTTATTATTACGGAGCCAGGTATAAAGTTAAGAAATGGAAAACTTGCTGATATCGCACCAACTATACTTAAAATTATGAATATAGATAAACCTAGTGATATGACAGGTAATAGTTTGATATTATGAGTCTAAACTATAATATAATAGAGACATTTAAATTATTTCCTTTAATATTTAGGTATAATGTTTTTTATTCAATACTTTTTGCAGCAATAATATTTAATATAATACTAATATTAAATAAAGATAAAAAGGTAACAAAATATTTGGTATTAATAATAAATTTACTAATATTAGTATTAATTTTATATTATTATATGTTTGACATTATTAAATTTAAATTTTCAAATCCAATAAACAATATATATTTTTACTTTTTTAATACTATAGTATGTTTAATTGTATTTAGTATAAAGAAAAAATATAAATTACATGATTATATATTTTACACAATATTTCTAATAAATATATTATTTTCATTATTTATGACACATTATTTAGGTAATAACACTATTATAGTAATAGGAAATATATTTCCTATGATTAAATTTGGAAATATAATTTATATTGTTTATTATTTAATATTAATAATCAAATTAGTTAGAAATAGAATTTTTGACAAATAAAAACACACATGTTATAATTATTACATCTTTAAAGGAGTGAATTAATTTGAAGATTACAAGTGTTGATTTAAAGATTAGTGCGGTGAGAAGAAGTCAATATCCTACTGATCAACAGTCAGAATATTTATTGGTTGGAAAAAGTAATGTTGGTAAAAGTAGTTTTATAAATACTTTAATAAATAGAAAAAACTTTGCTAGAACATCAGCAACTCCAGGTAAAACACAAACAATAAATTTTTATCATGTTAATGAAAAATTTTATTTAGTGGATGCACCTGGATATGGGTTTGCTATGGTAAGTAAACAAAAACAGAAAAAATTTGGATTAATGATGGAAGATTATTTACAAAATAGACCAAATTTAAAACAAGTATTCATGCTAATAGATTTTAGACATAAACCATCAAATGATGATTTAATGATGTATAATTATTTGAAATATTATAAAATACCAGTTACAATAGTTGCAACAAAAACAGATAAAATAGGAATAACACAACAACAGAAACAACGAAACATGATACTTTCTGAACTTGATTTAGTTGTTGGTGATGACTTTGTTATGTTTTCTAATGTAACTAAGGTAGGTAAAAAAGAAATATATGATAAGATTGAAAGAACTATGTAGTTCTTTTTTCATACTATAAAATAGGTGATAGTATGAGTGTTCATGTTATTAATGATAATATATTAGATATATATTTAAAAAAAGAAATAATAAAAGATATAGATTTTAAAGATAAAGAGAATTTAGAAAATTATTTAAAAAAAATATTTAGAATATTAAAAGATAAATATGATATAAAAATAGAGGGTTATTATGAAATAGATGCATATATTGATAATAATTATGGTGTTATACTAAATTTAAATAGAGAAGATTTTGATTATTATGATTATTTTAAAAATCAAGTAGATATGAAAATATCTATAATTGATAATGAATTTTTATATGAGGTAGAAGATATACCTAAAAGTTTATTGAATAAAGTTAATGTAATTATAGAAGGTGACAAAATATATTTGAAAATTAATAAAGAATTAGAAGATATAGAAATGATGAAATTACTAGAAAGTAGTAAAATCATCTATGATAGGTAATTTTAAGGTAT
>CANRPA010000073.1 GCA_947632395.1 uncultured Bacilli bacterium | reverse complement strand
ATCTTTGATACCGATTAATTCAGTTTTCAACTCCATTAATTTATCTTTATCATTGGTATAATAATCTTTTATATTAGAGTAATTATATATTTTTTGCAGTGCATACCAAAATTCATAAATTTGTTCAATACTTTTATTTTTTATGTTTAATATTATTGTGTTTATACTTAAAATTTCAGCAAAACTTTTATCTTGCATAAATTTATAATTGTTAGTTTCACAATATTCTTTCAATTTGCTTCCCCAATCATCACTTGTAAAAATAATATTAATCTGTGTTTCATCATCTCGTTTTTCCTTTTGATTTACTAATTTTTTAATATTATCTATATTTTTATGATATATCTCGGAAGTTTTTGGAGTACCATCAAAAAGTCTATCTTCATTATATTTCCCATTTACAATACCCTTATTAATGTTTTTTTCTAATCCATTAATTGCCTTATCTATCTTTGATTTGCATACATCCATTTCTTCGATACGTGATAAATAATTTACTATTTTTGAATACAATTCTAAATTATAATCATTATTTTCAATTTTTGCTATTAATTCGTCAATAATTGTATTTAATTCTTTCTCTGGTATAAGCCACCAAGTTTTTAATTTATATAATGGATCGTTTGGATTGTTTAATTCGTTTAAAACCATATTTTTATAATCATTTAGAGTAATTTTTATTCTAGCTTTATCTAAATATGAGTTTTCTATATAATCATCTACAAATCTAAATCCTACAACAAAATTTTTATATACATAATCTGCTAGTTGATTTCCTAAATAAACAGTGCCAAATTCTTGGTTTGATTCCCAATTATACGATTTTTTTCCTTGCTTTATGTGTAAAGATTTAATGGTACAATATGAAAACAAATCATTCAAATAAATATTTTCTACATCTTTATTTTTAATAATATTTTTTGTTTCTTCAACTAATCTATTAAAACATTGAAAAATGAATTGTACTGTTCTCAAATTATAATATTTTTCATCCTCTAACTGTTTTAAAAATTTTCCCTTATTATTTTTTGCTGTTTTATTAGCATCATTATTTGTTATAATGGTATCTACGAATTTATCATATATATCACAAATGTTAGCTCTGTAATAAATAACTTTTCCAATTAACTTTTCCTTTATTTCACTATATATGCTATCTTCACTAAAAAGGTATTTAGTTCTTTCAATAATTTCATCCTTTGTAAATTGAACAGCAGTATTTTGATTTGCTTCATTTGATGGCAACCAAGAATCCTTTTTCTTTAGTTTATCTTCAATTTTAATATTATTAGAAAGTGTAGTTAAGTATTTTAATTCTAAATTATTTTGATAATTAACTTTTCCAATTTTATTTTCATCAGCAACTATTATAACTTTTATATTGTTATGTTCCACCAATTCATTTATATATCCTAATATGGAATTTATATTTATATTGCATCGTTCTAAATCATCAAAAAAAATAATTAAATTATCAATTTTATATAACGCACCAACAATTTTACTTATCTTACTATTTGAACTTTGGATAAATGTTTTATTAGCAATAAATTCACTTCCAACTTCTAGTCCAACATCAACAAATGGCAATATTTGTTTAACTTTTTCATTCTTAATTAATGATAATCCTATTTTGTTTTTTATTTCTGATACACTATTTAGCCCATATAAAGAAACATATATTGGCTTTTTATATTTATTATTTTCTTTATTTTTTTGATATTCATCTTCTAATTCTTTAATATATGCTTTAACAAAATAAGTTTTACCACTTCCCCAGCTTCCATTAAGAAGTGTGGCATACTTTATATTTACATTATAAATGTAATCATTTAATTCATTTTTAATTTCCTCTTCACTCAAATATTTCAATATATACATCACCAATAATATTTTAACACTAAAAGTGAAAAAAAGGTTATATTCTTGCGATATTTGTTACGACATCTTACGACATTTCTTATGACATTATTTTATTAGGAAATTTATTAGGAAAGTTCGTCTTACTTGTTGGAGAATAAAAGAAGGTGTGATAAAATATCTTTTAGTGGTGATACAATGAAGAAACAATATTTAATTTATGCAGATGAATCACATAGAAAAGGTAAATACTTTAGTAATTTTTATGGTGGTGCTTTGGTTAATTATACTGAACTTGAAAAGATAAGTTATAAACTTAATGCTAAAAAGGAAGAACTAGGTTTATTCCAAGAAGTGAAATGGACAAAAGTCACTGAACAATATTTAGATAAGTATTTAAAATTGATTGATTATTTCTTTGAATTTGTTAAATATAATAAAATTAAAATAAGAATAATGTTTAGGCAAAATGCACAAGTTCCACAAAATTTGACTAGAGAACATGAAGAAAAAGAATATTTCCTTTTATATTATCAATTTATTAAACACGCTTTTGGTATAGACTATTGTAATCCAAAAGAAAAAGACCAAGTAATATTAAAATTATATTTTGATAAATTACCTGATACTAAAAAGAAAAATAAAGAATTTAAAGGTTATATTTATGCGCTTAATGATTTCTTTTGTATTAATAATATTCATATTTATAATGAAGATATAGCAGAAGTTGATTCTAAAAAACACGTTATATTACAATGTATGGATATTATATTAGGTGCAATGAACTTTAAATTGAATAATATGGATAAAGAGAAGATGCCAAATAGTAATAGACGCGGTAAAAGAACTATAGCAAAAGAAAAGTTATACAAAAACATATTAGGAAATATTAAAACTATTTATCCTAATTTTAATATTGGTGTTTCTACTAGTTATCGTAATGATATTACTAACAATTGGAAAGATCCTTATAGACATTGGTGTTTTAAATCTAAAAATAGTATATTTGATTCATCATTAACTAAAAAAACAAAATAAAAAACTCCGTTCTTCCTACATAAACCTTTCACGTACTAAACGTAAAGCTTCGGATTGAACAGAGTTCTTATATGACAATAGTACCATTTTTAATGGTAATTGTCAATACTAGTATACTCGACTAGTATTTTTTTTATGCAAAATTTATTTGTTATTATTCATTTTCTTCAAATAATTCTTTTATATCAATATTTAACACTAATGCAAATCTCCATAATGTGCCTAGTGAAAATGTTTGATGATTTTTACTTTCAATATTTGATATAAATTGTGTAGAATATGACATCATTTCAGCAAGTTGTTCTTGTGTTATACCTTTTTCTTTTCTTATTCTTTTAATATTTTTACTAACTAATTCATAGACATACTTTTCATGGCTTTGATAAATCTATAATAAGTAATGTTGGATGTTTTAAGAAAAAATATGAAGAAAAGAAAACTGATTTTTATAATTTTAATGAATTTAAACAATTTATAAGTGGTTTTGATGATGAAATATATAAACAATTTTTTAATTTGTTGTTTTTTACTGGTATGCGTCCTGGTGAAGCAATGGCACTTAAATTTAATGATTTAAGCAATGGCTATATAAATATATCTAAAACTATAAATAGTCACGGAAAACGTGAAATAGGTACACCAAAAACATTATCTTCAAATAGAAAAGTAAAAATTGATAAATTATT
>CANRPA010000072.1 GCA_947632395.1 uncultured Bacilli bacterium | reverse complement strand
TTAATTGGGTATTTAAGATATATAAATTATTTAGTAAATTACACTATTGTTAGTTAGATCTTTATGCTACATTAGTGTAATTTTTTAATTCCTATAAAATTACTAGAATGTTAATATTAGTATTGAATATGATAATTATTGAATAAAAATGCCAAAAGTGGCAAAAATATTCAAAATCTTATTGAAAAAATATTTTTAACATAATATAATAATATTGAATAAAAATGCCAAAAGTGGCAAAAATATTCAAAGGAGGAAAACATGAAAGAAATAAAAAGAAATATTTATTTAAATAGATTAATTAGTAGAAAAGAAAATGGTTTAATTAAAGTAATCACAGGTATTAGAAGATGTGGAAAGTCTTATTTATTAGATCCCTTATTTAAAAACTATTTACTATATAATGAAGTAAAAGAAGATCATATTATTAAATTAGAATTAGATAAGGAAGAGAATAAGAAATATCATGATTCTCATGAATTAAATCTTTATATAAAATCACAAATAAAAGATAAAGATATGTATTATGTTTTACTTGATGAAATACAACTTGTAAAAGATTTTGAATCGGTATTAAATGGATTTTTATATGAAAGAAATATTGATGTTTATGTTACTGGCAGCAATTCAAAATTTTTATCAACAGATATTATTACCGAATTTAGAGGAAGAGGAGATGAAATAAAAGTATTTCCATTAACTTTTTCTGAATATGTAGAATCTTTTAATGGAGATAGAACAGAAGCTTGGAACGAATATGTTTTATATGGCGGATTACCCTTAATTTTGTCTAAAAAAACTGATGAAGAAAAATCAAAGTATTTAAAAGATTTATTTGACCAAACTTATGTAAAGGATATCATTGAACGTAATAATATATCTAGGATAGATGTTATAGATTCAATCATTAACATATTAGCATCTTCTGTTGGATCACTTACTAATCCCCAAAAAATATATAAAACATTTATAAGTAGTGGCGAAAAAGAAATATCTTTAAACACTGTAAATTCATATATAAAATACATTGAAGATTCTTTTATTGTAAATAAATCTAATCGGTATGATGTTAAAGGAAAAAAATATATTCAAACACCACAAAAATATTATTTTTCTGATATTGGACTTCGTAATGCTAGATTAAATTTTAGACAACAAGAAGAAAATCACATAATGGAAAATATAATTTATAATGAATTAATTGTAAGAGGTTATAATGTTGATGTAGGTGTAGTAGAAGTTAGAGATGAAAATAAAAATAGAAAGCAATTAGAAGTTGATTTTGTATGTAATTTAGGAAATAAAAGATATTATGTACAATCAGCATTAAATTTAGAAACTAGAGAAAAAACTATTCAAGAAGAACGACCACTCATGAATATTAATGATAATTTTAAAAAAATCATAGTAGTTAAAGATAATATGAAACATTGGTTTACAGAAGAAGGAATATTAGTTATTGGAATACAAGAATTTTTATTAAACAATAATAGTTTGGATTTATAAAAATATATAATTAAAACTTTTATTTTTATTGAAAGGAGAAGTAAATGGAAAAAAATATTGAAGAATTAACATTACTACTTATGTATTTAACATCATGGGAAGAAGAAGGATATGTACGAGATGAAAATAATGAGGTGAAAGAAGATAAAGTTAAAACTGCTTGGAAAGGTTATTCATTTGATATCATAAATAAACTAACTGATGAAAATTATCTTTATTTTAGTAAAGGAAAATCAGTAACTATAACACCAAAAGGTGAAAAATTGGCTAAAGAATTAGTGGATAAATATTTAAAATAGGAGTAAGTATAATGGATTATGAATTAAAAATAGAACAAAATAGAAAAAGAAATGAAAAATTTATTAAAGAATTTGAAAGTTGGTTAACTCAAAAAGACTTAGTTAAGAAGACTATTAGAAAACACTTAAACAATGTTTCTTTGTATATCAATGATTATTTAAATTATTATGATGTAGAAAAGATGGAAGATGGTATATATTCTATTTATGGCTTTTTAGATGGTTGGTTTATAGAAAAATGCCTTTGGTCATCAAGAAATTCGCTAAAAGAAACAGCTTCTAGTATAAAAAAGTTTTATCAATGTATGAGTGAAATAGGATATGTTACAGTTGATGATTATAAAAAATTATGTAAAGAAATAAAAGATAATATGGATGAATTTTTAGCACAAATGGATGCTTTTGAAGATGGTACATATTATGATATGTTTGACTAAATAAAAGAAAAGTAGTGAGGTAGTATATGCAAACAAGTAAAATGTATGAAAGAATAAATTGGTATAAAAAAGAATATGTTCATGAACAATATTCTAGAATAGTAGATAAATTTAAAGATTATGAGAAAATCACAAAGAAAAAAATGATTGAAGAAGTATATGCTGTTTATAGTGATTATAATAATATTATAGATATTTGCACTACAAGAGAATTAAAGTATTTAAAAAAGCTGCTTGATAAAGAAAGCGATATGAAGAAATTATTAGAAGATAAATACGAATGGGAAAGAAAAACACTTAGTAATAAGTTTCTTGTTCAAGATGATTACGATAAAGTGTTTATACCAGATGAGATAATTGATCAAGTTAAAAAATCTATTGAAAATGTAAATTGGGATATCGCTAAAAAATTAGATGATTTGAATGAAATATTAGTTAGTTATTGTAAGATTCAAGCTTCAGTTTTACTTCAAACAGTATCAGCGTTTGCCTCAAGTTTAACAGGGATAAACGAAAATGTAATTTGGAATCATATGTTAAATAATAAATTATTTAATTATTATGTTTTTATTTTCACTAAGAGTTTTGAAACTATAGGAAATGATATTCCAGTAGCAGTATATCAAGATTATTATTATATTGAAGAAGAACTAGAAGAAGAAAGAAAAAAACAAGGTTTAGCAGGGACTTGCCCAATAGATTTAAGAGTTTATAAAACCTTGTTCTATAATGATTTTGATATTAATAATCCAAAAATCAAGAAGTTTCTAAATGAATTAAAAAAATTACCATTTTTTTGGTTCTCAGCTTTAGATACAATTAGAGAATTTTCGGTATTAAATATAGATAGGGCATCTTTAAAAGAATCGATTAAAAATGTTCCATCTTTAGAAAATTATGATTTAACTGAATTTTTTAAAATACTAGATGAGGCAATGGATGAAATGCCTTCTGGTGCATTAAATGGATTTACTCCAAATCAGGCAAAAAAATTAAAAGTAGAAACTGAAAAAATGAAATTTGATAAAGCAAAAAAGTATATAAAACAACAAAATGCTTGTCTTTCTAAACAAGATGCTAAACTATTTTATAAAATATATTTTGCATTATTAGAATTTACTAATAAAAAATATAAAATCAATCAAAAATTAAAAATATATAATAAATTAGGTCTTAATCCTTATGATTTAAAAGACATAATAGAAAAATTTTGGGAGAATAAAAATGCTATTATATTAGAATTTTGTATGGCTAATCCGTATAAATTTAACAAAGAAGAATTAAATGTGGTTAGTGGGTTTAAGAAAGGATTTAGAGATATAGTCATAATTGCGAAGTATGAGCTTGAGTATACAGCAGTTATGAATAAAGATAAAACATTTATGATTAAAGGTATTAATGATAATATAGATAATATCATTTCATATCAAGATTTACCACA
>CANRPA010000071.1 GCA_947632395.1 uncultured Bacilli bacterium | reverse complement strand
AACCTCCTATGGTATTTTTATTCTACCATAGGAGGTGCTTTTTTGTCTATTGTCCGTTTTTACTGGTTCGGTTCAAATTGCGAGATGCCGTTTTTTCTATAAATAATCATAGTAGCAAGATTGCAATTTTATTTTATAACTATTACTTGAATATTTTGTCGTAATATGTTATAATTTTTGTGTAGAAATGCCTCTTAAATGCTTTTATACAAGGATGAATAATTATGGGAATATCAAATATAAGAATAGAAAACTTTCGCTCTATCAAGCGTTTATTTATTGATTTTAATAAAATAAATATTTTTATAGGAGAAAACGGGGCAGGTAAAAGTAATATAATATCAGCAATAAATTATTATTATAAAAATTTAATAGCTAATTATGAGGACGACAGTATTTTTGATATTAATAACAAATTCAGTAATTGTGTCAAAATATCAATCACTTTTGATTTGTCAAAAATTATTAAAATATGTAAAAATCATATAAATTTAGGCAATTCAAGATATATAAAATACTATCAAGAAATAATCAACTTCGCAGACACTCGAAAAAAAACTGTTACATTAATCAAAATTAAAAATATAAAAGTTATATGGCAGGGTGCCAGTTTTCGTGAAAGGCAAATACTGTATGAGTTGTTTCCCGTTTACATGATTGATTCCAGGAAGGTAGACCTTGAAGATTGGGGAAATCTTTGGGGATATATGGGAGATCTTATTAAAATTGACAATGATACTTCTGAAACAATACATAAAAAATTTGAGGAAGATATTTCAAAATATAATTTAGACACTATATTTGACAGAGTGCATTCAAAATTTAAAAATTTAAATATACGTCTTAAAAAACTTAGCCCTAAGGATTATGCGGTTTTGATGTCACAGGTCTATTTTTCCGGAAAAGACTTTATGCTTAATGATAACCGACTGAGCTATAATTCAAATGGCATAAATGTATTTAACTATACAAATATTCTTATTGAAATTTTAAATATAATGGCTGAGCGAAAATTAAAAGAGCCTATAATTATAATGGATGAGCCGGAATTGAGTTTGCATAACAATTTTATGGACAAAATGATTGACAGAATATTTTATGTCAGCAATAATATATATTTCCTGATTGCTACACATTCTCCAAGGATAGTAAAATATATCATGAAATATGATGAAGGGTATGCAAGTATATTTCATATTGATAAAAGCGGAAAATATTCAGAAACTTCAAAAATGAATATGTTTGAAAAAACGGAAAATAAGTCAAGAGCAAGAGTTAACGATGACCATGTTAATGCGTATTTTTCTAAGCTGATATTGGCGGTTGAAGGAGAAACAGAGCTTGAATTATTTAATAATAAGTATTTACGTGAAGTTTTTCCGGTTTTAAAAGATGTACATGTTATTTATAAAGCTATGACCGACGATCCTATAAAGCATATAATTTCCCCTCATTATCGGAAACATATAATACCAGTTATTTATGTATGCGATATGGATAAATTTATTGATATGGATATATCTACCAATACTGCAACAATAAAAAATGAATTTCAAAATGAATTTGCCAAAGAACGTTATTTTTATGGCAGAAAACGATATACGGATAGTTTGTGTTCGCGCAGAATATTAAGAATAGCGGAAAAATGTAAGTTTCATTATAGATATCCGTTCTATGAAACGCATGATTCAAACTATAAGGAATTTATAAATTTAATAAAAGCACACCTTAAAAATTATAATTATATGGTTTTTTCAACTACCGTAGAGGGCGCGCTCATCAATAGTAAAAATATAGACGACATTATGCGTTTTATTGAGAAAGTTTTAGGGGAACCGATATCTGAATCAGGTCAAAATACTCTGTCGCGCAGTACAAGAATAAAGAATATATATGATAGTCTTAATGAGTATGATAAGGTGAATTTTATCAGATTGTTATTTAACGGAAAATCCGACTATCTTTTTACCGCAAACCAAATAATTAAAAGAAATCTAAATATAGACGAGGATTTAAAAGAAATAATTACCTCAAGAATTGAAAAAACTTCCGGATGGGTATCCGATTGGATTGAATATTGCTGCCTGAATTGGATAGGACATTCTTTCGAGGAGCACTCATTTGTAAAATTTGCAAAGGCTATAAATGAAAGTGATAATCAAAAAAAAATCAAAAAAATGTTTAGGTTGACCTTCTCTGAGTTATATGATATAATAAAAATGATAGAAAAACTATATAATTAAGATAATATATACAGGGAGTAGATTTGTTGTTGATAGTATTACTAATATTATTAACACCCCTTGATGAGAGGTTTAGCACATTTCACAAACCAAGGTAAAATAATAACAATTAGACTTAATACCAATCCGTGTAAGTTTTTTAATTGTTTTATTGTTTTATATACATTAGACTAATTAAGACTGCTTACAGCGGGCGTTTCGAGTGTCTAGGTCGGTACTCCCTGTACATATTTATTATCGGAGAAAATTATGTTTATTTATGAAAAAGATTTTTTCTATAAGGCAATACTAAAAAGCGATGAAGAATTAGTTAATGAAACTTTAAAATACAAAGCAAATGCATATAGAAAATATCAAATACCTAAAAGTATCGGTATGAGAACCATATATGCTATAGATTCAAATTCTTCTTTATATAAGTTACAAAAGAATCTGAAAAGTAATTTACTTGAAAAATTTGTTTTGCCGATACCTGCGAAAGGATTTGTAAAGAAAGAGAACTATATTACATATTTATCGGAGCATATTAACAGAAAATATTATCTCAGAGCAGATATTAAATCTTTTTTTGATACAATAACCATAGAACAAATACGTCAAGAAATGTCTGATATCACAAGTGATTCAGACATTATTGACATTATCACTAATATTGTGACATTAGAAGGCCATTTGCCGCAGGGGGCGGTTACCTCGCCGTGTATCTCAAATATTATTTTTCGCAGAATAGATCAAAGAATATTAAAATATTCACAAGAAATGGGGGTATTCTACACTAGATATGCTGATGATATGATATTTTCATCAGATAATATAAATTTCAACAATGATACGTATTTTTATGCTATGATAAAGAAAATTTTAAGAGAATTTGGATTTCATTTAAATTACAACAAAAAGAAAACAGGGACTTCAAAGATAGTTCTTTCCGGTTTTGTAATTGGAAGGGACCTACATCTTTCAAGAAAAAAACTGAAAAGACTAAATAAGATACTTTATTTTTTTAGAAAAAGTAAAGACTATTCGAAAAAAAATTATAAAGTTGATAAAAGTATATTTACTAGTGAATCTTGGATAACTGATCTTAATAACTTTATAGATTTAAAAAATGACAAGTTTGAGAACCCTTCGTGTCTTGTTGATTATTTATGTGGGTATCGAGCTTTTCTTATATCATTTATTAACAATGCTGACACATCAGAAAGACAACGAGCAGTTCTTATAAATAAAATTAAAAACATAGAACAAATAGTTAAGGAGATATCAAGAAAATATAAATGGTTTGTTGAATAAACCATATAAAATAAAGAAGACTTCATCAAGGCGGTTGAACATCCTTATAGCATATCTGTTCCCACGCGACATTCATAACGTTGACCTTCTCGTTCTCGTCATACGTGGCTACCATCACACCGATATCTGATATACCGCCTGAATCAATCCTAAATCTTTTTTTATTACAATCCGCCTACTTTAAATTGATTTTTATATAGTATAATTTGCAATATACGGTATAATAAAAAAGATATTTGTATAATTTTTATATCAATCCACTCATATAGAGTGGATTTTCTTTTTTCGCTAAATTTGCTAAATCGGCAGAGATGGGGTGGCGTTCAGCGTAAGGTCTGCGACGGAGCCCGCCTTAAACTCGTAATATCCGCAGCACGCAATCATCGCGGC
>CANRPA010000070.1 GCA_947632395.1 uncultured Bacilli bacterium | reverse complement strand
TAAGTATAGAAGGATATGAATTAGACAAACCTTTTGATAAAGAACAATTAGAATATAATGTAACACTTGATCCAGGTACAGAAAAAATAAATGTAAGTGCAGTAGTTGAAGATTCAACAGCTAAAACTAAAGGCACAGGAGAAGTAAGTGTCAGTGAAGGCATTAATAAAATAGAAATAGTAGTAACAGCTGAAAACGGAAATGAAAGAACATACAAAATATTTGCTACTGTAGATGAAAAAGACCCAATAGAAATAGAAATTAATAATGAAAAATATAGAATAGTAAAGAATAAAGATTTAATAGAAATCAAAGATGGATATATTGAAACAACTGTAAAAATTAAAAATTTTGATATACCTGCTTTATATAATGAAGTAACACATGTGACTTTAATAGGTTTAAAAGACAAAGAAGGTAATATAGAATTATTTTCGTATGATGCTTCAAATGGAGAATATAGTGAATATAAAGAATTTAAATTTGATTTAATGCAATTATATGTTAAAGAAAATCCAAAAAGTAAATATAAAAAAGTAAATATAAAAATAAATGATGTTGATGTAGTAGCATACGAATTAGAAGGGATTAAAGATTATTATTTGCTTTATGCAACTAATACAACTACAGGTTATACTGGATACTACATGTATGATGTAAAAGAAAATTCAGTTCAAAGATATAATACAATTATGTTAGATAAAATAACAAAAGAAAAAGATAAATATTTATCTACAATAATTGTACTTAGTAGTGTGTGCTTTTTAACAATGTTATTTTTGCTTATTGAAGTAAATAGAGATAGTAAAAGGGAAGAAAATTGATTTTTCCCTTTTTTGCATAAAAAAAGATAAGCAATCTTATCTTAATTTATTAAAGTATAAGCATTAAATGCTATAAATGCTAAAATAAGTAATATATTCAAAATATTGAAAAATTTACTAACTTTTTTTCTTGTAACAATAGATAATCCAAATAATAATACTAGCGATACTATCATTGAACCATTTATCATATAGTTTTGTTGATTATCTTGAAAAGATGTAAATACAAGTAAGTAAACATAATACCCAATGCAAATTAAATTAACTTCACCTATAATATTTAAAAGAGAAATTCCTTTTTTCTTTTTTTCATTGTTTTCAACTTTTGTTTCATATAAATTTAATTTCATTTGTCTAGTTAATTCTAATATTTGGGTTTTAGCCAAATTATTTTCGTTTTCATTATTATTTTCTTTTTCTTCTTTAGTCTTGTCAAAAATTAAATTATCATCGTCGTTATTATATAAATCCTTTAATTGTTCTTTATTCTTTTTTATTTCTTCTTCTATATCTTTATCAGTTCTTTTTTTCTCACTAACCATTTTTTCTATATCATCAAAATCATCTTTTATTTTTTCTGTTTTAATTTCCTCAGATTCCTTATTTCTGTTTTTTCTTTCTCTTCTAGTCATTAAATCAGTAAATGAAGATGTCTTATCTAAATCGTTTTCTTTTATATCTGATAAGTCAATTTTATTTCTCATACAACCACCAGTTTAATTATAACTTATTTTATTTCAAAAATAAAGACATAACAGGAAAAATGTGATATAATATTCTAGGTGATGTAAATGCAAAATACAAACATAACAACAATCTTAATTATGGTATTTATACCATTTGTATTTGTAACAGCAATAATACCATTTATAAAAAAAATAGCATTTCATGTAAATGCCCTAGATATACCTAACGAAAGAAAAGTACACACAAAACCAATGCCTAGACTTGGTGGACTTGGAATATATGCAGGATTTTTGCTTGGATACATGATATTTGGAGAACACACTCCAGCGATGAATTCAATTCTTATAGGTAGTTTTGTATTAATAATAACAGGTATGATAGATGATATAAAACCAATAAAACCATTACCTAAATTAATAGGGCAATTAGTAGCAAGTTTAATAATTGTTTTTTATGGTAAAATACTTTTAAATGATGTAAGTTTCTTTGGGTATTATATAAATTTTGGAGTTTTTACTTATCCAATAACAATAATATTTATATTGGGATGTATAAATTGTATGAATTTAATAGATGGATTGGATGGACTAGCAGGAGGAATAAGTTCTATATTCTTTTTGACAATAGGAATAATATCATATTTTCAAGGAAGAACAGGTTTAACTGTAGTACTCACATTTATAATGCTTGGGTCAACATTAGGATTTTTAGTACATAATTTTCATCCCGCCAAAATATTTATGGGTGATTCTGGCTCAATGTTTTTAGGATTTATTATAGCTGTTATAACACTTTTGGGATTTAAATCAATTATTACATCTTCAATAATTATTCCAATTTGCATACTTGTTGTTCCTATTCTGGATACAATATGTGCGATAATAAGGAGAAAATTAAAAGGGGAGAGTATAGGTACACCAGATAAGAGCCATTTTCACCATCAATTACTTAGAAGAAATTATGGAGTTACTGCAACTGTTCTGATAATTTATTTAATTACGGCACTTTTTTCAGCAGCATCTATAATATGGCTTTTAGTTGATAATAAAATAGGCTATATAATATATGGAGTACTATTATTTGCTTTGATGATATTTGTTTTTAAAACAGATATAATATTTGATCATAAAAAGAAATAATACTTTGTTGTTAAAAAATATATTACAAAAGGAGAAAATAAATGAGGACTAAAAAAACATTTTTAAACTTAATTTCTGAAATAGTACCATTAATAATAGTTTCATTATTAGGAATATTTAAATTAAAAATATTTATTCAAGTATTAGGTGATGAAACTTTAGGATTATATCAATTATTTTCTCAAATAATGATTTATGTTGCGCTAGTAGATGGTGGACTTACAAGTGCGGTTTTATATTCATTATATAAACCAAATGCATCAAATGATACAAAAAAAATAAATGAGATTTTATCTGGAACATTTAGAGTATTCAATATAATAGGAGCAGTAGTCTTTTTTATTGCAGCAATAGTAGCCTTTATAGTTCCATTTTTAATAAAAGAAAATTCATTTAATTATTTTTATATAGTTTCTGCATTTATGCTTTTTTCACTAAGTAATGTAGTAGCATACTTTTTTGTACCATTTACAGCTTTATATGAAGTTAAAGAAAAAAAGTATGTTGTCAGTTTATGTATACAATCAGGGCAAATATTACAAAGTATATTAGAAATAGTATTATTACTAAATGGATGGAACTTCATGAGTGTTCTTTTGATGCATAGTATAATCAAATTGTTATCAAATTTAGCAATTTACTTTTTTTACAAAAAAGATTTTCCACAGTATAAAGTTAATTGTAAGAAAAAAGATTATAATTTTTTAAAGCAAGTAAAACATTTGGTGGTTCATAAAATTAATGGATTAATTTCTAATAACATAGATATACTAATAATATCTAAATTATTAGGGCTTGCAAGTGTAGCAATATATTCAACCTATAATTATATTGTAAATATGCTAAGACAAATATTGGAAAAAATTAGTGGTTCTATGCTTGCAATAATAGGTAATTCATTGACTGAAAATCCAAATAAAGCACACGATATATTTAATGAAATTAATTCAATGGTATACTTTGTTGCAATAGTCCTATGTGTTCCTTTAACATTCGCACTTGATTCATTTATTGATATTTGGTATGAAGGCTCAATTGCAACAAATTTTGTCATAGCAATCGTTTTTTCAACATTTTTATTTGGTTTTATAATAAAAATACCTATAACTACTTTTGTTAATGCCGCAGGATTATTTAAAGAAACAAAAAAATGTGCAATAGTAGATACTGTAGTTAATTTGAGTTTATCTTTATTATTAGTCTGGAAGTTAGGGATAGCAGGTGTTGTACTTGCAACAACTATATCAGTCTTCATTGCAGAATATATTATGAAAAATTTAGTAATTCATAAAAGTATATTTAAAGAAAAAGCATTAACGTTTTATTTGAAGAATATTAAATTTATTGTAATATTTTTAGTAGATTTGTTTTTAACACATTTATTATTTAAATATATAACAATAACAAATATATTCGTTTGGTTTTTTATATATATAGGTTTCTTTATCATAAATACATTAGTTATATATATAATATTTAAATTGATTAAAGAAAATAAATTTGTTTATAGATATAAATACATATTTAAGA
>CANRPA010000069.1 GCA_947632395.1 uncultured Bacilli bacterium | reverse complement strand
TCGCATATTCATTATATCCTATTTTTTTAAATAATAAAAGACTGTTTTCAAATTTTTATTTGTCAACAGTCTGAAATTAGTTATAAAAAACTAATTTTTTTATTAAATATAATTATAAAAAGATAAATATTTCAACCACTTTAATGAAAATTTTTATTGACAAATAGTAGAATTATGATAATATATACTATTAAAAGGAAGGTAAATTATATATGGTTATAAAAGATGGCGTTTTAATTAAAATAAATAAATATAATAAATTATTTAAAAAATGTGTTATTCCAAAAAAGGTAAAAGAAATAGGAGAGGAGGCCTTTTCTAAATGTAAATCACTTGAAAATGTTGTAATCCCTGATAGTGTAATAAGTATAGGCGCTCGTGCATTTTCAGATTGTGAATCATTAAAAGAAATATCTCTTCCCCAAGGTTTAACTACTATATCTCCTCATACATTTAGTTGTTGTGAATCACTTGAGGGAATTGTAATCCCAAATGGTGTGACAAATATAGGTTGGGATGCCTTCTCTCATTGCTGCTCACTTGAGAGAATTGTGATACCAAATAGTGTAACAAGTATAGACGTCAGTGCTTTTTGTGATTGTAAATCATTAAAAGAAATATCTCTTCCAGATAGTATAATAATTATAGGTACTTGTGCATTTTCACATTGTAAATCATTAAAAGAAATATCTCTACCCCAAGGTTTAACAATTATACCTTATAGTGCATTTTTCAATTGTGAATCACTTGAGAGAATTGTAATACCAAATAGTGTGACAAATATAGAAGAGAGAGCATTTTCCGAATGTTACTCACTTGAAAAAGTTATAATCCCAGATAGTGTAATACATATAGAACCATTTGCATTTTATGATTGTAATAAACTTGATTTAAATATTGAAACTAGTTTATTTTATATAAATTTTAGTAGTTTCAAATATACATTTGATGTTAAAAAATTAACAATTTATTCTGAGAGTGTCGAAATTAATAAAAATTATAGTTATAATTTTTATGAAATTGCACTAAATAAAATTAGAAAAAAAGAATTATTAGATAAAATATGTAAATGTTTATCTACAAAGGATATTACTGATCAAATATGCTTTCAATATGATCAACACGAAAAATTCATAGAAATGATAATTGAAAAAATTAACAACGATCATAAATATTACTATAATGACAAGGATTTAAATGATTATGTAACAAATTATATCGCATCATATAAGTCAAAAAAAGTAGTAAGTATATCTTTTGTTCAAGCAGAAAATCAAGAAAATGTAGAAACTGTTAGTAAAAAAGAACAATATGATTTAAAATCAATGGATGATAAACCAATAGATGAAACTAGTAAAATCCCTGCATATTTATATGAATACGGACTTAAAGTTGGAATGATTAATGAAATGGAAAAAATAGTGAGACAAATAGGTAAATATTTAAATTTATGTGATATTCCTTTAAAATGTGAAGAGCATTCTGGTTTCATCAAAGAAATGATAGATTGTCTTTTAATAGATAAAAATTATAATTTTAATGAATCTATGAAATATTATATAAAATGGTATATAAAAGGTTATAAAGAAAAACACAAAGAAGATAATATTAATAATAATGTAGAATTACCTGTTCAAGAGGGTAATAATTCAGAAATATATAAAATAAATAAAGAAATAGAAACACTTGAAAAATTAAAAAAAGATTTAATAAGTACGCCAAATAAACCTAAGAAAGTTTCATTAAAAAAATTCTAAATATAATATATAAGGCAAATAAGTATTTAAACTACTTTAATGAAAGTTTTTATTACAATTTAAGGCAGTAATAAAAAATTCTATTTAGAAAATTAGTTATAAAAAAACTAATTTTTTTTATTTGCAAAAAATTTTTTTTCTACATATAGTTTACTAAATCTTGAAAAAAAAGTAATTTGACAATATAGTAAAATATGTTATAATATAAGTCATTAAAGAGGGGGCTTAAAATATGAAGATAAAAAAGGGCGTTTTAATTAAACCACATAAATATGATACATTATTAAAAAAATGTGTTATTCCAAAAAGGGTAAAAGAAATAGGAAAGAAGGCTTTTTCTGATTGTGACTCACTTGAAAGAATTATAATCCCAGATAGTGTAAAATGTATAGATGATAGTGCATTTGAAAATTGTAAATCATTAAAAGAAGTAATATTACCTCAAGGTTTAAAAATTATATTTTATGAAACATTTTGCAATTGTGACTCACTTGAAAATGTTGTAATCCCAAATGGTGTAACAAGTATAGGTACTCGTGCATTTTATGATTGTAAATCATTAAAAGAAATATCTCTTCCAGATAGTGTAAAAAGTATATGTGATTATGCATTTTGCAATTGTGACTCACTTGAAAAAATTGTTATACCATGTAGTGTAACAAGTATAGGTAATTGTGCATTTGAAAATTGTAAATTATTAAAAGAAGTAATATTACCTCAAGGTTTAACCACTATATCTTCTGGTACGTTTCACAATTGTGAATCACTTGAAAAAGTTGTAATACCTGATGGCGTAACAAGCATAGGTGATTATGCGTTTTCAGGTTGTGAATCATTAAAAAATGTTGTAATCCCAAATAGTGTAACAAGTATAAGTAGTTGTGCATTTGAAAATTGTAAATCACTTGAAAATGTTGTAATCCCAAATGGTGTAACAAGTATAGGTACTCGTGCATTTAGTTATTGTACATCATTAAAAAAAGTAATTCTTCCTCAAAGCTTAACCACTATATTTTCTAGTGCATTTTCATATTGTGACTCACTTGAAAATGTTGTAATCCCAGATAGTGTAACAAGTATAGGTGAGCATGCATTTTATGATTGTAAATCATTAAAAGAAATAATTCTTTCTCAAAGTTTAACAATTATATCTTTTAGTGCCTTTGAAAATTGTGACTCACTTGAAAATGTTGTAATCCCAAATGGTGTAACAAGTATAGATAGTCATGCCTTTGAAAATTGTAAATCATTAAAAGAAGCAATATTACCTCAAGGTTTAACAATTATATCTAATAAAACATTTTCAGGTTGTGAATCACTTGAAAAAATTGTAATCCCAAATAGTGTAAAAAATATAGGTGATCGTGCCTTTGAAAATTGTAAATTATTAAAAGAAGTAATATTACCTCAAAGTTTAACAATTATATCTTATGGTGCATTTGAAAATTGTAGCTCGCTTGAAAAACTTATAATAACAAAAAGTATAACAAGTATAGGTGAGTGTGCATTTTGTGGCTGCCATAAACTTGATTTGAATATTGAAACTAGTTTATTTCATTTGAATAATAATTTTTGGGTCTTTGATGATACATTTGATGTTAAAAAATTAACAATTTATCATCAATATATTCAACTTATTAAAGGTTACGATGATAATAAAAGTAGTGTCTACAAAAGTATACTACATGAAATTAGAGAAAAAGAATTATTAGATAAAATACGTAATTATTTATCTAAAAAAAATATCACTGATTCATTTTTCTTTCAATATAATGAACATAAAATATTTATAGAACAAATAATAAGAAAAATTAATAGTGGTCATAATTATTCTTGTACTAATTTTGACAAGGATTTAAATGATTATGTAACAAATTATATTGCATCATATAAGTCAAAAAAAGTAGTAAATACATCTTTTGTTCAAGCAGAAAATCAAGAAAGTGTAAAAACTATTAGTAAAAAAGAACAATATGATTTAAAATCAATAGATGATAAACCAGTAGATGAAGGTAAAATACCTGCATATTTATATGAATATTGCCTTAAAGTTGGAATGATTAATGAAACGGAAAAAATAGTGAGACAGATAGGTAAATATTTAAATTTATGTGATATTCCTTTAAAATGTGAAGAACATTCTGGTTTCATCAAAGAAATGATAGATTGTCTTTTAATAGATAAAAATTATAATTTTAATGAACCTATGAAATATTATATAAAATGGTATATAAAAGGTTATAAAGAAAAACATAAAGGAGAAAAAGTTAATAATCAAGTAGAATTACCTGTTCAAGAGGGTAATAATTCAGAAATATATAAAATAAATAAAGAAATAGAAAGACTTGAACAATTAAAAGATGAATTAAAAAATACACAAGATAAACCTAAAAAAAAGGTTTCATTAAAAAAATTCTAAATATAATATATAAGGCAAATAAGTATTTAAACTACTTTAAAAAATTAGTTATAAAAAAACTAATTTTTTTTAT
>CANRPA010000068.1 GCA_947632395.1 uncultured Bacilli bacterium | reverse complement strand
ATGGTGCGAGTGAAGGGACTTGAACTATAAAAATTCGAAGATGTATTGTATTTCAAAGCAAAATGGCATAAAGCCTTATGTTTAAAGACTAAAATGTCAATGTTTCTATATTCAAATGTCAATATAAATTTAGTTAATTTGAACTAATATTAACATAAAATAAGACCAAAACAAGACCAAAAGACTAGTCAATTAAGACTAGCCTTTTTTATTTCATTTGAATACCATCAATTGTGTGACCATATATACCTGCAAATTCATTTCCAGTATCCCCAAAACCTCTAGCCCATTCTAGCCATCCATCTTCTTTAGTATGGACTCTATAATCTACATATCCACGTGTAGATTTTATTCTTATTCCGTCTATAGGTTTTCCATATATACCTGCATATGAATTATCTCCACCATTTGAATAATCTTTGCTATTTACTGCACCTATCCATGATCCACCTTTTAAATGTGCTTCATAGATTATTTCTCCAAATTGTGGTTTACATCTAAAACCAGTTATATTTTTTCCGTATACACCTGCGTATCCATCATCAGTATTATCACATTTATTTACTTCTGGTAACCATTCATTAGTAAATGCTTGATATGTAATTATTCCTGTATAATCTGGTTGTGTTGGTGTTGGTTTATTATCACTTTCATTTTGTGAATAGTCAATATATTTTAACTTACCATGCTCTTTCCAATATCCACATGTAACACCATTTCTAGAACGTTTACCATTTATATCTATATTAGATATTACTGTCTTGCCTTCCCATGCCGCAGTGCTTTCTACAACTTGTCCATTTCCAATATATACACCAACATGTCCTGACATATGTAATATTTCTCCTATTTCAATTTTAGAAAAGTCTTTTGATACATAAGTACATCTATTCATGATTCCATCTGCTGTATCATCAGAAACACCATTTGAGCCATAAATTGCACCACCATGAGAAACATTTTTATTAAAATTAAATCCCCAAAGTATACCTTTTATCATACATACACAATCCATGTTCCATGATGTACCATTCCATTTACACCAATCTCCACCTGATACTGAATAATAGATAGTTGGTTGCTGTGCTATTTTTTTGGCAATTTCTATAAATTCTTTTGCTTTCATTTTTATTCACCTCTTAATAAATCATTTAAATTTTTAACTAAATCATAAGTTCCACCTGTCAAAAGTCCAGCAACGACTATTGAACCATTGAAATCTTTTGTAATTATAAAATTGATTATTGCAACTATAAACCCTATTAACAAATTTTGTATTGGTATTAATTTGTTGTTAAATTTAGGATGTCTCTTTGCTATAAGTCCACAAATATATGTCACAATTATAGTTACTAATGTCATTATTGTATTTATATCCATTTTCATCACCTCTATTTCATACCTAATCTAATTAATATAAATCCTATTAATCCACCTATGAGTACTGATAGTATATCGCCAATTATTTGGTCTAATCTTTTACTTGGTTTTTCCTTTATGTCTTTTATATCTTGTTTTATTACAGATACATCTTGTTTAACATTTTCTACCTTGTTATCTACTTTTGTTAAGGCTACATACATATCAGACAATTCTTCTAGTTTCTTATCATGTTCATCTAATCTTTTACTATTAGACTTACTTCTTTGTTCGATTGAAACCAACCTCTCTAATTCATTTTTATCCACATTATCACCTACCTTTATTTTGTCCTCTTCCACATATAACAAGTAATGTAAGGTTGTAAATTGTTATGTGCTTGGTCTCCACCTGTTTTTCCTATATATAAAGAGCCAGTATTATAATCAGTTCCATATTCTACTACATATTTTCCTGTTCCAACAGATACAGAAGCATTATTAGCACCATGAAATTCGTGTCCATGCTCAGGAATTTCAGGAATAGTTAATTTATGTGTTTTTTCTCCACCAGTTTTTTCAACTGTATTAAATTCTGTTTGTGATGTGTCAACACCTACTGGAACTCTACCTGCTCCCCATAATGCCCAAGTTCCAAAACCTAGATAAGTTGATGGGTTAGTTCCAGAAACATTAAATTCAAGGGAACCTACAGGATATTTCTTTTTATCAGATTCTAAAATTGCATTTGAAATTATAGTAGATAAAGATATATCATTTAATAATAAATCTCCATATACAAATATGCCATCTTCTCCAATTGCCATTGTTTCTAAACCTTTTTCAAGTACACAATCATTATCACCTGTTATAATTGTCATCAATAAATCTGTAATAGTAAATTTAAATTGATATTCTGATTCGCTATCATATTTACTACCTAATGATAAATTTTGAAAAGTAAAAGTGTTGCCTGATTTTGTAGGTGTTAAAGATCCTCCAGAAGTCCATGATGTATCTGAACTCTTTTTATACTGATATGTTATAGTTAGTGTGTTTGCTTTACTTGTAGAAAAACTACCATTATACCAAGAACCACTCATATTTAATATTGCTTCTTTTGATGTTGATTCTGGTCTATTAACTGATAAATTATTTATGTGTAATTTTACATAATCAATCATATCTAAAGTAACATTTAAAGGATTACCATATTCTCTTGAATCTATGGCGTTTAAAGTTAACTCGTTTGAACCAATTGTAGAAAAAGTTGCTTCTTTAGTTTTAGCAACTTGTCCATCATTTATTTTGATTTCGTAAGACTTTATTGTTGCTGAATATTTTGGAGTAGCATTTATTGTTACTTTTGGTTTACTAATATATTTAATAAATTTAGTATTACTTCCTGTTAAATTAGTTACTGCAGTGTTTGTATCTACTATTGTTGAGGTAATAGTTGGTAAACATTCACTTTCAAATGTATAAAGGTTAAAATTACATGATTTAGTTCCTAAAGATGTATTACCATTAAATGTTTCACATGTAATCGTTCCTGAAATTCTTTTGTCATTTGGAATTAAAGCGTATATTTTTTCTTTCAAACTTTTTGTATCTAAAGACACTATTTGATTTAATGTTTTAGTTGCGATAGTACCTGTTAAGTTGCCTATTTTATATGTTATAGTGTTGGTAAATTTACCAGGATTCTTATTATCTATTGTGATGATAACTGTTTCTCCTATATTTGCACTAGAACATGCTATATCACTTACTCTTGGTATAGTAGGTAAATCTACATATTGGTCTGATATAGATATTCCATAACCCCATGCTGTAAAATAGACACTACCATTTAAACCAATGGCTTTGCTACCAGAATCACTATGTAATACATCACCTGTTATATTAATTAATTCTTGATTTACAAAATTTCCAGTTCCTAAGTCTTTTGTTTGTTCTCCTATACCTGTACCATACATTTTACAAGTAGCTTTTGTATATTCCCCTATATAACCTCCACTATCTTTTACGAGGTTTATTTTTGCACTATAGTTGGTTGTATTCTTTGTTATATCTTGTGAATTATATTTAGCATACAATTCTATATGTGATTTTGTTGCACCAAAAGTTATTGAATCAGATTTTGCTATTAATTGCCATTCTTTAGTTAATGTCATTCTAAATCACCTAAACTTTCTATTAGTTTCTTTAGGTGATATATTTTTGTAACAGGTTTACCATTTTTGGTAGATTTAACTATTTTTAAATAGCCTATTTGTGCTGTAGTTGTTACAATTAATTTATCAATACCTGAACCTTTATTATTAAATATTGCAGTTAATTTTGTGTAGTTATATACTTTTATACCTGTATTATCTAGTAGTGAATTGTTTGGATCTGTTGATGTTGCTATGGCAAGTCCATTTGTAGAAAAGTCAAAAGACATATTTTTTAATGTACCTTCAATGTCTACAAGTTTACCATTTAAACTATCGTAAAGTTTTTTCTGTTCCGAAATCTCTATATTTAACCCATCAGCAGTTTGAGTAAGACTATTAATTTTTGTGTTTTGTTCGTTATTAACTCCTAGAATTTCTTGTATTGTTGAATCTGTTCTATTAGCAGTTTGAGTCATTTTATTGCTGATGTCTTCAACAGTAGAATTAAAGTTATCAGCAGATACTTTCTTATTAACCTCACTTGTTATACTATCAGAAGTTAATTTTAACTCTGTTTTAGTAGCATATTGCCCATTTAATTTACTATCTGTTAAATAGGTCATCTCTACTTCTTCTACTAATTGATTTTCATCTTCAATAGTTATTCTGTTATATCCTTCAAATAATTCTATAGTTGTTGGTGTTAATTGAATTTGTTCAGGTGTTTCTAGTTCATAATAAA
>CANRPA010000067.1 GCA_947632395.1 uncultured Bacilli bacterium | reverse complement strand
AAATTAGATTGATCTAATTTTTTTTCTTAAGTAGTATGAAAAAATTAAAAAAAATGATATAATTATCATGGAGGATAGATATGGAATTAAATGAACTTTTAAATATATATGATAAATTCAATGAAAAAATAAGCGATTTATGGAGGTCACTTTGACCCAGATGTAAAGAAAAAAAGAATATCTGAATTAGAAAATGAAATGAATTCTGCTAATTTTTGGGATGATAAAAAAAATAGTGAAGAAGTATTAAATGAAGCAAATAATTTAAAAAGTAAATTATCTAAGGTAGAAAAATTAAAAAATGAAATAGAATCTAATTTAGAAATACTCGATTTTATAAAAAAGGATTTTGATGAAGAAATGAAAAATCTCGTTGAAAGTTCTATAGATAAAATAAACGAAGAAATAAAGAAAGTAGAACTTGAATTATTATTGAGTAAACCTTATGATAAGTGTGATTGTATACTTGAAATACATCCAGGAGCAGGTGGTACTGAAAGTTGTGATTGGGCTAGTATGCTTTATAGAATGTATACAAGATGGTGTGAAAAGAATGGTAAAAAAATAGAAACTTTAGATTATCAAGATGGCGATGAGGCAGGTATTAAAAGTGTTTCATTTATAATACATGGAAATAATAGTTATGGGTATCTAAAAAGTGAAAAAGGTGTGCATAGATTAATTAGAATAAGTCCTTTTGATTCAAACAAAAGAAGACACACATCTTTTGCTTCAGTAGATGTAACACCACTTTATAATGAAACTGACATCGATATAGAAATAAAAGATAGTGATATTAGAATAGATACATATTGTGCATCAGGTCATGGAGGTCAAGGTGTAAATACAACTCCATCAGCAGTTAGAATAACACATTTTCCAAGCAAAATAGTAGTAACTTGTCAAAATGAAAGAAGCCAAATAAGAAATAAGGAAACATGTATGAATGTACTTAAAAATAAATTATATCAACTTGAAGTAGAGAGAAGAGAAAAAGAACTTAAAAGTATTAAGGGTGAAAATACTGAAATAAATTTTGGTTCACAGATTAGGACATACACAATGTGTCCATATACTTTAGTAAAGGATCATAGGACAAACACTGAGTGTGTAAATGTAGATAAAGTTTTAGATGGCGATATAGACTTATTTATATATGATAATCTAAAAAAGGATGTGAGTTAGATGTTTTTCAAAAAGAAAAAAATGGTTAATAATGAAGTACTAAAAAAAATAAGTAAAAAGGACATGGTAAAAAGGTATTTTTTTCTAATAGTAGGATGTTTTCTTTTAGCATTTGCCTTTAATGTATTTTTTGAACCAAATAATATAGTAACAGGTGGTGTATCAGGTATATCACTTATTATACAAAAATTATTTGGAGTGCCAACTTCTATATTCGTATTTATTGCTAATATAATACTACTTATAATAAGTTATTTTTTGCTAGGTAAAGAAACTACAAAGTATTCGATTATAGGTTCAATACTTTATCCATTATTTTTATATATTACGAAAGATATAAGTTCATTAATACAATTTAATGTTGATAGTATGACTTTAATAGTATTATTTGGTGCGATTATAAATGGAATTGGTTCAGGTCTTACATTTAAACATGGATTTTCAACAGGTGGTAGTGATATAATATGTCAAATAATGTCAAAATATTTAAAAATATCAATAGGTAATTCAATAAAAATATTAAATTCAATAATAATAATAAGTTCAGGATTTTTTATGGCAACTAAAGGAACTATATATGCATGGACTAATGTAATGTATGCAATAATAGTAGTTTATATAGTTAGTTTACTAAATGATAAAGTTTTACTTGGTGTATCTAATTCAAAATCATTTTATATAATTACAGAACATGAAACATCGATAAAAAGTTTTTTAATTAATGAACTAAAAAAAGGTGTAACAGTACTTGAAGGTCGTGGTGGATATACAGGAGATAGAAAAAAGGTATTAATGTGTGTAATACCAACCAAGGAATATTTTTTAGCTAAAGAAGGAATACTTGAAATAGATAAAGATGCAATAATACTTATAAATGATGTATATCAATCAACTGGAATAGAATAGGAGGAGTATATGGATATAATAAGAATGAAAAATGTAAAAAAAACATATAAAACAGGAACGACTGCCATATATGATTTAGATTTAAATATAAAAAAAGGAGAATTTGTTTTTGTAATAGGTTCAACAGGATGTGGTAAAAGCACATTAATAAAAATGCTTTATAGAGAAGAAAAACCAACAAGTGGTAAAATTCTTGTAGGTGGACTTGATGTAGGTAAAATAAGAAATGGTAAAGTTTACAAACTTAGAAGAAAAATAGGAGTTGTATTTCAAGATTATCAATTACTTCAAAATTCTACTGCATATGAAAATGTCGCATTCGCACTTGAAGTATTAGGTCTTCCTAAATCAGAAATACATCCAAAAGTAATGAAAGTGTTGGATTTAGTAGGACTTAAAAATAAAGCAAAACAATATCCAAATCATTTATCAGGAGGAGAACAACAAAGGGTAGCAATTGCTCGTGCTATAGTAAATGGTCCAAAAATACTTATATGTGATGAACCAACAGGAAACTTAGACCCTAAAACTAGTATGGAAATAATGGAAGTACTTGAAGCGATAAATAAATTGGGAACTACAATAATTATGGTAACACATGATATAGATATAGTAGAAAAATTAAAAAAACGTGTTGTTTTACTTGATTCAGGTAGAATAGTTAAGGATTACAAGGAAGGTGAGTATAAGAAATGAAAGCATTTAGAATATTAGGAAGAAATGTAAGAGATTCATTTAAAAGTGTATTTCGAAATTTTTCACTTTCATTAGCATCTATTTCTTGTATAACTATAACACTAATCGTAGTTGCTGTATCAATAGTATTAACACTCAATGTAAATAATTTTACAAGTTTAATAGAAAAAGATGTAACGATAGTAGCATTTCTCAAAACAGATATAACAGAAGAAGAAATTGACAAATTATATGATGAAATAATAGCGCTAGATAATATAGAAAAAGAAAATGTAGTATTTAAAGATAAAATGGATATATCTAAAGAAATGATGGCAGAATCAGAAACTTTTAGAAGTATAATGCAAAATTGGTCAAGGGAAGAAAGTCCAATACAAGATACTTATCAAATAAAAGTAACAGATATAAATTTAATTCATAAAACTGCAGATGATTTGAGAAAAATAGATAATATAGATGTAGTTAAATATGGAGAAGGAATGGTTGAAGAACTTGTAAAAGTTTTTGATGTTATAAGAAAAGTTTCTATAGCAATCGTAGTTTCACTTATATTAGTAACTGCATTTCTAATTGCTAATACAATTAAAATAGCAATAATGTCTAGAAAAAAAGAAATAGAAATAATGAGACTTGTTGGAGCAAGTAATATAAATATAAAATTACCTTTTATGTTTGAAGGTTTAATACTTGGAATACTTGGTTCAATAATACCAATTATAATAACTGTATATGGATATACTGCACTATATAATCATTTTGATGGACAACTATTCACACAATTCATAAAACTAATACATCCAGGAGCATTTATATATTTAGTTTCACTTGTATTACTTGCTATAGGAATGATAGTTGGTATGTTTGGAAGTTATAGAGCAGTAAGAAAATATTTAAAAATATAAAAATAATACTATAGTTTATTAAAATTTATTGAATAATATTTTAAATTATGTTACAATTAAATTGCTGGAAGATGCGATTAAAAATCCCTACTGAAAAACCTACTAATCGATATAATTGGGAATCTAATTCATAGCTGGTGTCGAATACTCTAATATTTAGAGGATCCTAAAAGTTATGATGTGATGCCCACCTAGGAGCCTAGGTTTTATTCGATTTGGGATTACGCTCTTCTGGCATTTTTATTGTAGTTGGAGGCAGTATGAATAACAATTTAATTGATATGACATATGTAGTGTTTGATTTAGAAACAACCGGGCTTTATCCTAACTCAGGGGATTCAATGATAGAAATAGGTGCGGTTAAGATAAAAGATGGAAAAATAATAGATAGGTATGATGAATTAATTAATCCATGTGTACCTTTGAATTTAGATATAGTAAAAATCACTGGTATAACAGATGAAATGTTAAAAAACAAAAGAACAGAGGAAGAATGCATTAAAGATTTTATGGCATGGGTTGGAGATTTACCTATGGTTGCACATAATGCTAAATTCGATGTTTCATTTATAGATAACGCGTATTCAAAATATAATTTAGGTAAATTAAGTAATATAGTAATAGATACTTTAGGACTTTCTAGATATTTAGAATCTAGTGAAAAATACCATAATTTAGCGACTCTAGTTAAAAGATATGATATTCCATGGGATGAGGATAAACATCATAGAGGAGACTATGATAGTGAGGGTACTGCACTTATATTTGATAAAATGTTAAGAAAATTAGAATTAAATAATATTAAAACAATGGGTGACCTTTTAAATTATCCATTTATAGTTATAAGAAAATAAAAAGCGACAAATTATATGTTGCCTTTTTTTTATAATTAAATTGGTGA
>CANRPA010000066.1 GCA_947632395.1 uncultured Bacilli bacterium | reverse complement strand
ATAAAGGATAATCAACAGTTATCCTTGTTAATGAAACCAAATGTTTTCTTTAGCATAAAATGAAAGGCGGTATATTATTGTGAAAAAGAAACTTAATGTATTAATTTCAAATGTATCTTATCAAGCAGCAACAGGCAGTTTTTTAAAGATGCTACGAAATTCTCAGTATTATGATTGTTATGTTGTTGGATGTGATTTTTTACCCGAAGGTTTTTCAAGCGGCAGTATGTTAGTTGATAAATTTTATCAACTATCAAATCAATTAAGTGAATGTGAATATTCGGATTATATATTTGAAATTTGTGAAAATGAACATATTGATATTATTCTTTCTGCTGAAGAAAAAGATTTGATTATGTTTAAAAAAATGCAATTAGAACAATCCTTACATACATATATTGCCGAAGAGTCAATTTTTAATCTTTTTAAAGACAAACATTTAGCTAATCTTGATGTAACGGAAAAGTCTATATTGACACCTACCACAATAATAAGTAAAACTGACTTTGATAATTCAACAGAAAATAAGTTCATAAGAAGAAAAAGGGTGTCTTGTTGCAGTAGAGGAATAAAAATATTTGATAGAGTCGATTTACCAACAAATTACAAATTTTTTACTGAAGAATATATCACTCAAGAATTTGTATCAGGAAAAATTTATACAGTGGATGTTTTATGCGATAAGTTAGGCAACCCTAAGATTATGGTTCCACGAGAAAGTTTAGCCAGCAAAGATGGCACTACATTTAAATGTATAATTAAAAGAGAAGAAAATATTTTAAATATTTGCAAAAAGTTTTATTCTCAATATAAAATCCCAGGGATATCAAATATACAATTTATAGTGAAAGATAACCAACCATATTTTATTGAATTGAATCCAAGGGCAGCAGCAACAATAATAGCATCATCATTAGCATCTGTGAATTTTTTAGATCTATATATATCGCATTTTCTTTTTGGAGAAAAAATTCCTGATTACGACACATTAATAAACAATGTAAAATGGAATAGTGTTGTATCACGGTATTATCAAGAAACAATAATGTATAGATAAAATTTATGGAGAAAATTATGACAAATAAAGACATAGAAAAAATAATTGAAGAATTCGAAATAAATAAAAATGATTATGTAATATGGATTATTGCAAATGTTGCTGATACAGTGCAAGATGAAGAATCATTTATAAAGCATAGCAACTTTTCAGAGTTTTTTACAAAAGCAGAGTTTTCTTCCATAGTTTCTGCTATTTCTGATATATTTGGATATGTTAGGATTTTTTATTCGGAAATGGAATTCATAACTTTTATTTTATCAAATAAAAATCAAATCGATAGTTTACATACAATAATTTATAATTTTACGAGAGATGGAATAAAGGAAGGAAAAAAGTCTCTTATTCCAGCATTTTGCGATCTTTTTCAATTGAAATATATTGGATCTAACCCTTTTGTAGTATCTTTATTGCGAAATAAGTTTGTATTTTCAAAATTTTTAGAAAATATGGATATATCCGTACCAAATACAATGCTCTATGAAGCTAATACTCACAATGATATTTCTTGTTTTATCGGGAAATCAGTTATAGCTAAAAACATTTATGAATCTGCAAGTATAGGAATGGATACAACAAATATTATCAGCTATGATTCATGCGAAGATTATAATATAAAACTCGATGAATTATGTAATAATCTTGACGTGAAGCAATTATTAATTCAAGATTATATAGAGGGGATAGAATGCGAAACTTTTGTAATCAATTTGCAGGGGAATTACTATGCTTTTCAACCAATAGCTTTAGAAATAAATGGATCCAGCATTTTAACTTCCAAAATATCAGATTCTAATAGTTATGCGTTCGCAGATTTGTCAAAATATATGAACGACAGCGTATGTGATAATATTATGAGAGTTACAGAAAAAGCTGCAAAATTATTAAACATTAAAAACTATGCCCGTTTTGATTATAGAGTGGAATCTAATGGTAAATTTTATCTTATTGATATCGCTGGTTCTCCATATCTTACAAGACATAGTTCAATAGCATATTTATTTATAAATATATTAGGTTTAAATTATAACAAGATTTTTTCTTTGTTGGCAGCATTAACAAATATAAATCAATCAAATGACGTAAATTGCAAATCAGATAGCAAAAGACCTCTAGAAAAATAATGTTGCGGTGCTTTTGCATATTCTAAAAAATTTAAACAGTACTTTTTTGCAGAAGGAATTTTCTTATCTTTAACTAGATTTTCTGCAGCTTTTATACGCAAATTCATTTTTTTACTCTCGTGAAAAATAGCTGGGTAAAATCCTGATAATTTTTCTAATACTGTATTACACTTATCCCATTTTTTATTTATTAAAAGACGATAAAATTCAAACCAAGCGAAATGATATCTATAGAAATCATTAACACGATTATTATCAATATCGGAAACATCTTCGCAATTAAGCGATTTTTCTAACCGTGTTTTGGTATTATTATATTGCTGAATGTCGCCAATATATAAATATAATGAAGCAATATTTGTTAATATTACATGATTTTTTCCGCTTGGTTTCTTGTTTAAGAGGCGGTTCAATTTTTTTATGATGTTTAATGCATATTTATTAATATCTTTTATTGAGTCTGTATTTATTTCATATTTTAAAAATTGTGCTATATATAAATTGTTATATATTTTTTCAATTTGATTAATTTTTATCTTATTGTTTTTTATAATATTTAGTGCTTCTTTTGAATTAATTATTGCATCACTATATTTTCTTAATGAAATGTTCATTCCTGCCTTAGATGAAAGTGTAATAGCTAACTCGTTATTAATATTATTTTCACGAAAAAAAGATTCTGCTTGTTCATAATGCATAAGAGCAACAGCTGGTGATGCGAAGAGAAATGCTTTACGGTTAAAAATATTAACTATATATTCTGTGTAACTATTCTTTATATTGGTTTTTTGAATTTGATTTTCTAATAGCAGACTTTTATCATATAAAATTCTAAATGTTTCAACATCATTTTGAGAATCCAATGCATATGGAGCAATATCAAAAATAATTCTCATCTCCAATATTCTTTCCTCTTTTGAAGAAAAAATATTGTTTTTAAATACAAATAGTCCATGGTCAATATAATCATTTAACTGTTGTAATAGTGTATCCAATTCACTTCTATTAAGAATATACCCTAGTTGTCCGTTCTTGAATTTTAACCGGCGAATTTCTGAGATTGCTATATCTGTCATTGTATCAAAACTTATGACCTTTATTATTTCATTAGATTTTTTTAATTCATTATTATAGTGATATAAATAGGCGTTTTTAATGCAATTATATGTATTCATAATTTTGATATTAACATTTGTCGTGTTAATAAAATTATCAATACAACTTATTTCAATATAATCATTTAGCATGTATGCTTTAGATAGAGCAAGTATCAGAAGTGAAAAAATTTCTTTATTTACTTTTTTAAAATATCGATAAAGATACTGTGCTCGTTGAAAATACTCATCCTCTGCATATACAGATAAATAATTATAATATTTAATTACTATATTTTCATGACTGAAAGTAGTAGTTTTACATATATAAGATTTTTCTTCATTAGAAATGAATAGAAAATTATCAAATTCTATTTGTTCTTCTTGTTGATACCTTTCAAGAATATATTCCTCACATGCACAATTTAGACTATTTGTGATTGTGTTCATTTCATTTGATTCACCAATATTACCAATCATATGAGGGGTAAATGTAGATATACTGTCAGCAGCAATATATATGATATTTCTTAGGGTTTCCCTTGAAATATTGTATTTCAAACCAGCTGAAATATAGCATCGTAATTTTTCGTCAACAATCGTTGAAATTGATACATTCGATTCCGTATGCAACAGGTACTTATAATAACAATTAACTAAATCAAAATTAGTCCCACATAATTTATAAATCTCATTTATCTTTTTTCTAGTCAAGTCGTTAGAAGAACATTTTAATTCATTTAGCATGTAATCATATAAATCTGCTTTAGAATAATCGTAAAATCGAATACGATTTACATTTCTATAGTTATCAAAATAATCATTATTACTAGTTACAATGATTGTAATTTCTTTTTTTAGTTTTTGTTCAATAAATTGTTGATTGTTTATTAATATCGACAGGAATTCTCTACCTTCACTAGAAAGACAATCATAATTTACAGCAGAAATAAAAACATGTTTTTTTCTTGCTATTGTTTTTAAATTAGCAATAATATAATTTATTTTTGTCAAATCATTATTTTGAAATGACAGAGCTAATCCAACTAACCCCTTTAATTGTAAAGAAATTTCAAAACTATAGTTTAATTTAGAAACATTAAGTTTCTTGCTATATATACTATCAGCAATTATTTTATGATATGAAAAATGTTTTCCAAGATTATTTTCAATATTTTGTAAAACAAATTCCTTTCCTACTCCACTTTTGCCTAAAAAGCAATAAATTCCTGATGGGTTTTGCTTTATTCTTTCTGTTAATTTTTCAATAAAAAGCTTTCTATTATAACAAATATTCTGATTGTCCATATAATACTCCACAGCATTATTATAGATGCTTAAATTTAGTTCAATTATATTATTAGGATAACTGTTGATTATCCTTTAT
>CANRPA010000065.1 GCA_947632395.1 uncultured Bacilli bacterium | reverse complement strand
TATTTCAACATCTCCGAAACTTGTTTTCATTGTCTTTGTGCTGTAACCGTTTCTGCTGTTTGAAGTGTCTTTATTTCTGTAATCGTACTTGTTGTAACCAAGCTCTTCATCGAGCACCGCTTCAAGTCCGTTTTCAAGGATATCTCCAACCATTTCCTTGAACAGACTGTTGATGTCATTCATATCCTTTACCTGCATTTCTGACATCAGTTCCTGTAATTTTTCTTTGATTGCGGCTTTTGCTTTGCTCCATGCTTAATTTGTACTTTGGCATAAAAAAATTGTTTCTATTCTACACCTTTCAGGATGTTTACATAATATTTGAAGAAGTCTCAAACAGGCTTTTTATTCTCTATTTGTCATTACGTTATCCATAATTTATTTTTTCTTATTCTAATAAATTATTACTTTTAAATCACTAAAAAACAGTATTGACATACATCCCCAAAAGCTAAACAACATTATGGGTGTGCAAATCATTAAATAAGAGTAAAATTAATTTACTTAAATTATTTTAATAAATGCAGTATTAAGAAATTTTACATTCTGCATTAAAATTACTTTTTATTCAAAAATGAGACAAAATCAAAATTATTTCATATCCGCTTAAAACTATAATAACTCTGCTATTTCAAGTAATTTTCTTCTATATAGTCAACAACACGTTTGGAAGATTGATTATCCCGATATTTATGTAATAGGCTACAAAGTTTATTTCTTTGCTCCTTTAAAACATCTTCTCCGTTTGCGACGTGAGAAATAAAATTGCATAAATTTTCTGTTGTATAAATTTTTTCTCCTCCCGCCATTACCGTATCCATATCTACAACAAAGCCTACGTTTTTATTGTATATATCATAATCCTCCCAGCATAAACCGATTGGTTTATCACATAACAAATAATCATAATATACCGATGAATAGTCAGTCAACAAAGCATCGCAATTTCCGAGAAACTGATAGTTAGTTATTTTATTTTTGCTGAAAAATTCATCATTAATAAAAATTATATTAGTTAAATTCAGTTTAGTTATTTTGGAAATATCTTGTGCAAAATGGGGCTTTACTACAATTAAAACGTTATTTGCCTTTGCGCATTCATTAACTATTTTAGCCGCCTCTGGTTTATATATTATAGGAATTGAAATATCACTGTATATATTAATATCACAAAATCCTTTATATTGACGAAACGTCGGCATCCAGTAAACTATTTTATTAAAATTATTATCATTAAACAGTGATTGAATATCTCTATTTTTAAACAATTCATCATTTCTAGGATAGCCTAAAGGTACAAGCCTTTCCTTAGGGAAATTAAGACTAACAGAATCGGTTTCCCCCAAATAATCTGATATACACAACGCTTTATTAATTGTATCCGGATAACGATAATATGCACTGCTATTTTTAATTGCTGCGCCGTGAGATAAGTGAAAATGAGTTTGCTTATTTGAATATTTTTTCAAAAACATATTACATGTTATAACTAACCCGGCTCTGGATAAATAATATGTTCTTTTTAAATGATAGAAAAGTGAGTGATTCCAACGATATATACTATTTACATTCTTTATTTTTTTATTTATTTTTATATTCTTATGTGTAATCCATATTAATTTATATTTCTCATTATATTTTCTTTTCAGCATCTCGTCAAAAACAGCTTTTGTATTATCTGAAAAATCAGGAAAGCTTTCAAAAATAATATAATTTTTTAACGGCAGTGTATTCAGTAAAGTTTTATAAAGTAATAATGCAACTCTTTTATAGTCAAACATATTTAAACCTTAGCTTTCTTAAATATTTTAGATATAGCATCCTTTATAATATTTTTTTCATAATTATTCATTGAAAAAAACCACACAAAGACACAATATATTAATGAATAAACAGCAATACCCGCAATCAATTTAATAATTGAATCAATTTCATAAAATTTCATTATCAATATTCCACAAATAAATGGAATTATCATTCCTACAGTCTGCCTCAATATATTTTTCCAAAAATATATCATATCAATATTTATCTTTTTGTGATAAATAATATTCATTATTATTCCGTTAGCAACTACTACAGCAATACATGTACCGAGCGCGCAACCGACAGCATCCAAAAACTGGCAAAATATTATACTAATAATGAGATTAATTAACGCCATCACTCCATATATATAAGAACGATAATGGTGTCTGTTCTCAGCTCTTTGTATTTCTATACCAACATTTTGAATTAGCGGAATAATACCCGGTACAATTAATAACAATGCAACATAATATGCATCTTCATATCCCTCTCCTGCCCAAAAATAAATAAACTGTCTTCCAAAAATAATTACGCCTGAACAAATAAGAGCCATTAGCAAAAACTGTATACGTCCAACCTTAGTAAAAAATTCAGTTAATATTTTTCTCTGTTCCTTGGAATCCATTTCATAACTATTAACTAATTCATGAATATGCGATGTAAAAATACCTGAAATAGCAGTAGAAAAATTGGTGTTCATTGTATTCAATGCAGAACCAACAGCATATATTCCTGCAATGGAAGTTCCACAAAACCTTCCCAAGATAATTGCATCAAGCCCTGCATTAACCTTGTCGACGAAAATATTTATTGCTATTAAACCAGAAAAATTAAATACTTTTTTAAACAATCCTTTTTCAATATTTTTATAATTAAAATCAAATCTTAAATCCAATTTTTTCGTTGAATAATATATATGAATTAATCTGCTCATAATAGTAATAATAAGTGAAACTACTACTATTCCCATAACGCCATATCCCAATATTAAACAAATAATATTTAACAAAACCGTTAATAGTGTATTTATTAAACCTAGAACCTTTGAAAAAATAAAGCGTTGGTGAGCACCAACATAACATGGAAATATAGTTGTAGCATATCCTATAGACATTGATATTGACATTAAAATAAGCATTATTTTTGCTTCTCTATACTCACTATTTGTAAAGCCATTATGATAAATTAGTTTAAGATTAAATGAACATAACAATCCTAAAATTAAAGTTATACATGCTATTATTGTGAAAATAGTTGTAAACAATGTATTAAAGCTTTTTAATTTGTCGTATTCATTGTCATGAACATATTTTGAATAGTATTTTATATATGAACTTGTAAATCCAAGTTCTAAAATTGCAATAATACCAATTATTGAGGATAAAGTATTGTATAATCCGTATTCACTTTGTCCAACTGTTCTTATCATATATGGGGTATATAACAGACTGATTGCTACGCTGAGAGCCATTCCCACATAGGAAAGAATGGTTCCTACTTTTCTCTCTGTTGATTTAGAAATATCCGTTCTTTTTTTATTCAATTAATATCACCGATTTCTTTTAAATTATTTATTAAAAATTGTTTTTCCTTGTTAAAAGAATAACTTATCAAGCTTTTTCATAAAATAATCAAATGGTATACAAATCAGCAAAGTAACATCTATACTTATAATAACATATAAAGCAGGATACTTTACAAGTCATATATGACTTAATATTATCAGAAAATGAGAATTGTATTTTATACAAGCAAAGTAAAGCTATAATTGCAATAAAAATAATCATTTATATTTCCTCTATTATTAAACATGTCATAATAAATTTTTAAAAAGTTTTGGTGAAACATCAAGCACAATTGTTGCAAGTTTTTGTTTTATCGAATAATTTTAAATATTTGATTTATATAATAAAATTTCGTTTCTGATTTTTAGTGCTTACTGCTTGACTTTTTAGATGTTTTAATTTTAAAAAAATAGTATAAAACAATTTAAAAATATTAGAATTAATACTTATTATTTTTATACTCAATCTATTAAATCTTGTTATATTTAGCTTTAAAAATTCTTTTTTATAAATTTTTATTTCATGACAAATTTGATTATAATTTAAATTAATCATCTTTTTATTTTCTGTCCTTAATAGTTCTCTTAGACAGCATAAGAGCTCTGAAGCGTATTTTTTTAACAATATATAATAAATTTTACTATCCTTACCATAATCCTTTAAAATATTTTTTGTATTATTAAAACGATTTATAGTATTTTCGTTTACACTAAATGTTGCCGAGTCATCTCTCGAAATAGTATAATAATAAAGATTATCTTTAATAGTAGAAACTATATGAGAATTTTTAAAAACTAAATAGTTAAATACAAAATCTTCTCCAATACATATTTTGTCATTAAATCTTATTTTTTTACTGTTTATTACAATACTTGTATATAACTTATTCATAACAGCAGGATTTGTTAAAATATCCTTAAAATAATTTTCTAAAATATTTTCATTCTCATAAATTTTTGATGTATAAAGAATATCGTCTTCTAATTGTTTGATATCAGTAACTCTGAAAAAATTACAAATTGAAACATCCGCTTTATTAATTTCAATATTCTTTTGTAGAGAACTATACATTTCGGGTGATATATAATCATCAGCATCAACAAACCCTATATACTGACCGGTTGCATAGTCTAATCCTATATTGCGAGCCGATGAAACGCCACCATTTTCTTTATGCATGACTATAATTCTACTGTCTCTTTCTGCCCAAGCGTCACACATTTGCGGGCAATTATCAGTTGAACCGTCATCCACAAGAATTATTTCCAAATTTTTATACATCTGATTAATGACACTTTTCACACATCTATCAAGATATTTTTCAACATTGTAAACAGGTATAATAACAGAAATTAATGGTTGTCTGTCTGTCTGTCTGTCTGTCTGTCTGTCTGTCTGTCTGTCTGTCTGTCTGTCTGTCTGTCTGTCTGTCTGTC
>CANRPA010000064.1 GCA_947632395.1 uncultured Bacilli bacterium | reverse complement strand
AAAACCATCTTCTGCATAATTATTAGTCTCTACTACCTCTTGCTCTTCTCTTGGGATACTTTGAGTCCTATAAACTAATTCAATATTCTTCATTCTAAAATCAATAATATTTTTATTATTTATATAATCAAGCAGACTCGAATAAATAGTCATATAATTTTTAATCTCTTTCTGATAATTTTCATCTTTATTTAATTTTTCTCTACCATATCTATTAGATTCTAACCATTTCAATGCTAATTTTTGATATTGTTTTCTAACTTCCACAATTTTATCATTTAATTCACTTGAAGATAAATTTGCTATTTCATTATAATTTATAATATCATTTCTGTTTTTTAAATATTCAACTTCTTCTTTACTTTCAAATTTTACAATCCCATCTTCTTTTAAATAAGCTGGTATTTTAATAAAATCAGGCACAGGAAAATTTAACAAATCTTTGGCTTCAACATAACATTTATTATTTTTAAATATTTTCATCTTTTTTACTCCAATCTAGAGAAGGATCATATCCATTTTGCTTTTCCCATAAAATATGATTATCTCTTGCCTTTTTTATGGCAGGACATCCATTATTAGATATCGCACTAGCTCCATCAGTTACAACAAAAAAAGGCAAATTATATTTTTCAGCAAGTTTTTTTACTTCTTGACAAAATTGTCTAGCTTTTTTAATTTTTTCTTCATTCATTTTAAACCTCTAAATAACTTTTTTTAATAATAAAATTATAAAAAATACCTTATTAAAAGTCAAGAACCACGCAATAAATTACGTGGCTTGTTCTAGGTGCTGAAAGCACATTTAGTGAGTAAACTCACCCAACTATCTTAAAACTTTCATCATATTCATCTTGCTGATTCTCTATATATTCTTTTATTATTTCTTTTGTTACTGAACCAACACTTCGGCAAAAATATCCACTTGCCCATAAGTGTTGTCCCCAATATCTTCTTCTTAACGAATTGTTTTCGCTTAATAATACCTTTGATGTCTTCCCTTTTAATTGTTGCACTAACTTTGATACTGATAAGTTCGGTGGACATGATACCATCAAATGTACGTGTTCTTTTCCTATACTTCCTTTTACTATATTTACATTCATACTATTACAACTTTGTCTTATTAATTCTCGACATCTTTCTGCTATTCTTCCATTTAATACTTTATATCGATATTTTGTTGTCCATACTATATGATATTCTATATCATATTGCACATGACTTAACTTTCTCATTACAAACCGCCTCACTTGGTTTGTTATTATACTACATTTTTGCCGAATTGCGGCAATAAATTGCCTCTTAACCCTACAAGGGTTTTACGTTGCTGAAGCACGTGGCCTGAACCGTTTTTCGTAACGGTCAAGAAAAGAATAACTTTACATTATTCTTTACACATTTTCTACTAACTTTAATTCATTACCAACAAATACTACTAAATATTTTAAAGGATCGCCAAGTCTTTCATCTTTACTATAACTTTCTAATTGACTCTTTCCTTCTTCTATTTTTTCTTTTAATAATTCTTCACTATAATCTTTTTTCTTTATATATTTTAATTCAATCATTATATTATTAGGTATATTTGGATTTTTCTTTTCTAAATAAATATCTATATATCCATTATTACTTACATATTCACTATATACATTATAGTATTCATTATTTAGTAACATTGTAAAATAAATTATTTTTATTCCTTTTTCATCTATTTTAATAAAATCTCTATTATCTAATTTTTTTAATACTTCACTTACATAATTATTTAATTTATCAATATTACCTGTTATTAATTCTCTACTTATTTCACTAATAGTTTTATTATCATATCCTATTCCACTTTCTTTTAATTTTTTAGTAAAATAATTTCCATATAATACTTTCATTACCTCATTTGGTATTTTAAAATAATATCCTCCATATATATCTGGTTCGATTGTTAAATAACCAAAATAATATAATAAACTTATTATATCATCACTTTCTAAATCACGTGTTAAATCAAATTTATTTTTTAAGATACCTTTTATATGTTCATTTTCCATTATTTCATTTAATAATTCTTTATAAAAACTATTATTTTTTAATTCAATTAAATTATCTATTTTTCCAGAATTAAAAGCAATATTACTATCCATTATATCTTTAGGAATACTTTTATATAATTGATAATAGTTTAATAAATACATTACTAAAGTTGCATTAAATACTTTTTCTTTAGCATCTTCATTAAATAAATAGCCATCATAATTTTTAATCATAATTTGTTTTATTTCTTCTCGTTTATTTTTTTCTTCTACTACTTCATTTAATAAATTATCTACTTCTTTATGAGTTAAACCTATCATACTATTAAATTCTTCATAGTTTGATATATTTGTTGCTATATTAAATCCTGTTGTCATACTATCTAATGTTATTGGACATATTCCTGTTGCAAAAAATCTTCCTACTACTCCTAAACCAATATACTCTTTTATTGAGGCATAAAAAGCTTTTATAAATCCTTCATTTCCCACAATATTTTTAAAACGTTCTGCATTTCCTTCTAATATTGCATTAGTAAAGTTATCATATTCATCTATTATGATATATATTTTATTTTCTAAATCTAAAGACTTAAAATCATCTAAAAAATTTACAATTATTTGATTTGTAGTTTCTCCCTTTGCTTCTATATTAAACTTATAATTATTATCAAAATTTTTTATCCCACTAATTACTTTATTATTAAATTGTTCTTCAAGTTCTTTTTCATTTTTATTTGCTGATGTTATTCCCGAAAAATCAAATTTTAAAATGTAATAACTATTTCTTTTTTCAGTTAGATGTTCATGAACATATAATCCATTAAATAATTTATCAAATAAATCTTTACTATTTATATCATAATAATAATACATCATACTAGTAAATAGACTTTTTCCAAATCTTCCTGGTCTTAAATAAAATAATGTTTTACCTGCATTTTCTAATTTTTCTAAGTACATTGTTTTATCTATGTATAGATAATTTTCTAATATTAAATCTTTATAATTTATAATGCCATATGGTATCTTCTTCATTACTTAAGCCCTCTTTCTTTAAATTAATTTTATCAAATATTTATTTAAAAGTCACTAAGTATTCTTCATTTTCTTCATTATCCAAAAAAGAATAGCATACACTATTCATTACACCATTTCTACTAGCTTTAATTCATTACCAACAAATACTACTAAATATTTTAAAGGATTACCAAGCCTTTTATCTTCACTATAATTTTCTAATTGACTCTTTCCTTCTTTTATTTTTTCTTTTAATAATTTTTCATTATAATCTTTCTTCTTAATATCTTTTAATTCAATCATTATATTTTTTTTCATTAACTCATTTTTGCTTTTTAAATAAACATCTATATAACCATTTTTATTTGGATATTCTGTATATACATCAAAATAATTATTCCTCATTAATAAACTAAAATAAATTACTTCTATATACTTTTCATCAAATTTCATAAAAATTCTATTATCACTTAACTTTAATATTTCTTCAACATATTTACTTAACTTCTCTATTTTATTTTCCATTACTATTTCTTCTATTATATCTCTTATCTTAACTGAATCTATTTGAATATTTGCTATTTTTAACAGTTCAATAAAATAATTATTATAGGCTTCCTTCATTACTTTATTTGGTACTTTAAATTTTATTAAGCCAAAATTATCTTCACCTATTGTTAAATAGCCAAAATAATATAATAAACTTATTAAATCATTTTTACTTATATCTAATTCTAAATTAAAATTATTTTGTAATTCCCCAGTTATTTCATCATTTTTTAATAATTCATCAATTATTTCATTATAATAATCATTTTCTTTTAATTTTAATAATTTTCCAATTTTTCCATAATTTGTTACAATATTTTTATCCATTAATTCTTCTGGTATTTTTTTAAATGCTTCATAATAATTTAATAAATACATAACTAAAGTTGCATTAAAAACTCTTTCATCTGCATTTTTATTAAATAAGTATCCATCATAATTACTTACCATTAAATTATATATTTCTTCCCTGTCTTTTTCTTCTACTACTTTATTTATTAAATCCTTTACTTCATTATGAGTTAGACCTATCATACTATTAAACCTTATATCTGTTGATATATCAGTTGCTATATTAAATCCTGTTGTCATACTATCTAAGGTTATTGGACATATTCCAGTAGCAAAAAATCTTTCTACTATTCCTTCTTTTATAAATATTTTAATATTGGCATAGAAACTTTTAACTGTTCCTGTTACAATCTTTATAAATTTATCAGCACTTCCTTCTAAAATTGCATTAGTAAAATTATCATATTCATCTACTATTATATATATCTTATGTTCTAATTTTAAGCCTTGAATAAAATTTAAAAAATATTTTAACATATCATCTGCTGGTACATCTTTATTATATTCATATTTTATATTATATCTATCTATAAAATCATCTATTCCCAAAATAACACAAGCTTTAAAGCTTTCAATTAATTCTTCATTTTCCTTATTTTCATTTATTCCTGAAAAATCAAATTTTAAAATATAATAATTATTTTTTCCTTTAGTTGGATTTTGATAAACATATGTTTCTTTAAATAATTTTTCAAATAAATCTTTATTATTTATATCATAATAATAATATAAAACACTTGTAAATAGGCTTTTACCAAATCTTCCTGGTCTTAAATAAAATAAAGTTTTTCCTACATTTTCTAATTTTTCTAAATACATTGTTTTATCTACATAATAATAATCTTCTTCAATTAATGATTTAAAATTTATTATGCCATATGGTATCTTTTTCATAACTTAAGCCCTCTTTCTTTAAATTAATTGTACCATGTATACTTTAAAATGTAAATTGATGAAGAAATATTCATTGGTTTATGATAGAATATTTTTTGTTCTTTTCTTATAAGAAAAGAACAAAAAATTCGGTTTGAGTTTGGGCAGATTGTACCAAGGGTCTGTGAATCCATAATTTGACTGCCCGTCTCTTATCTTATTATTAATCTAGTCTTAGAAAGTGGGGTCTAAAGAATCCATATAAACCGCATGATAAGATAATGGTAAGCACTAAGAGTCAAACTAGGAAAGGAAGTATTATATGAAGTATGTATTAGTACTAGATGTTGCTAAAGGTAAAAGCATGTTTATGTTATCTAGTAATGTTGGTGACGTTTTATTAGAACCTATTGAATATTTACATAACTTATCTAATTTCAAAAAAATAGATTCTTATATTTCTGATTTAAACATAAAAGATAACTTAACTGTTGTTATGGAAGCAACTGGTATCTATCACAAAGCACCAGAAAGATTTTTCAAAGAAAATAATTATCATGTTATTGTTTTTAATCCTTTAATTGGAAAAGAAATATCTAAGACTATTCGTAAAACAAAAACTGATAAACAAGACTGCATTAAATTAACTAATTTATTTTGGAAAGGTTCAATTCCTGATAGGAATTATACAGATGAAGATATTTATATAAGATTAAATGAATTATCTAGACAATATCATCATTTAGAAGAAGGTCTTACTAGACATAAAAATCGTT
>CANRPA010000063.1 GCA_947632395.1 uncultured Bacilli bacterium | reverse complement strand
AATTTTTGGAGACAACTAAATGAAATGGTAGATTTTTCATTTGTAGTAGAAATGTTAAAAGATAAATATTCAACAACTATGGGAAGAACAAGTGAAGATGTAATAAGAATGTTTAAATACTTACTTTTAAAAACATACTATAAATTATCAGACAGAGGTTTAGTTGAAAGAACAAAAACAGATATGTTATTTAAATATTTTTTAGGATATGAACCCGAAGAAACGAAGTTAATAGATACAAGTTTATTAACAGTATTTCGTCGTGAAAGATTATTAGATAATGACAATAATTTAATGAATAAATTAATTAGTAAGACAGTAGAAATAGCAATAGAAAAAGGATTAATAGAAGTTAAAAATAAATTAATAGTAGATTCAACCCATACAAACGCAATGTATAGTCATATATCACCAAGAGAAGAATTAATAAGACAAGCTAAAGAACTTAGAAAATCAGTTTATAAAATAGATGAGAGTATGCATGATAAAATGCCTAAAAAAAGAGAAGCAACAGGATTACTAGAAGACCAAATAGAATATACAAAAGAACTTTTAAAAATAATAAAAAATGATAAAAGATTTACCAAATTACCATCAATAAAAGAACAAGTAGATTTATTAGAAGAAACAATGATGGATACAGAATATGAAATAGAATATTCCAAAGACCAAGATGCGAAGATAGGTCATAAGACAGCAGATACATCATTTTTTGGATATAAGACCCATATAGCTATGACACCAGAAAGAATTATTACGGCAACAACTATAACTACAGGAGAAAAAACTGATGAAAAAGAATTAATTGATTTAATAGAAAAAAGCAAAGATAATGGTATAGAAGTTGAAGCGGTTATAGGTGATGGTGCATATTCTGAAGAAGAAAATTTAAAATATTGTAATGCAAATAATATAAAAAACGTTAGTAAATTAAGTAAGTCAGTAACTCATGGTAATGGAAAAAATAAAGAAGGCTTTGAGTATAATAAAGATGCTGGCATGTATGTTTGCAAGGCAGGTCATATGGCAATAAAGAAATGTCATCAAAAAGGTAACAAGCATAATAACTTTAGTGAAGTAGATAATTATTTTTTTGATGTTGAAAAGTGCAAACATTGTCCTTTTAGAGATGGTTGTTATAAAGAAGGAGCGAAATTCAAAACATATAATGTAACAATAAAAAAAGATATTCATATTGAACAAATGGATTATATGGAAACAGAAGAATTTAAAACATTATATAAGGAAAGATATAAAATAGAAGCAAAAAATGCTGAGTTGAAAAATAACTATGATTATGGCAATGCAAATGCCTGTGGAAAATTAGGAATAACAATACAAGGGGCAACTACGCTCTTTTTAGCTAATATGAGACGAATAATTAAATTAAATGAAGAAAAGAATAAAAATATAAGGTAAATAATAGACTATATTTGCAACTTTTTTATAAAATCATAAAAAAACTGATAACTAGAAATTAAATTCTAAATATCAGTTTTAATTTTAACTACTTTTTCAGCAGTCTCCTTAAAAGCTACTTTTTATTTTGGTTCAGTTAAGTAATCATAATCATCATAATTTATAGTGTTCTTGCTAACATTTTTTAATACCTGTTCTCTAAGTAAAATATTATCCTTATCTAATTTACTATTCAATTGACTGTATAAAAAATATTTAGAAATGGAATTGGCATCTACTTCACTTCCACTATTATATGAATCGTTAAGTTCATCTATTTTATTTATTATGTTGTTAATAACTACTATAACCTCTTTTATTAAATCATTTTTTTCATACTCATTTTCAAATGTATTTAACTTATCTAAGTAAAAATTTTTCAATTCATCATTATCTCTTAAATAATAAATATTTAATAATTTATGACTTGCAAGTTCTATAAGATACTTCTCTTTTTCAAATATTTCTTCATATATATTCTTCATATTTAGCCCCTCTTTCTTTATATTAAAAGAACAAAAACTAATAATTAAAAGTTTTTGTACTTTATATTTTTATATTATCACAATTATCTAGTTCTTACTGAATCTATTTCATTTTCTTGTTCAGGAACGATAGTATGTCCACTATGCTGTGTCAACTTTAACTTTTTATTTTTATTAATCTGTTGTTTTATTAAAAAATTTCCAATAGTTAAGTTCTTATATTTTATAGCATCAAAATCTATATCTTGTGCGAACACATCTTTTTTCATATTTTCTCTATCTATTGTTTTACTTACGTCACTCAAAAATTTTTTTGCTCTATTATATTCTTGTTTAAGAGCAGCCAATTTTAAACTATTAGCAGTAAATTCACCATTTTTTGATTTAGTTGCTTTTCTTATTTCTATTCTTTGTCCTAACAAATTAACATAATTTTTATATTTTAATTTTGCTACTTCAAGTTCAAAATTATCACTACCTGTTTTAGCTAATTTTTCTATTTGTCTTTTTAATCGTTCATTTTGTTTTTGAATTATTATACTTTCTTGTGTGTTTATACTTTTTATTATACCAGCATATCCTTCCCTTGTTAATTTAAATTTATTTCCATCTTGTATTTTTTTTGTTATAAAATTAAATAGTTTTCCACATAATACTGAACCAATAGCTGAACCCACTATTCCAAAACCACCAATTGGTGAAATTAATAGTGTAAAACCTAAACCTGCTCCTACAGCAGTTAAAATTAATTTATGCGCTTTCTGATTAAATTTATAAGTTTTAACCATTTCATCAAATAGAGTTTCATTATTTGGATTTAATCCTTTTTGAATATATTTTGATTCTTCATATATTTCTTCAACATTTTTCTCTATTTTTTCGGGATTTATTGGTATATTATTTCTATGAAGTATATCTTCTGGTGATAGGAAAGGTTTTGTAATATTATTTTTTTTATAAAATTCAATCATTTCATCATAAATTTGCTTAACACTTTCCATTTTATTTTGCCATTCATTATAATCTTCTTCACTTAATTTTCCATCTTTATTTTTTCTATATATGTTAACCAATTCATAAAGTTTATTATAGTATTTACGTTCTAGCTTAGTCTCATCTTGATTTAACTTATTAGTTTTTTGTTGTTTTAAATAATCATCAACAAATATAATGTCAACTTTCATACCTAACATATTACTAAGAACAACTATTTGGGAATAATAAGTTTTTGCATCTGATATCAAATTGACCCATTTCTCATTCTTTTCATTAAAATTTTCTGAAGTATAAAGTTTACCTATTTCTAACAAAGTTTCTTTATAATATTTTTTAGTAAGTTCCAAACCATCACGTATTTGTTTTTCTTCTCTTTCTTTAAATTTACTAATAGTAATATCTAAGTTTTCAATTCCAGATTTTATATTTAATTCATTACAAAGATCTTCTATTTCTTTAATAAGTTTAACTGCTTCATTATATTTTTCTCTATATTTTCTTAATTTTTCGGGCATATTTGGATTATTTTGAATATTTTGCTTCAAATATTCATAAATTTCATCATCATAAAGTTTACTTATTTCATCTATAGAATCATTATATTTATTTTTTAATTCTTCCAATTTCTTATATTTTTCTTTTTCTTCATCGGACATTTTTGATTCATTTAACTTTATATTATATTTTTCTCTTTCATTTTTATCAGATAAAATTCTATAAGCTTCTTCTATTTTTTCTACGAATCCTTTATAAATAAAAATTTTTTTTGCTCTTTCATATGCCTCCCTTATTCTTTCAGGAGAAGCATTCATATCTACACCTAGTACTTCGTAATAATTTTTGTTATTGTAATCAATCATAATTAATACCTCACTTATCATTAATAGTATATCATATTAAAAAAAAAAAGAAAAGAAAAAATCGTATAAACGATTTTAAAATCTAAATGGCGGAGCAGGAGGGATTTGAACCCTCGCACCAGTTGCCCGGTCTACACCCTTAGCAGGGGCGCCTCTTCAGCCTCTTGAGTACTACTCCAAAAACCACATATAGATTATAACACAAATATTTTATTGTTTCAATAAATTTTATTTTTTTTTAACTAAAAACTTTATTTTATTAGCTAATCATTTGATATTTTAGTTTTTCTAATACTTTTTTCTCTTTTCTAGATACCTGAACTTGACTAATTCCAAGTTTATTTGCTACTTCCTCTTGAGTACAATCATCATTATACCTACTATCTATAATAAATCTTTCCTCATTATTTAATTTTTTTAAACTATCTTTAAGTAATATTAAATCATCTATATTTTCTGACTCACCTATAACATCCTGGAGTGTTAAATCTTTACCATCACTATTTATAGGTTCATCTATACTTTTTATTTTATTTAAACTTGAAATTGCTTCAGATACATAATATTCTGGAATTTCAAGATAGTTTGCTATCTCATTTATAGTAGGTTCTTTCATCAACTTTTGTGATAGCAGTACATATGCTTTTTCTATTTTTAAATTTAGTTTTGATATTTCTCTTGATATTTTTATACCTTTATCTTCTCTTACTAATTTTTTCATTTCTCCCAATATGTATGAATATGCATATGTTGTAAATTTACAATCAGAATTTGGATCATATTTTTCATATGCTTTTAACATACCAAGACGGCCTGCTTGATATAAATCATCCTTATATGGATAATTTTTAAAGAAATTAGCTACATAATAAATTAGATTTTGATTTTCTATTATAATTTGTTCTTTCATAGTTATCACCCTATATTTAATATTTTCATTGCATTTAATTCATCTGTCGTTTCATATAAATAATTAACTAACCTACTTTTTTTCAATCTACCTCTTATATTGTCATTATTACCACATATAAAACTCTTACCATTATTCTTTTTACATAATTCATAATTATAAAATATAGTATTTATTCCTTTTATGTCTATCGATTTTAAATTTGAAAAATTAAATACTATATTGTTTATTCCATGCATTTTAACAATATTTGTAACTTTTTTATTTAATTTTGAAACTGTATTCTTATTTAAATTTCCTTTCAATCTCACAAATAGGATTCCTTTTCTAAATTCTGTTATTACACTTAACATATATTCACCTTCTTATTTAATTTAGCACGCTTTTAATATTTTTTATACAGATTCGACAAAACTAGAATAAATTATCCTCTATCTATATTATTCTACAAAAGTTTTAAAAATCCTTTTTTTACACAAAAGATACAATAAAAAAGATCATAACTGATCTTTTTCCTTCAAAAATTCTTTTATTTGCTTTTTGTTACTAACCCTAAATTCTTTAATAAATTCAAATTTTAAATGTGTTAACTCATCTTGAAACTCTAGTATTTTTAATAGCAGTTCTTTATTTTTATCTAGATTGTAAAGTTTTGTCACCTCAAGTAATTCTTTCTTTATATTATTATATTTAATTAAAATTAAAGCCATACTTGGTGTTAGAGTAAATCTAATTAACTCTAATTTTTTTTGCATATAAACCTCCAATCGATTTATACCTTTTTCCTTATGAACTTATTCTATTATATATATTAAATTAAGTCAAGAAAAAAAGTTATTATGATGTAGTAAACTAGATGTGGGAAAATGTAAAATTATATAAAAAAAGAGAAAACACTCAAAAAATAAAAACTGTTAT
>CANRPA010000062.1 GCA_947632395.1 uncultured Bacilli bacterium | reverse complement strand
AAAGTAAGTACAACTCTTGATGTATATAGTCATACTGATTTAACACAAGAAAAAAGAGTGATTGACACTCTTAATTCGTTTAGATTTAATCGTTTCTCCGCATTGAAACTTAAATTTAAATCTATATTAAAACGATTTGCTCGTTCTAACCTATAAAAAATGGAGCGGGTGATGGGAATCGGACCCACGTTATCAGCTTGGAAGGCTGGAGTTCTACCATTGAACTACACCCGCATTTTTTTTGCCCTAAATTCTCGGACAATTAACATTATACTATATAAATATTAAAGGTGTCAATACTTTTTTTAAAAATTTAAATGATGTATAATTTAAATGGTGGTTATATGCTTAAAACTTTGAAAAATAATTCAATAATAATTTGTGATAACGATTGTAAAATTCAAATATTAAAAAATTTAAAAAAGTTAGTTAATATAAAATTTATGACTATGTCAGAATTTATTAAAAATTACTGCTTTGATTATGATGAAAAAACAATTTTATATTTAATTAAAAATTATAACATAAAATACGAAGTCGCACTCGAATATTTAAATAATTTATATTATATAGAAGATAAATTATATAATGAACCTAAATTAGACTTTTTATCTAAATTAAAAAGAGAATTAATCAATAATAATTTACTAATATTCAATAATAAATTTAAAGAATATATAAAAAACAAAAATATTGTTATATATAATTATATGCTTAAAGGTGAAGAAAAATACATACTTAAAAATTTAGATATAGAAGAGATTAATGATAAGGATAAAAACTATATACCTAAAATATATGAATTAGAAACATTAGAAGAAGAAGTAGAGTTTGTCGCAAGATATATTTCAAACTTAATAAACGAAGGTATACCTATAAATAAAATAAAGTTAACAAATGTAAATAATGATTATATAAATATAATAACTAAAATATTTAGTTTTTACAATTTAAAGATAAATAAATTTAATGATATACCTATAATATCTACAATAGTGGGAAAAACATTTTTTAATAACTTAAATCAAAGTATAGAAAATGCTATAAAATCAATAGAACAATACAAAGATACAAATATCTATAATGAAATTGTAGATATTTGTAATAAATATATATGGTGTGATGATTATAACGATTTAAAAATATTAATTGAATATGATTTAAAACATACATTTATAGAAAATACACTTTATACAAACATGATAGAAGTAGTAGATTATAAAACATATTTATTTAGTGATGAATATGTATTTATGTTAGGATTTAATCAAGGGTTTATACCACTACTTAAAAAAGATGAGGATTATATAAGTGATATAATTAAGCCTGATTATATGGATAGTATAGTAGAAATTAATAAAAGAGAAAAAGAAAATACAATAAGATGCATAAAAAATATTAAAAACTTAATAATTACATATAAAAATACAAGTCCATTTACTAAATTTTACCCATCAAATTTAATAGATGATTTAAACATTAAATCAGAGAAAGTTAGTATAGATTATAGTACAAGTTATAGTAAACTTAGTGATTCAATACATCTTGCAGTTTTGATAGATAATTTAATAAAATTTGGTACTCATGAAAGTAATTTAGATTTGCTTATGTCAAATTACGATATTCCATATAATACATATTCAAACTCATTTACTAAAATAAGTAAAGAAAAAATAAATAATTATCTAAATAGTTTAAGTAGTTTTAACCTATCTTACACAAGTATGGATAATTACAATAGATGTGCGTTTAGATTTTATATAGATAAAATATTGTGTCTTACGAAAACTAAAGATACATTTACTATGGATTTAGGTAGTATATATCACGCTGTACTTGAAAAAATAGTATATGAAGATATAAATGTAAGAGAATTTGTTTATAAATATATCATTGATAATAATATTGAACTTAAACCATCAAATAAGTTTTTTGTAGAAAAAGCAATAGAAAATATGGAATATTTAATTGAAATACTAAAAAAACAAAATAAGTTTTCTAAATTAAATAAGATAGAAACGGAAAAAGAGGTATTAGTTAAACTAAAAGAAAAGGTTAATTTTAAGGGAGTTATAGATAAAATAGTTTATGATACATTTAATGGGACTACACTTGCAGCAATTATAGATTATAAAACTTATGTAAAAACACCAAGTTTAAAATATATAGATTACGGAATTGGGCTTCAACTTCCAATATACATGTATCTTACTAAACAAAGTTTGAAAAATGTAAGATTTGTTGGCTTTTATCTTCAAAATATAACTCTTGATAATAAATCACTTGAGGAAAAAGAAGAAAGTTTAAAATTAATTGGATTTACTAATACTGATAAGGATATACTTGAAAAATTTGATAGTAACTATATGGATAGTTCAGTTATAAAAGGTATAAAAACAAATAAAGATGGATCTTTTAGTTCAAATAGTCTAAAATACATGCTTAGTGACGATAATATGGATGATATCATTAATTTAACAAAGAAAAAAATAGATGAGACAATTTCTAATATTTATAATTGTAATTTTGATATTAATCCTAAATTCGATAAAGAAAACTTAGGATGTGAATTTTGTGATTATAGTGATTTATGTTTTAAAAAATCAAAGGATTATGTAAAAATAAAACAAAGCGATAAATATAATGATGAAGAGGAAGTGATATAATGGCATTCACTAAAGATCAAGAAGAAGCAATAACAAGAGTAGGATCTAATATAATAGTAAGTGCTGGTGCGGGAAGTGGTAAGACTGCAGTACTAACAGAAAGAACAATCAGAAAATTATTAAGTGGAACGAATATAAACAGATTATTAATTTTAACGTTTACGAATGCTGCAGCAGCTGAAATGAAAGAAAGAATTAGAAAAGCGATAAAAAAGGCAAATTTAAAAGATCAATTAGATTATATAGATTCATCTTATATTACAACATTTGATTCATTTGCCTTAACAGTAGTAAAGAAATATCACACTTCTTGCTTTTTATCACCTAATATATCAATAATGGATTCATCAATAGAAGAATTAAAATCAAAGGAAATATTAGATTATATATTTGAAAAATCGTATGGAGATGAAGATTTTAATAAATTAATACATGATTTTTGTACTAAAAAAGACGATGATATAAAAAAAATAGTAAAAGAAATATCCGATAAATTAAGTTTACTTTTCAATAAAAAAGAATATTTAGAAAATTATATTGATAATCATTATAATGACTCATATATAGAAAATGTAATAAATCAGTATTTAAATTTATTAATGGATACAAAAAATAGTATAAAACCATACTATTTGGAATTAGTATCTAGGGTAAATAGTAAATATATAAAAGATTATAATTTAGAGCCATTATTAAATTCTAATACTTATGATGAAATAAAGATAAATTTGGAAAAAATAGGAAGCCCAAGAAAAAATAATGAATGTTCAGAAGATTTCAAACAATATAAAGATTGCATTACTAAAATATTAAAGGAAATAAAAGATTTAACAAGGTTTAAAAATGTAGATGATATCAAGGAATCGATACTTAAAACAAAACCTTATATAAGTGCGATAATAAAGATAATATTGGAATATGATGAAATTTTTTCAAAATATAAAAACGAAAATGATATATATACTTTTCAAGATATTGCAATTACAGCAATTAAAATTATAAAAGAAAATCCTAAAATTAGAGAAGAATTAAGAACTAGTTTTGATGAAATAATGGTAGATGAATATCAAGACACAAGTGATATTCAAGAAGAATTTATAAGCCTTATTTCAAACAATAATGTATATATGGTAGGCGATATAAAACAATCAATATATAGATTTAGGCATGCTAATCCATATATTTTTCAAAATAAGTATAACGAATACTCTAAAAATAATGGTGGGATAAAAATAGATTTACTTAAAAATTTTAGATCCAGAGAAGAGGTATTGAATAATATAAATTTAATATTTAATTTTATAATGGATGAAAAAGTAGGGGATGCTGAATATAAAAAATCTCATCAAATGAATTTTGGTAATTTAAATTATATAGAATCTTGTAAGACAAATCAAAATAATGATATGGAAATATTTACATATGACAAAAAAGAAATAAATGATTATAGTGAAGATGAAATAGAAGCATTCACAGTAGCTTACGATATAAAAGATAAAGTAAAATCAAAATATTTAATAGTAGATAAAGATACAAATACCTTAAGAGAGTGTAAATATAGTGACTTTGCTATAATAATGGATAGGGGTACAAGTTTCGATTTATATAAAAAAATATTTGAATATATAGGTGTACCAATAGAACAAATACAAAATGAAAAATTAACTATTGGAGAAGATATACTAGTAATAAAAAATTTAATAAATTTGATAATTAAAGTTAATTTAAATGAAATAGATGATGATTTTAAATATTTATATACAAGTGTATCTAGATCATTTGTATTTAGATTAAGTGACGAAGAAATATTTAATATTATAAAATCTAATAAATTTTATAATACAGAATTATATAAAAAATGTAAAAATATAAATATATTTGAAATATCTAATTTAGACTTAATAAATAAAATAATAGACGAGTTTAAAATATATGAAAAAATAATAACAACAAATAATATAAAAGATACTATGATTAGATTAGATTATTTAAAAAATTTAAGTATTAATTTATCAGGTACAACATTAACACCCATAGAGTTTGCTAAATACCTAGATGATATGATATCATATGGCAAAATTGAATATTCACTAAATTCTGGAAGTAGTAATACTGTAAAAATATTAAATATACATAAGAGTAAAGGATTAGAGTATAGTATATGCTATTTCACGGGATTAGGTAAAAAAGCAAATGATGAAAATAGTAAAGCCAAATTTATAGTAGATTCAAAATATAATATAATAACTCCATATATAGATGATGGTGTAAAACAAACAATATATAAAGATTTACTTTTAAAAGAAGAAAAAAGAGAAAATATAAGTGAAAAAATAAGATTATTTTATGTCGCACTTACTAGGGCACGCGAAAAAATTATAATAGTTTGTCCACTCGATAAAAATAAGGAAGGATATAATTCATTAGTACCAGTAGAAGAAAGATTAAAATATAATAAGATAATAGACATGCTAGAATCTATAATACCAGTCCTTGAACCATATATAAAAGATATAGATTTTGATAAAGTAAAACTTACAAAAGATTTTGAATTCATAAAAAGTGTAAATTATAAAGATAGTGTAAAAAGGATAGATAAAAAGATAAATTATATAGAAAATAATATAAAGTATAAAATTTTGAATCAATCGAAATTTTCTAAACATACAAATAAACTAATAACTAAAGAAGAATATGAAAATATGAAAATTGGTACTAGATTACATTATATATTTGAAACAGAAGATTTTAAAAATACAAATAATCCTTATGTGTTAAAATTTTTAAGTAAAATAGATACTAATTATATTAATTGCTATAAGGAGTATGAATTTATATATAATGAAGATAACGAAATAAAACATGGATTTATAGATTTAATGTTGGAGTACGATGATTATATAAATATAATAGATTACAAAACAAAAAATATAAACGATGAAAATTATTTAAAACAATTAAATGGTTATAAAACTTATATAGAGAAGATAAGTAAAAAAAGTGTTAATACATATTTATATTCAATAATGGATGAAACCTTAGAAGAGATAAATCAAGATATTATTTATTCATAAAATATTAA
>CANRPA010000061.1 GCA_947632395.1 uncultured Bacilli bacterium | reverse complement strand
CATAATATAATTTCTTTTATTAACTATTATTACCTATATAGTGCATCTTACTAATTTAAATTAATTTTGGATGAAGTGTTTAAGATTTTAATATTTTAAAAATTAGGTATTTTAAATGCAAAACTAGTAGGGTGCACTATATAAGTAGTAATTTACTCCCTTTCTCACAATGTTATAGCATACAAGTAAAAAGTATGTCAAACGTATTTTAAAGAAATTTGTAGTTTTACTTTTGCAAAAATTGAACATTTTTTATAATTTTAATTAAATATCATAAAATTTTAATATTTCATTAAGTACAAAAATTTAAAATTTGTTAAATTTTATTTTTTTACTTGAGTATACTATAATATTTTTTTCATTATGTATTAAAATAAAATAAAATCCTATAAAATGAATTTTTTTGAAAGTCACTTTATAGGATATAAATTTTAACTTATAAACTTTTTTTATTTGTATAATCTATGTACTAATTATCATAGTTTATTTAAAAAATTTTACATAATACTGATTTAGAAATTTTCTAATATTTTTAATTTTTTAACATATTTTCAAATATTTTACACTGGTCTTTATCCATATCATCTATATTATCAAGTTTATATTTTATATTCAATTTTTTATATTTTTCTTTGCCCATATTGTGATATGGTAAAAGTTCTATTTTTTCTACATTTTCAAATTGATTAATATACTCTTTTAGTTTTAGTATATAATCTAAATTATCATTTATAGTAGGTACTATTACTTGTCTTAGCCAAAGTTTATTATTGTGCTGTTTCAATTTTGCAATAAACATATTTACTTGTTCCATATTTTTACCAGTTAATTTTTTGTAATTTTCCTCATCAATTGCTTTTATATCTAATATAACTAAATCTGTGTATTTTAATATGTCATCTATAAAATTAATGTCATAACCAGTTCCACTTGTATCTATACAAGTATGTATCCCTGCTTTTTTACACATTTTTAACATTTCGAGTAAAAATTCTGATTGAACTAATGGTTCACCTCCTGAGAAGGTTACACCACCACCCAATTCTATATATGGTCTATATTTTCTTACTAAATCTACTACTTCTTTAGAAGTCATTTTTTTGTTGATATTTTTTACCCATGTATCTGGATTATGACAAAATGAACATCTAAGAATGCATCCTTGCATAAATATAACTATTCTAATATTTGGTCCATCGACAAGTCCCATTGTTTCTACTGAATGTATGTATCCTTCTTTAAATTCTTTCATGGAATGTCCTTGATATTACTTCTTCTTGTTGCTCTCTTGTTAAACTATTAAATTTAACAGCATATCCAGATACTCTTATTGTTAAATTTGGATATTTATCTTTATTATTCATTGCTTCTATTAGCATTTCTTTATCTAAAACATTTACATTTAAGTGATGTGCGCCACTTTGAAAATATCCATTTAATATATTAACTAAATTATTAATTCTAGTTTCTTCATCATTTCCAAGTGCGGATGGTATTATTGAAAATGTATTTGATATACCATCTTGACAACAATCTATATATGGTAACTTAGCAACTGATGTAAGACTTGCTAAAGCACCACTTGTATCTGCGCCTTGTGTTGGATTTGCACCAGGTGAGAATGGTACTCCTTTTTTTCTACCATCTGGGGTTGCTCCTGTATGTTTACCATAAACTACATTTGATGTTATTGTAAGTAATGAAAGTGTTGGTCTGGCTCCCTTATATAATTCATGTTTTTTTAGTTCTCTATATACTCTTTTAACTAAACTAACAGCAAGTAAATCTGCTTCATTATTATTGTTTCCATATCTTGGAAAATTTTTCTCTACATCAAATGAAGTTGTTATTCCTCTATCGTCTCTTTTTACTCTTACATGTCCATATTGAATTGCTGATAAAGAATCTGTAACTATCGATATTCCAGCAATACCAAATGCCATTAAATAATCTAATTTTGTATCTAAAAATGCCATTTGACTACTTTCATAAGCATACTTATCATGCATATAGTGAATTATATTTAAAGCATCTACATATATCTTTATAGTTTTTGATAATACTTTTTCAAATTGTTTAATAACTTCGCTTATATCTAAATACTCACCTTCTATAGGATCAATATTGTCTATTACTATATCGCCAGTTATTTCATCTCTACCACCATTTAATGCATATAAAAGTACCTTAGGAAAATTAATACGTGCTCCAAAAAATTGTGTTTGATGTCCGAGTGCAAGAGCAGATACACAACAACTAATAGCATAATCATTACCATATATTGGTCTCATTAAATCATCATTTTCAAATTGTAATGCATGTGTTTTTATTGAAATCTTACTTGCATACTTTTTAAAATTTTCTGGAAGATTTTTGCTCCACAATATTGTTAAATTTGGTTCTGCTGATTCTCCTATATTATTTAAAGTATTTAAAATACGATATGATGTTTTTGTTACCAAAGATTTTTCGTCATTTAGCATTCCACCTATAGATTCCGTAACCCATGTTGGATCACCAGCAAAAAGTTCATTATAATCAGGTGTTCTAAGATGCCTAATAAGTCTTAATTTTATTACAAATTGATCTATTAATTCTTGAGCACTATCCTCATTTAATATTCCTTTTTCCATGTCACGTTCTATATATATATCAAAAAATGTTGTATTTCTACCTATACTTGTAGCGGCTCCATTATTTTGTTTTGCAGCAGCTAGATATGCGAAATAGGTCCATTGAATTGCCTCTTTTGCATTACTAGCTGGATTTGATATATCAAATCCATAGCGCGAAGCCATTTTTTTAATTAATTTAAGTGCTTTTATTTGTTCATTTACATCTTCTCTAAGTTGTATAGTAGCTATATCAGAAATATTTTTTATTTTAGCTAAATCTTCCTTCTTTTTTTCTATTAAAAAATCTGCTCCATAAAGCGCAAGACGCCTGTAATCTCCTATTATCCTTCCTCTTCCATACGCATCAGGAAGTCCTGTTATTAAATGATTATGTCTAGCTAACTTTATTTCATCGGTATATGCATCAAATACACCATCATTATGTGTCTTCCTATACTCTTTAAATTTTATTTCCAAGTCTTTATCCATATGATAACCATATGACTCAAGTGCTTTATCAACCATTCTAAGTCCACCATATGGATTAACTATTCTTTTTAATGGTTCATCTGTTTGAAGTCCAAATATAACTTCATTAGATTTATCTATGTATCCTGGGTCAAAATTATCTATACCACTCATAACAAAAGTTTCAACATCTAGTACTCCACTTATAGCTTCTTTAGCAAGTAATTTTTTACATTTATTCCATACTTTTTCTGTCTTTTTACTTATACCCTTTAAGAATGTCTCATCATCTTTATATTCTTTATAGTTATCCATAATGAACTTATTTACATCGATTTTATCTTTCCAAGTACTTCCTTTAAATCCTTCCCATTGGTTCATGTTTACCTCCCACTATTTTTTAAAAATTCTTCTTCATTCCAAATTGTAATACCAAGACTTTTAGCAGTATCATATTTACTACCTGGTTCACTTCCTACTATTACTACATCTGTTTTTTTACTAACTGAACTTGTATTTTTACCACCTAATTCTTCTATTAAATCTTTTGCTTCATTTCTAGTTAAATTTACAAGTGTTCCAGTTAATACGAATGTTTTATTTTCAAATAATTCGTTTATATTTTTATTTTTACCTATATAATTCATATTTAAATTATTTTCTTTTAATGTATTTATAAGATTAATATTTTTTTCATCAGCAAAATAATCATTTATACTTTTAGCAATTATTTCACCTATATCCGGTATACTAGATAATTCTTCTAAATTTGAATTAATTATATTATCCATATTACCATAATATTCACTAAGTATTTTTGATGTTTTTTTACCTACATGTTTTATTCCTAATCCAAATAATAATTTTTCAAGTGAATTTTGTTTACTCATTTCTATGTTATTTAATAAATTATTTATACTTTTTTCTCCAAATCCCTCAAGTTCCATTAAGGTTTCTTTATGTTCATATAACTTATAATAATCACTTATACTTCTCAAAAAGCCCATGTTATAAAAGTCTTCTACTATTCTTTCTCCAAATCCTTCTATATTCATTGCATCTCTAGATGAAAAATGTATAAGTCCTTCTATTTTTCTTGCATCACAATTAGGGTTTAAGCAAAAATATGCAACTTCTCCCTCTTTCTTTGAGAGTTTAGAACCACATATTGGACATGTATCCGACATTTTAAATGATATTTCATCACCTGTTCGCCTTGATTTTATTACTTCTACTACTTCAGGTATTACATCACCTGCTTTTCTAATAGATACTATATCTCCTATCATGATGTCTTTTTCTTTTATATATTCTTGATTATTTAGTGTCGCACTTCTAACCACACTTCCTTGAAGTCTTACAGGATCAAGGTCTGCTCGTGGAGTAATTTTACCTGTTCTTCCTACACAAAGTTCTATATCTTTTAATTTTGTAAGTACTTCAGTTGCTGGAAATTTATAAGCAATTGCCCACTTAGGAACTTTTGCAGTTACACCTAGTTTTCTTTGATCAGAATAATTATTAACTTTTATGACTATTCCATCTATTTCATATGGTAACTCACTTCTTTTGTTTGTCCAATACTCAATATATTCCATAAGTTCATCTATATTTGAAACTTTAGTTATATTTGGATTTACTGTAAATGTTAATTTTTTCATAAAATTTAATGATTCTTCTTGTGTTTTCAAATTATATTTATCTGGTTCTGGTATGTGATACATAAATGTAGAAAGATTTCTTTCAGCAGATATCTTGCTATCTAATTGTCTCACTGAACCGGCAGCAGCATTTCTTGGATTAGCAAATTCTTTTTCGCCTTTTTTTCTTCTTTCCTCATTTAATTTTTCAAAAGAAGATTTAGGCATATATATTTCTCCTCTAATTTCTATATCTATATCTTCTGGTAGAGATAATGGTATATTTTTTATTGTTTTTACATTGTGAGTTATATCCTCACCAATAGTTCCATCGCCTCTAGTCGCACCTCTAACTAATTTACCATTTTCATATATAAGAGAAACACTTAATCCATCTATTTTAAGTTCACAAACATATTCAGGATTATCAACTACCTTTTTTACTCTTTCATCAAAAGCAATTACTTCTTCTTTATTAAATATATCTCCTAAACTCATCATAGGTACACCATGAGTTACTTTTTTAAAATCACTTATAACTTCTCCACCGATTCTAACTGTTGGTGAATCCGCTCTTACTAATTCTGGATGATTTGTCTCTAATTTTATAAGTTCATCCATATATGAATCATATTCTTGATCTGTAATTGTCGGACTATCTAATGTATAGTATTCATAACTTGCTTTATTTAAAATTTTTATAAGCTCATCAATTCTTTTTTCTATCATGATATCACCATAATAATTATACCATACTTAAAATTCTATTAAAAGAAAAAGACATATTTTTTTTATATATATCTTTACATATAAAATATTTAAAACATTAATTTCATATACTATTTTCTAAAATTAATACTTTAAGAAAATATTTTCATAATAATATTTATTTTAGATTATCTAATAATTAAGATTCATTTTTTATTTCTTTTTCTAATTTATTATTATTAATTCTATTATTATTTTTTATAATAGAGTTTTTTATATAATTATGATATGGATTGATTAAAATATCTTAATATATAATATTTTTTTATCTTTCTATCTGTTATTGACATTATCTCTTTTTTTGATATAATATATAGGCAGAAAGGGGAATAAATTGTGCAATATAATAACAAAAATAATTATGATTCAAATACGGATTTACGTTCATTTTATACAACATTCAATAATTTAAAAATTAATGAAGTTAACTTTGACAAATTAAATGAAATAAAGGAAGAAGCTAAAAAATTAAATTATTTTTTTGAAGGTAAGTTTTCTAATTTAATGAAATCAGTTAAATATACTAGAGTTTTGAATAGAATTAAAA
>CANRPA010000060.1 GCA_947632395.1 uncultured Bacilli bacterium | reverse complement strand
AATAACATCAACGACACTAAAATAATAATCTTCTTTTTCGCTATCCCAAACACTTCTTATTTCTTTGCCCTCAAATAGATTAGTAATTGCTTCTAATTTGTTATGTTCCATTTTTTCACATCCTTTCGCTTTAATATTTGGTTATGTAATAGTAGAGAGTTATTCAAAATTCCATTTAATTTGAATATCTCTACTATTTGTTTCTTCATTTAACTTACCAATATAAATTTTATCAATAAATTCATCAACAATAACTCGATTAAGTTCATCTAATTTTTGATATTTACTAAATATTTCTTTATTATTTTTTGAAGATTCTTCTTTCATTTGATAATAAGCAATTTCGTTATTAATAGATTTAATTTGATCGTTATATACATCTTCATTCTTGTTGTATTCTACAACTAAATCTTTAAATTGTTCAGCAGTAATAACACCATTTACCTTATCTTCATAAAGATTTTTTAAATAGTTTCTTGTTTTAGATATTTGTTTTTCAATATCCATTTTTTGATGTTCTAATGCTTTAATTTTTTTATTAAATCTATTTTCCTTTGTTGCTGAATCCAAATTTTCTAGTTCTTCTTCATCATAGAACTTTTGAATTTTCTCATTAATGGCATCTAATACAATTTTTTCAAGAACATCATATCTTATAGATGCTTTATTAATACAGTCATCATATCCATCTCGATTTCCCGAACATAAAAGATATTCGTGTTTTTTAGAGTTCTTTTTTCTCATATAATGCCCACATTCAAGACAAAATACTTTACCAGAGAAGATATGAACTACACCTGTTGCTTTCATAGGTTTCGTTCTTTCTTTCATAGCTACTTGAACTTTATTAAATGTTTCTTCATCTATAATTGCTTCATGAGTGTTTTCTTTTCTTATCCATTCACTTTTATCTTTGTGTTTTATTTTGTGATTTTTATAACTAACAGTAGTTCTTTTCCCTTGAATTAAATGTCCTAGATAAACTTCATTTGTTAAAATTGTTTTAATAGCATTTGTTGTCCATTTTATTTCTTCACGAGGTCTATTACTAATAACATTTAATTTAATACCTTTACGATATTTATAAAGAGAAGGGGAAGGTATATTTTTACTATTTAAGTATTTTGCTATACCTGTAAACCCTAATCCTGTTAAGTATAGATTATAAATGTTTTTTACTACTTCGGCTGCAACAGGATCGACTACTAATTTATTGTTATCTTCTTCGGATATTTCATAACCAAATGAGGCGAAAGGAGAAATAAATTCTCCTTGCTTCATTTTAGAATGAAAAGCACTTCTTATATTATTTGAAACATCTTCTAAATACCATTCATTTACGAGTCCATTTATTTGTCTTGATTTCTTGTTTCCACTATTATCAGTATCAGCATTATCGGATAGTCCTATAAACCTAATATTCCATTCTTTAAATTTATTATTGATATATTTTTCAACAATTTCCATATCTCTTGAAAATCTTGATTGACTTTTACATAAAACTATATCAAGTTTTCCGTTTTCACAATCTCTAATTAGTCTTTCAAATTCAGGTCTATAAGTTCCAGCACCAGATAAATCTTCATCACAATACTCATCAACTAACGCAAATTCAGGATGCTTTTCAATATAGTCAATAAGCATATTTCTTTGATTTTTGATAGATTCACTATCATCATCTTTGTTTAGTTTGTCCTTATCTTCATTAGATAATCTTAAATAAATTCCAACTCTTAATACTTTCTTACTCTCAACACTCTCCATTTCATTCATAATCATTACCTCCTAACATAAGGTAACAATTAAGTTTTAAGTTAAACTTATAACCAATACTATTATACCACTTACTCGGCTGTATTGACATTAAACTCCAAAAGTTCGATGATTTTATATAACTTCTTATTAATGATTTCTTTTAATTTAGTATCAGTTATTTTATCATCTACAATATCAATGACATTGTATTCCATATTTTACCCCTTTCAAACGAAATTAAGTTTGAGAGATAAAAAGATATTTGTAATCATTGTTTTGTAAAATTTTATTTATTTTCTTCATATTATCAATCCTCCAATCACTACTTAATTTAAAATATTATTTTTGGTACATTTCATTTTAAAAGGTTCGTTTTATTTATTCTTACATTTATACAAGATTTATTTTTTAGGTTACAAATTCTTTTTATCAAAAATATTAAGAGTTAGTTATACTACATACTTATTTCCATATCATCAGATTTATCTTTTTCAGATCGGTCATATTTTCGATTAACTTCTCTTGCATAATATTCCATATCATCATAATCAATTTCATCTTCTTCTTTATAATGAATACCTAACTTATGACCTAATGCTCTACAAATCTTATCACAAAGATTAAACATTTTTTCTTTAAAGTTATTAAAGGTTTCTTGCAATTTATCTAATTTATCTTCTAATGCTTCAATAATAGAATTTTTTTCTTTGATAATAGTTTTTTGTTTAGAAATAGTTTGTTCTTGTTCATAAATTTTAGTATCTCGTTCTTTAATTGCACGACCATCTTTTAGTTTTGCGTTTTCTGATTCAAGAGTTTTAAGTTCGCCTTTTAATTCTTCAATAGTTAGATTTTTATTTTCAATTATATTTTTATTATTTGAATTTTGCTTTTGAATTTGTTTAGAATATTTTACTAAATTATCAACATCTTCTTCTTTATATCCTACAATTTTTCTTTTAACAGGATTTAGAATTTCATTAGAATCTATTTCCGACATTTCTTTGGCTGTTTCAAGTTCTATTTCATTTAATTTTTTGTTCTTTTCAAATTCTAATTTCATTTCATTGATTTGACTATTTAAATCTTCAATTTCTTTTTCGGCTTTTGTTTTATGATGAGCATTACCTCCAATGTTACCACGATTTAAATTAAATCCTTTTTCAGTAATAAATTGATTAAACTCATCTTGAATTTTTGCATAAGATGTTTTTCCACCTTTATCTTTCCAAAATTGGTCGCAATTTAGAAATTTACCTTTTTCTATTGAAAAAACATTTTTTCCATTTGCATCTTTCTTTTGAGTAGGATACATTTTTTCATTACCTTTTTTATCAATTCCTTTACGATAAACTATATTTCCGTTAGCATCTGTTTCAAAAACTTTTCTTCTAACTTCATTAACGATCGGCATAAAGTAAAATTGTAAATGTGGTGTATCCTCATCATAATGAACTTCAGCATATACTATATTATCTTTTCCAACAAGATTCTCTAAAAATTCATAACTGTTATCAAAAAATGTTTTTACTTTTTCGGGTATATCATCTGTGGATTTTATATCTGGTACTAAAATAGGTTTTCCTTTATCTTTTCCAACTTGATGAACTCTACCACTATCTTTAAATTTCATTCCCAAACTTTGAAAAAATTCTTTTCCACTTGTAACGATAGCTCCGTTTAGTAAATTTGTATTTTTACTATCGTTATAATATATTTTATTATTTTTCAATTTAGAATAGACTTGTTCTTGGAGAGTAGGTTTAGATAAGGGTACATAACTATAATTAAATTGTGTTCTTTCTATATCATAATTTCCTGTACCTTTTCTTTTAGTAAGTTCTACACCGAGTCCTCCTAGATCACTAGATTTATATTTCGTTTCAAATCGTAATACTTGATTTCCATCGTACATTTTTTTCCTCCTTTGCTATGCTTCTTTAGGTAGAGGTCAATTTATTGACCTATCTCACTAGGGCATAGCCCACGTGAGATTAGGGAGTTCCCTAATAACCCCTAGCTTGTTTATTCGCAAATGCCTAATCTTACGAAAAGGCAAATGCTTCTAAACAAGATTAAATAATAACTATCCACTGGATACTTATTATTTAATAAATTATTAAAAGTAATTTAAAAATTATTTTAATAATTGTAAAAATATTCACTATCGCCACTTTCATTTTTCTTACGAAAAACAAAACGTGCCTCGTTCATTTTTTACTAACTTTTTAGAAAAAAGTTATCAAAAACTTTTATGAAAATTATTCATTTTCATAAATAGGTTCTTCATAATGAGCAACATATAATCTTTCATTTCCGTTTCTTCTTTCTTCAATATGAAGACCCTCTTTTTCTAAATTATCCATATTATTTTTTAATAATTTTCCAAATACTGATGGTGTAATTTTTAAATCTAATTTGCTAGTCATCTCACTCATAGTAAATGAAAAATCTTTTTGTTTGATTGCATAATTTAGAAAACATAAGACATTAAAATTTAAATCTTCATACTCAATTTTTGATACCTCAAAGATTAAATTTTCATTTCTTTTTAGAACTAAATCTAGTGATTTATAATCTCTACTTTCATAATTAAATAGAATTTTATTTTTTAAATTTTGGTCTAATCTTAAAGTAATAATTCCATCAACTGATCCATCTATTGCAGTAGAGCCAAGAGATTTATTGTTTTTATTTAAATGATGAACTAATAGAATAGTAAAGTTATATTTTTGACAAAGTTCTCTAAATTTAGGAATAATAACTTGTCCCATATCTTGATAATTATTTAAATCATATCCATTATTCATATCAATACCACTAAACATATCTATAATGACTAGCTTGCCATTTAGTTCAGTAGAAAACTCTTGAAACTCAATTTGTAAATCCATTAAATTTAGATTTCTTTCTCCAATTTCATTAACTTTTGATCTAAAATTTTCATCAGTAAATTGTAAATTCATAGCATCAATTCTATCAATTATTTGCGAATTATCCATTTCTGTGCTAATATATAAGACAGGAGATGGACTTGTTCTAAATCCCAAAAAATTTGTTCCTGTTGCTACTGAATTAGCAAGTTGAAGTGCGAGAAACGACTTGCCAACCTTTGGTCTTGCAACAAGACAATATAACCCATTAGATTTCATTAAGTTATCAACTATGAAATCTTTTTTTGTTGCATTTTTTCTCATTTCACTGATCGATTTCATGTGATTCCTCCTTTCTATTTACCAACATTTTTAAATAGTTAATATCAATTTTTAAAAAATCTACGACAACATTCATTGGTAAATTTGTGGTATGAATTTCATAATTAAGTTGTTCTTTTATTTTTGATTTTAACTTAATTGCTGAACTTTTACTTAATCCTGTTAGTTTCATTAAATCTTTGATGTTACACCAAGTTTTAGATACTAATTTTAAAGTTTCTTCTGCATTCATAATCTACCTCTCTTTCTTTTTTTGATGGTTTTAGTGTTCCCAACAACTCCCTTTAAGGATGTATATATAGTTATTAGCCATATATGTAACGAAGATTTTAGATAATCTACAACTCTCGTGCCAATAGAGATATTTGAGCCTTGCATTTGTTTAACGAGTCGGCATATATCGGCGATTTCCAACTCTATTTAGTTGTCAAAGAACGAATTATTTTAGTTGCAAAATAATATAAATTGCAACTATAAAGTATTATATATTGTTTAAAATTGTTTGTCAACAAAAAGTAGCAAATTTTATAAAATTAAAACTAAAAGGTTGAAAATAGTTTTAAAATGTGTTATATTTATATTGCGAAAGGAGTTATATTCGTATGAAAGATAATGCTGAAACTGTTGGACAAATGATAGCTCGTGCAAGAGAAGAAAAGAAATTATCAAGACGAGAATTAGCAAGAATTGCAAAAATAAGTGATACAGAACTATCAAGAATTGAATCAGGTGAAAGAGAAATACCAAACCCCAAAACATTAAGAAAGATTAGTACACATATAGGTATCAATTATAATGACTTAATGTACGCTGCTGGTTTAGGTTTTCAAGTAACTTCACTAAATCCTTTTTTAATTAACTATTATGAACATTTAAAAGGCGACCAAATTATAGATGCTATTTTAAATACAACAGCTATGATTAACAATTGGGAAGAATTAGTAAATAGTTTTAATGAAAAATTAAAAAATGAAAAATTATCTGATTCAGAAAAAGAGGTAATTTCACAGACTATTGAAGATACCGAGTATCAAATTAAAACAGCCGAAGAAATTGTTAAAGTTTTAAATAGTGCTAGAAGAAAGGAGGCAGTTGAAAATGATAAAAAGAAACAAAAGGATCAGTAATTGTGCAATTGTTATAAATATTTTATTGTTGTTATTTGCTATTTTAAGTGTAATTTTTAAGAAGAATCCATATTATGCTGTATATTGGATTTTAGTAACCTTAATGCTACTATTGGAAGTGTTATATGTATGGATTTGGAGCAAAATAGGAATAAATGTAGATAAACATAAATCAAATACTATAAATAGATCATTTAACGATGTAACAGCCGTTACAGTTGTAATTAGTGGTTTATTATATTTAGCAGTTTTGTTTTATGAATTTTTAGATAAAAGTATTAAAACAAATTTATTTGTCATTTGGATAATGTATATATTATTAACTCTTGCAATATT
>CANRPA010000059.1 GCA_947632395.1 uncultured Bacilli bacterium | reverse complement strand
TCATGTGTTATACTAATTGTAGATTTATAAGGATTAGTGATTATATGAAAGTTGTAGTAGGTATTTCTGGTGGTGTTGATAGTAGTGTAGCTGCAATAATGTTACAAAAACAGGGTTATGAAGTAATTGGATTATTTATGAGAAATTGGGATTCTTTTGCTGATGGAGAGTTAATTGGGGCTCCAACTACAAAACTTGAAATTTGTCCACAAGAAGTAGATTATAATGATGCTAAAAACGTATGTGATAAATTAGGCATTCCTCTATATAGGAAAGACTTTATAAAAGAATATTGGGATTATGTATTTACTTATTTTTTAGATGAACTTAAAAAAGGTAGAACACCTAATCCGGATATAATGTGTAATAAATATATAAAGTTTGATATGTTTATAAAAGAAGCAAAAAAGTTAGGAGCAGATTATATTGCTACTGGGCATTATGCAAGACTTGAAAATGGAAATTTATTAAAGGCTTTAGATGACAACAAAGATCAATCGTATTTTTTAGCTCAAGTAAGTAAAGATCAATTTAAAAATGTATTATTTCCAATAGGAAATATGAATAAAAAAGAAGTACGCGAGATAGCTAAAGAATATGGACTCATTACTGCAGATAAAAAAGATTCAACAGGTATATGTTTTATTGGGGAGAGAAATTTTACTAACTTTTTAAAAAATTATCTACCTAATAAACCAGGTGATATTATAAATATTGAAACTAATGAAATATTGGGTAAACATATAGGTCTTATGTATTATACTATTGGACAAAGAAGGGGACTTAATATTGGAGGAAACCCAGATAGGATGTTTGTTGTAGGAAAAGATTTATCAAAGAACATCTTATATGTATGTATTGGTGAGGATAATAATTATTTAATAACGGATTCTTGTATTATAGATAATATAAACTGGCTTTCAGATAGTAAACCTAGTAAGTGCATGGCTAAATTTAGATATAGACAAAAAGATAATCCTGTTGAAATAAGTTGGTTAAATAAAAATGAAATATTAGTAACATATAAACAAGGTATTAAAAGTGTCACACCAGGTCAAACTTGTGTATTTTATGATAATGATATATGTCTTGGAAGCGGTATTATTAAAGAAGTTAGAAAAGATAATAAAAAACTTTGGTATTTATAATAACAATTTTAAATTTATCTTTAGTTATTAAAAAAATTATCAATTAAGGAGAATTGTATGATAGAGTTAAATTTTTTAAAGAAAATATATAAATCTAAAAAAGGTATATCTACTACTGCTATAGATGGAATAAATTTAAAATTTGGAAATAGTGGTATGGTCTTTATAGTAGGAAAAAGCGGTAGTGGAAAATCAACATTACTTAATTTACTTGGAGGACTTGATAGCGTTTCTAGCGGTGAAATAATTGTTAATGGTAAAAATATTAGTAATTTTTCTTCTAAAGAATACGATGCGTATAGAAATACTTATATAGGTTTTGTGTTTCAGGAGTTTAATATATTAGAAGAATATAATGTATATGAAAATATTGGCCTTGCATTAAAACTTCAAAATCAAAAACCAACTGAAAGTGATATAGATAAACTTTTAGATAAACTTGGTATAAGTGGACTTGGAACAAGAAAGGTAAATGAGTTATCTGGAGGTCAAAAGCAGAGAGTTGCTTTAGCACGCGTTTTAATTAAAAATCCAAAAATTATTTTAGCAGATGAACCTACTGGAAATTTAGATAAAAATTCAAGTAAACAAATTTTTGAAATATTAAAAGAGATAAGTAAAGAAAAATTAGTTATAGTAGTTTCACACGATAATGATTCTGCTAATACTTATGCAGATAGAATAATTGAAATAGAAGATGGAAAGGTAAAGAATGACTCAAATGACTTAAAAGAAGTTAGAAATAGTGATTTTAAATTAAAAAAATCTAAATTACCAAGTTTTTTTGCTTTAAAAATGTCTTTATCTAATTTTAAATTTAAACCATTTAAACTTATTATGACAGTTATTTTAACAACACTTTCTTTAATATTTATGAGTATTGCTTTAAACTTTTATATGTTTGATAAAACTTTATTTATTACGAATAATATGAAAGATAATAATAATTACGTATATGATGTTTATAATACAGAATATTCTTATTGTGATTTTGGTAATATTTGTTATATTGATTTAGGACTTAACGATGATGATTTAAAAACGTTAGAAAATACAACGGGTGCAAAGATAAATCCTATTTATAAACTTTATGATAATAATAAAGAATTAAATTTTGAATTTGGATACAATGATATAGATTCTGAGTTTTATAACGATATTAATTCTATATATTTTGTAGATGTTAACGACACTAGACTTTTTAATAATATAATAGGTAATATTCCAGTTAATAGTAATGAAATAGTAGTTCATAAATATTTTGCTGATTTTGTTATTAAGTTTGGAATAAAACTAACAGATAACACTTTATATTTTCCAAAAAATTATAATGATTTAGTTAGTTCTAAAAAAGAGATTAAACTTGGTGATAATAAGGTTATAATAGTAGGAATAATTGATGATGATGATAGTTTATACAAAAATGGAAAGGATACTGGTCACTTTGAAAGTCAAAAATTGGAACAATATTTTGAGGAAAATTATAGTGAAATGGGTAATTACATATATGGCATAGATTTGATAGATAATATTAAATTAAATGCAGATCCTTTATCAAATTTAGAATATACAACATTAACAAAAATATCTGGAATATTTGAAAATATTGTTAGTACTCAAAACTTTAAAACATTAGATAATAGTATTAATGTAATAAGTGAAAATGGTATTTCAAGTATTCAGTCAATTAACAAAAATGAGGTTGTAATCTCACTTAATACATTAAAAAATATATATAATAATTCTTTAAATACCTTTGATAATGATTTACTAGAGTATATAAAAAATAATAATTTAACTTATAATGAAGCATTAATAAAATTTATAAGTAATTATTTAAAAGAGAATTCAAACAATATAAAACTTATTTTAAATAATATTAATAATAATAAAACAAATGTAACTGTAAAAGGGGTATCACTAGATGATAATAATTATGTAAGTTATGAATATATTAGTGAAAATGAAATTAGAACAAAAGAGATAAAGAGTGCGAAAATATACGATGATGATATAAATAATTTAAAAAATACATTTAATAAGTTAAAATTTAAAGATGATTTAACTTTGGATGAAACAGGAATATTTTATACTTATATGGTTGATCACTCTTATGATATTAGAAGTATAATTTATATATACAAAAATTTATCTAAATATATCTTAATAGTAAGTTTAGTGTTTGTATTATTTAACTTTTTGTTATTTTCAAATTTTATAGGTATTACGATATCATATTCTAAGAAGCAAATAGGAATACTTAGGGCACTTGGAGCAAGTGGGGATGATGTAATAAAGATATTTGGATTTGAATCAATAATAATTGGAATAGTATCTTGGATATTTTCTATATTAGGATTTAATTTAATATGTAAATTACTTAATAATTCTATATTTGGAAGTATGTATTATACATTAAATGGTATAGTTGAAAATCCACTTACACCAATAATAATGATTATATATATAATTTTAATTTCCTTTTTAATAACATTTATATCTATTAAAAAAATAACAAAGATTAAACCAATAGATGCAATATTAAATAAATAAAAATATACAATTAATTAAATTTTATAAAAGATTATTAGATAATTATTTCTAGTAATCTTTTTTCATAAAAATTCTCAAGTTCATTACTATCATTTTGTTTCTCCTTATCATTATGATAGTAGTTATAAAAAAATGACACTCATTCGTTAGAATAAGTGTCTGATTCAATATAAATTGGGTGGACATTCAACTTGGAAAAACTGAATGTTCACTTTTTTAATTGTCATAAATTTAGTGCAAAAGAGTTGAATAAAGAACATTTATTTGGCCTAATTTCATTAGAAACATTTAATAGTTGGGTGCTACCTCTTTATAGACTGGAGGTGATGCTTAATGAATAAGAAAGATTTTTTAATCTTTGCTTTAATCATTGTCATCCTTTTACTTATAGCATTACTTTTCGTAATTCTAAATTAAAAGTGCACCTAACTCAAACAGTTTGAATTAGGTGCTACACAAATTATTGGGTAACACTCAACACTGAAATATTGAATGTTCCTTTTTTATTTTATGCAAATTTCCTTGCTAAATACATCATAACATAAAAACAACTTTTTTACAAGTTGTTTTCTATCTTTACTCGAATCTTTCGAGTTTGTTATCAATCTGGTGTCCCAGAAGGGATTCGAACCCCTGACACTCGCCTTAGAAGGGCGATGCTCTATCCAGCTGAGCTACTGGGACATCTTGCTCCAAGGAACAAGATAATTATATAATAAAATAATAAATTATTCAATACTTTTCATAACACTTTTATAAATTTCTTCGTTTTCTACATTAAAAACAATAGTACTAACATTATAATTATCGTTTATTGACATTGAAATAGTATATATGACTTCTTCTAAAATCTCTCTTGTATTTAAGTCACTTAAAATTTCACTATTGAAATTTAAATCTATCTCATCATCTAGTTCACTTGCAGAAATAAGTTTGGTATTACTACTTAAATAACTCATTAAATTAGTTTTATAAACATTACTACTACTTAATTCATCTACAATTATTTCAATTTTACTTCTATTATCATTGTTAACTTTTGTAACTGGAACATAGTATTTTTCATCATTGAAACTACTTATATAGTAAACAGTAGTTTTATTTATATCCTTGTTATTAGTAACATTATATTCCTTATTTATTCCAAAACTTCTATCAAGGGTACTAGGTATAGTTTTTTTAGATTTAGGAAGTTTAATTAGAATTTCACCATCCATATAAATAATGACTTGTTTTATACCATCAATGCTAGTTAGGGTATAGACAATTGCTTCTATTATTTTTTCTTCATTTTCTAAATTAGTATTCATAAGTTCACTAGAAAAGTCTACTTTAACAACTCCATTATTTACAGTTAAACTATTAATAGTAGTGTTACTAGGTATAATTGCTTTAAAACCACTAGGTATTTTATCTTGTTTAGGTCCATCAATAATAAGTGCTTCTAAAAGTTCTTTAGCAAGTCCTTCTTTATCTTTATTTTCAGTAATTATTTTAGTACTTGCAAGATAATTATTAGAATCTAGTAAAAAAATATTTGATGTCATGATATCTTTATTAACATAACTTAGTTCTTCTTTAATATTATTCATTTCTTTTTTATTTGGGATAGCATATATAAGTAAAATAGCGAAGAGTGCTACAGCACATATAATAAGTTTTTTAGTATATATTCTTTTTAACACAATATCACCTATATAAATATATTCAAAAAAACGTATAAAATACGTTTTATAATGTAATTTCTCCAAGTCTTAATAATTCAACAACTGCACTAGCTCTTCCTTTAACACCTAACTTTTGCATAGCGTTTGATATATGATTTCTAACTGTTTTTTCACTTATATTTAGATTTTCTGCTATTTCTTTAGTGGTTTTGTTTACTATTAACATTTCAAATACTTCTTTTTCTCTTTTAGTTAAAATATTTTTGTTCATTTTTACCTCACTTCCTAATAGAGTGGTTTATATTTTTTCATATTATTTTATGAACAAAAAAAATATAAGTGATTACTCATGCCTAAAAAAAATAACATTTAGTTATTTTTGAAATTTCACCGTAATATATTTTGAATCATTAAAATTTGATTGTATAGTTCTCATAATGTTATTTGCAAGTTTATTGCTTTTCTCTTCACTTTTTACAGTAACACTTATTTGATTATCATTGATTTTAATAAATGAATCTAATTGAAAATTATCCTTAATTTGTTGTTCTAATTGTTCTTCGATACTTCTATTATCATTCAATTCTTTTATTTTATCATATGCTTTATTTTTATCTTCAATAGAACTATTAGAATCTGTAAGGACTTCTTGTAAACTTTCTATTTCTTTATTTACTTCTTCATCACTTTCTACTCTCAATGCAACAAGTATATTACTTTCTTCAATTTTTACCTCAGATTTATCAACGTCATCCTTTATTTCATCCTTTGTTTCATCTTTTTCACTTGATAAATTTTTATTAGTTGTAAGAAGTAATTCACTAGGCATAGTAATATAATAAATACTTAGTACTAAAATTAAACTAAAAAGAGTTAAAAACCATAAACTTTTTTTATTAATCATAATTTTCCTCCAGTCATTCTATTAGAGTATATTAGAAAATAAAAAAAATATTACAAGATTTAGTATTACTTATTCATTATTCTAATTATTTTAAGTCTTTTTTAAAAATATATAATACATAGTGACCCCATGGTTATTATGTATTTTTTGTATTTTGATATATAATATGTGGTTATAGA
>CANRPA010000058.1 GCA_947632395.1 uncultured Bacilli bacterium | reverse complement strand
AAATGTAAATTAATTGATTTATTAAATGGTGCAAAAACAAGTGAAAAAATTAAATTAAAAAATCCTTATTTATGTATTATTATTTTTATCATTTCTTGTATTGTACTTGGAAAATCATATCATATGGTAACAGTTGAATTTTTAACTTTACAAGAAGTTACTGATGCATTAAAACCAATCATAATGGGTGCATTAAGTACATTCTTTATTTTTTGGTCTTTATCAGGACTCGTTTTAAGAATAGCAATGAGTATCAAAAAATTCTATTACAAGGGATTAAATAGTTTTACATTAAGACAGTTTTCAAGCAAAATAAATACAACAGTATTTTCAACAACAATTATTTGTTTAATGTTATTTATAACAATTTGCTTGTTATCTGCTTGTCTTACTATGAAAAACTCTATGAATGCTAATATTAAAAAACTTGCTCCAGCAGATGCTATGTTTACAACTAATATGAATATGGATAAGTATTATGAAAAATATAGAAATTATGGATATAATGATTCTCAAATTAAAAACGCTCATTATACTACAAAAGAAATGTTTGAATTATTTAATTTTGATATTACATCTTATTTTAAAGAATATATAGAAGTAAATACTTATGCAACACCAGATTTAACTATGAATCATACTTTAGGATCAAGATTAGATAGTATTAGAACACAATTTCCATTTTTAGCTTATGACACAATGGAATCTATCATGAAGGTTAGTGATTATAATAAAGTTGCAAAATTTTATGGTCTCAAAGAATATTCTTTAAATGATGATGAATATATTATTGTTGCTGATTTTAAATCAATGGTTAATGTTAGAAATATAGCACTTGAAACTGGTGAAACAATTAATTTATTTGGACATACTTTAAAACCTAAATATGATACTTGTCAAGATGGATTTTTAGAAATGTCTAGTCAACATATTAATACAGGTATAATTTTAGTAGCTGATAATATCGTAAATGAAGAGTATTTAGTTCAAAATCATTTAATAGGTAACTATAAAACAACAGATAGAAAAGAAATAATGAAAATAGAAAATAATATTAATAAAATAGACAAAGATCCAAAATCAAGTGAATATTTACTTCCAAGTGGTTCAACTAAACTTGCTATAAAAGAAGCAACAACAGGATTATCTGCAATGGTTACGTTTATTGGTCTTTATTTAGGAATTATATTCTTAATTAGTAGTGCGGCAATATTAGGTTTAAAAGAATTATCTGAAAGTAGTGATAATAAAGAAAGATTTAGAATATTAAGAAAAATAGGTACTGATGAGAAAATGATTAATAAAGCATTATTTAGACAAATTGCAATCTTTTTTACACTGCCTTTAGTACTTGCATTAATTCACTCTATATTTGGAATAATGTTTGTGGTAAAAATACTAGAAGTATTTGGGACAGATGAGTTATTACCATCAATCATTGCAACAGCTATATTTATTGTTATTATCTATGGTGGATATTTCTTAATCACATATTATTGTAGTAAAAGTATTATAAAGGAAAGATATTGATATTTAAAAAATTATATTAAGATTAAATACAACAAATCAAAATTTATATGTAAAATCATAATTTTTGGTTTGTTTTTTTATTAATTTATTGTTTATGATTTGATATTAATAAAAATGATGTAAGAAATAAAATAATAATTATTGTGGAAGATATTAAAAGATAATATTGATAATTGTCAAACTAAAAAATTAGTGATTATTATAAAAAAACAAAAACTTTATATTAAAGTCTATAGATTTAATGAAAAATAAGGTATAATTATACATGAGAACAATTAAAAAATATTGTTGAGGAGTATAATTATGGATAAATATATAATAGTTACAACATTATGTGACAAAGAAGAAATCGCAAACAAAATAATAGATACATTACTTGAAAAAAGATTAGTAGCTGGAAGCCAAGTTACTAAAGTCAATTCTAAATATTGGTGGAATAACAAATTAGAAGAATGTAGTGAATATAAGTTAGATTTTAAGACAAAAGAAAGCAAATTTACTGAAATTGAAAATGAAATAAAGAAAATACATAATTATGAAGTTGCTGAAATTTCAAGTTGTGAAATAAAAAATGCAAGTAAAGAATTTTTAAATTGGATAGATGAAAATATTAAATAAAATAAATGAAAATTAAGGGTGAGATATATGCCAATTATAGAAGAGTTAAGTGAAATATTTAAAGAAAATGCAGATAAAAGAATATGTGTTTTAGGAACTACATGTACAGGAAAAACAACTTTAATACATGATACAAATATAGGTTTGGATATGGATGATGAAATATTTCCGTTGTTAACACCAGAAGAAACAGAGTATGTTTGCAGAACTCCTTGGACTGAAGAAATTGGAAATAAGATGGATGAACTAGTAAGAACAAAATTGAGTATTAAACCAGGTACACCAATGTTTGGGACAGTTTTATTAGATTGTGATTTGATAGTTTATTTGCACATTAATGATGAATTATTACTGAAAAGGACAAAATTAAGAAACATAGATTTTATTAATGCCAAGAATATGCAACAAAAAATTGAAAAAGAAATAAAAAAATCAAATATACCAACAATATTTATTGAAGTACAAAATTAAAATAGGAAGTAAAAGAATGAAAGAAGAAATTGTTGAATTAAATGTTAACATATACAAAATCAACATTACTAGCAAATAAGAAGGCATATACTATATGGCTTATAGAATAATAAAGTCAATATTTTCATATGCACATACATGAATAAAAAAATATAATTAATTATATATTAAATTAAATGACACGAATATTTCATAATGTTCTGGCATACATAAATTTAGTTAAAACATGAAAAATGAGAAATTTTTGAAAAATTAATGGAAGAATAATTTAATTAATTTTTTAAAAAACTAAATTCAAAAAAAAATTTCAAAAAAAAATTCAAAAAAAAAATTATCTTGACAATGATTTTGAAAAAGCGTATTATTAAGATAAATGTTAGGAGTATAATTTATTATGAAAAATCCATATGTTAAAATAGCTAGACCAGATCACTGGATAAAGCAATTATTTATTGTACCAGGAATAATGATAGCTATATTTTTAATAAAAGACGCAGTATATGATACTAAATTTTTTGTATCATGTATATTAGGTTTTATAGCTACTTGTTTAATAGCTTCAGCTAACTATGTTATTAATGAATATTTAGATGCTGAGTTTGATAAATATCATCCAACAAAAAAGAATAGACCATTAGTTACAGAAAACGTTAATAAAAAAATAATATATACAGAATATGTTATTCTTGCAATATCAGGACTTATATGTGCATATTTTGTGTCATTTCCGTTTTTTATAACAGATTTAATTTTATTTATAATGGGAATAATCTATAATGTAAAACCTTTTAGAACTAAGGATATTCCATTTTTGGATGTATTATCAGAATCTATAAATAATGCTTTAAGATTATTACTTGGATGGTTTATAGTTACAAATAAATATTTACCACCAGTAAGTATAGTATTAGGATATTGGATGTTTGGCGCATTTTTAATGGGTATAAAAAGATATGCTGAATATAGAATGATTAAAGATCCAAAACAAGCATTACTATATCGTAAGTCATTTGCTCTATATACAGAACAAACCCTTTTAGTATCATCCGTTTTTTATGCATTATTATCAGTATTTCTATGTGGGACATTTCTTATAAAATACAAAATTGAATTAGTTATAAGTATACCATTTTTATGTTTATTATTTTGTTATTATTTATATATTAGTTTCAAACCAGATTCAGCAGTACAAAAACCAGAAAAACTATATAGAGAAAAAAAACTATTAATATTGTTAGTTATATTTGTAATTTTAGTTGCAGTATTATTATTTGTCGATATTCCACCTTTAAAGCCACTACTAGATGAAACATTAGTAGAATTATGAAAAGAACGATAATTGTTGATTTAGATGGAACACTATATTATCAGTGTGGTGTTCATATTGTTATGGGATGTCAACTTTTACTACATTTTTGGAAAGCAAAAGACTTAAAAATAATAATGAAATATCGAAAAATAAGAGAAAGAAATATAAATAATATTGTAGAAAAGCAATACAAAATAGTGGCTGATAGATATCATGTAGAAGAAGATTATGTTAAGAAAGTAATTGATGAATGGTTATTTCAAAGACCACTTAAAGCATTAAAAAAATTTCAAGATAAAAAATTAGACAAAATAATAACAGATTTTAGCCAAAAAGGTGGGAAAGTTTATATATACTCTGATTATCCAACTAAAGAGAAATTAAATCAATTGAATACAACATATGATAAAGCCTATGATTCAACAAATGATAATATAAAAACACTAAAACCGGATAAAAAGGGATTAGAATATATTATTAAGGAAAATAATTTAAAAAAAGAAGATATATTATTTATAGGTGATAGAGATTCTAAAGATGGAGAAATATCAAGAAGATGTAGTATAGATTATGTAATACTACCTAAATTATTTAGAAAGAAAAAATATTTAAAAATAAAACAAATGATAGGGTTGGTGTAGATGCAAAAAAAAAGTAAAATTTATAATTATTTGACAATCGTAATATTATTAATTGCTTTTATTTTTATGTGTTTATTTGCTTCTAAACAATCTTTTTGGATTGATGAACTAGATTGGACTATTGAATACTTAAATAATGAAAGTATAATAACTATGCTTAAAGGATTATTGAACACAGGGTTTAATTTACCATTATCATATATTATCTTTTATCCAATATATAAGATAGCTCCATATGGTGAACTTTGGTTATTACTTCCATGTATTGTTGCATGTATTATAGGAATGTATTTAATCAAAAAAATAGGTGATAAAATAGGTGGCAATAAATTTGGGTTAATATGCTTGCTATGTTCTGTAACATCATATATTGTTATTTATCAAGGTGCTTACGAATTAAGACCATATGCTTTATTATTTTGCTTTTCTGCGTTAGTTCTTTATAGATTTTTGTGTTTATTAGAAAATAGAAATAAAAATAATATTATATTTTATACTATATCATTGATTTTACTTGCCTATACACATTGGTTTGGATGTTTAATTATTGTATTCTATTTTTTATATGAATTATATTTATTGATAAGAAAAAAATCTAAAATAACATTTTTATTACCATATATAATATTGGGAGTTACTTTTTTGCCATGGTTTATCTTAATGATTCAACATCATACAACAAATTTTACAGTATATTGGGCTAAACCACCAACAATAAGAGCTGCTTGTGGAATTATTTCATATTTGCTCAGTGGTAATCTCATTTGTAAATTATTATTTATAATCAGTGGTATTCTATTTATTATCTATTTTTTACTTAAGAAAAAAGAAAAGATTAAATTTCTATGGCTTTGTATATTTAGTATAATTTTTATAATATTGACAACATTTATATATAGTGTATATATAAATCCTGCTGGTTCATTATTTGTTACTCGTTATTTTTTTGAATTATTACCGCATACATTTATTATTATGGCTTTTCCATTATATGAATTATGTGAACTTAAATTTAATAAAAATTTGCATGTTGAATGGGTTATAATTATATTATTATTTATTATAATAGGGTATCAAAATTATACCAAGGTTATAAATGATTCTAGTGGTATTTATGAACCATACCGTGAAGCATCAGAAATACTAGTTAAAAATGATATATATACAGATGATAGTATTGTGATAACAAGTATATCTAAAACTTTTTTAACTTATTATTTTGAGAAAAAAGGGGGAAAATTGCCTCAAAATGTATTTAATAGTTACTCAAATACTCAATTTATTAAAGATGGTAAAATAGTAAATGATATAAACCTAACAAATGAAGACCTTCTTAAATATAATAAAATTTACATAATTGAAATCCATGAATTTGTTCCTACAAAAATTTTAGATTTAATTAAAGGAAACTATGAATTGACTAAAGAATATCAAAATTATGGATTATATATCTATAAAAAAAACATACATTGAATATGTTTTTTTAGTATAAAAGAACAATAAATTTCATACGTAAAATTTAAATTAGATGCTTGAAAATGTTGTAAAATTTTGGTTTCTACAATTATAATATTCAAATAAAATAATTGTTTATATAGATAATTTAAAATTCAAAGATGATGATGTTGTAAAAAAATTAACTTTAATATTTACAAAAGTTTTTGACAATACTTTATCAGAAGAATATTTATATATATGAAGATAGAGAATAAAAAAATATATTGATCAATATAATGAAACTATCAGGTATCCGAAATTTTGTAAAATCATGGTATAATAAATTAGTAGTTTAACTTCAAAAAAGGGAAGAGATTTTATGTCAAATGAAGAAAAAAGTTTCCAAAAAGTGAGTATCAACTATGCTATACAGATTTATGGAAACATCATCACAAACCCTCATAAACAAAGGAAATTGCCAAAAAAAGTTTTTACATTTTTGGATATTATTAATAAAAATTAAAATAGTAATTCGTTCAATTAGAAGAAAATAAAAAGCTAGAACTGCAGAGATGAAGGAGTAATGATTTTAGATGAGTATAATTACAAGTGCCAGTGGTTCGTCATGTTGGAGAGGATTAGATTATTATAAAAATAAAAAAATTAAAAGTATAAAAAAATTAAATAATAATGAGTATATAAGTATCGTTTCAGGAAATAAAGATTATAATGTTTATCTTAATTTAGAACATCCTAGAAAGTCAACATGCAATTGTC
>CANRPA010000057.1 GCA_947632395.1 uncultured Bacilli bacterium | reverse complement strand
TTTTTTCAATATTTTTTCAATATTTTTTCAGTTTTTTTGTATATTATTATAGAAGATATTATCTTCAAGAAGTGCTAGAACATTTTTGTTGGACCAGACAAGCGTCTTTAGTAGCCATTAAGTCTTGTAATAGTAATAGTAGTAGTATGAATAATAAGAGCTATTGTTTTAAATATTATTAAACAAATAGAAATATTAGTTGTTTCAGTTGGAAAAGGTCATTCTGGCTTTTCTATTAATTATTTTATTAGTTAATTAAGAGTTTTCTAAAAACTTTTGGTCGTTGATACTGCAGTTGCTAGTATTGGTTTACTATTGTTAAAAAGTTTTTAGAAATGTATTAACTGACCGATTAAATAAGTATTTTGCTGGGATTTTTTTATTACATTGAGCGGTTTAATAATTTTAGTTCAACATATTGTTTTAAATCTTGTTCAGTTTGTGAGTCACTGGGTACTTGGTATATTTATATTATCTGGATTGAAACAATTCACAAACGGGCTTGAAAACGTGCCAAATCAGGTTGATCAGAAAAGATGTGTTATGAATGATTGGTTAATTATGCTTGTTATAGAGATAAACGATGGTTTGTATTCAGTAACTGTAAAGCAAGATGTTATGTACTCTATAACAAACAAAAGAAGTTGTTTGTTTTGAAGAAAGCAACTATGGAAACATTAAGAAAGCTGGTTAATAAGTATAAAAAAACACATTTAAATGATAGCTTTGATGCAAAATGCTTAGTAAAATGTAATCGTGATACTGATGGTGGTTTTATTACTAATGACAAAGACTTTTATAATATGATAATCAAGATAGTTTATCAGGAAGATAACATTAAGAATCCACCCGAGATGCTAAATTCAATTATATCTTTAATAGAAGATTTGCGTGCAACTAGAGAGCTGAATAGCATGATTCAATCAGAAAATCTGGATGCGGTGACAGATAGATTGTGCCAAAGTATCTCTTATTGAAGCTGATAAAAAATTAAAACCAAATGTTTTGAAGTAATTTTATTCATCCATACCTTTGCAAAGCAAAAGAAAAAAATAATCTTTTTGCCTTTTCGCAAGATTAAACATTAAGATTATTTTTATATAAAATATATTCACTATTATTCTAATTTTAAGCACGAACTATTTTTCTAACAGAATAATTAGGATATTTTGCTGTAAATCTAGCTAATGCTATTGCTTCACTAGTAGCATGAACAACTGTTGAACCATGATCATGAGAAACAATCCAAGTTATAGCATTTCCTTCGTATGATGTAAATCCATCCATTTTATCACCTCCTATAGTACTATAATTTTATTTATATATAAATGGAAAATAATATTGCAATAATTATTATAATGATTATCAATTTTAAAAGTAAATTACTTGGTTTAATATTAGCTGATTTAGTATTTATTTCTTCTGTATTTGCTTTTTTTATTTTAAGTTTTAAAATTGGATATCCAGATATATGTATAGTCATTTCTATTGTTGGTGGAAGATTAATTTTTCTTAAATTTTTGCAATTTTCAAATGCTGCACTCGATATTTCAGTTACTGTTGATGGGATATTAATTTTTTCTAAGTCACACCATTCAAACGCCTTAGGTCCTATTTCAGTTATATTTTTTGGAACATTAACTTCTATCTGATTTTTCTGCATATATTTTACTAAAACTTCGCCTTCTATCTCAAAATTAAAGTTTTTATCGTTCTGTTCCATTGTATACACCTCTATTAATATAATATCATATAACTATATTAATATCTAGATTTTATATAAGTTTATTTATATTCAATATTATTTAATTTGTTATTTAAGGTTAATACATCTTAATAATGTCCTTTACCAAAGATGAATAATATTTTAGAGAATATATCTATATACATATCTTCACAAATACATTTTTTCATAAATTTTCATTTCTTTTAAAACATTTATTAAATTAGAATAAATTTTTATAACTATTCATAATTAACATAATATTATAAATCCTAGTAAATTCCTGCCACTAAATTAATTCTATCTTCCCAAGTAAATTACTATTATATTAATAATTAATATTACATCCTAATCCTTCTATTTAGTGTATCTTCATTTATTTGTCTTACAGTATCTAAATCTAAATAAATTGTTTTCTCTTCTCCTATTAATACATCTTTAATATAATATGTTCTTATATTATTAATTATAGTTTGTAAACTTCTTGCACCCGTATTTAATTTATATGCTTCTTCTGCTATTAAATCCTCTACACCATCTTCAATTTCTAATGTCTTATTTTCCAAATTTATCCATTTTTTAAATCCCAACATTGGACTTATTGAAGATTCTTTTAAAATTTTAAGTAATGCTTCACATGAATACTCTTCAGAATGGAGATATGTATTAAATCTACCAACAAGTTCTCTTTCTAAACCTAAATTTACTAAATCTTCTGGAGAAATACTATAAACACTATTTTTATTTGATTTATTAGAATCACCAAAACCTATAAAATTATTAACTCCAACCTTTTTAGCTCTTAAATTTGTTAAAGCCCCCAAACATACAAAAGTCAAATTGGATGTATTAAATTCTATTTCATGACTACCGAAAAAGCCCATTCCTAAAGAAACTCTATACTTTCCTCCACTCATAAAATCAAGTAATTGTTGTTGTACTGCTTTTTTCATTTCTAATCCACCATAAGAATCATACGCAATTTTATCAAATTCATCAAATACAATTATACCTCTTTGTGCCTTTTCAATATCACCATCAGATTTTTTTAATAAATCTACAAGTGTATCTATAATATCATCTCCAACATATCCTGTGCTTGAATAGTTAGTAATAGATGTTGAAGTGAATGGTATATTTAATTTTTCTGTTATTTCCCTTGTAATTGCAGTTTTTCCTGTTCCAGTTGGACCATCAATAAATATTATTGAACGTTCTCCATCATTTATATCATTTCTACCAACTAATTTTTGATTATTAATTATATTGTAAAATAAATACTCAGCTAAAGTTTCTTGTCCAATAAATTTTTTCTTAATTTCATCTAATAGAAACAATATATTTTTATTAGAAAAGTCAGTTTGAACTAAACTTTTTTCTGATATATTTTCACTAGTTTTTTTACTATTTTGTTTATTAAAACTTTTTTTACTTATACTACCTGATGTTAAAGAATAATTCTCTAATGTTCTAAATAATGGATGATCATTGATATGAACATCTATATCATGATCTTTCCAAAAATATTCAAGTATTCTTGATCTAATCCAACGAAAATCTTTTAAAGAATCAACAATAATTATTGGAGATATATAATTAATTTCTTTTCCTGGCAAATCATACATATATGCCTGAATTATATTAATAAGATCTAATTTAAAACTTTTATTGTAAAAATCCAAATATTCATCTTCATTTAGTTTTTTTATTTTGTCTTCACTAATATCACCATAAGACAAAAAATCTTGTAATTTAAGATCATCATATTCTTCTAAAAGTTCTTTTAATTTACCATTAGCAATAAAACTTGCAGTAAAAAGAGATAATATTTTTTTATCTAATTTTGTAAATTTGTATTTTTCACCATAAGGATACCTTTTACTAATATTATTAGACATTATAGTTGAATATATATCCATTGCTTTATTTATATATTCCTTTGTTTCTTCATTGAAATTTTCATATTTCAGTTTCTCTTCTATATTATCCATATACTCGTCCCCCATCGATATATCGCATATTATAACATATTTTCTAAATTTTTCATACAAAATTATATAATTAACTTAAAATCTTATAAAAAAAATATACCAAATAGGTATATTGTATTTAATACTACTTTTCAATAAATATTTTTCTTGTAATAAAATTATATATCATAACAATACCCGTTGCAAATAATTTTGAAATCATATAATGAATATTAATAATATCTACCATTATATACATAATTAATTCATTTATTCCAAGTCCTATAACACTAAGTATTATAAATTTTATAAAATCTCCTATTCCTTGTTTTTTTGTTACATTAAATACCCATTTAATACTCATTATATAGTTAAATATAACTGATATTGTAAACGAAATTATAGATGATACTAAATAATGTATACCAATAAACTCTGTAAGTATATATAAAATTCCATAATCTATTAGGAAAGCAAATCCACCTACGACAGTAAATCTTAATATTTGCTTAACTAAATTTTTTTCAAATAATTTACTCATCTTTACTCCTTAAAAGATTTAAATAAAGTTCATACATTTGTCTATTTTTCTTTACTATAACATGTAGTATTATTCCTGTTATCCAAAGGAATATAGCAAGTGTTAATGATACTCCTGATACTATTAAACTTGGAAATTTAGGAACTAATCCTGTTTTAAAATACTCTATAAATACTGGAATTCCTAGTATTGCAGATATTAATAGAAATAGAATTGCAAATACATTAAAGAATGCACTTGGTTTATATTCTTTAAAAAGTGTTGCTATGGTCTTTAAAACTTTATATCCATCACTATATGTATTTAATTTAGATACAGATCCTTCTGGACGATCTTTATATGTAACTGGAATTTCAGCTATTTTATAATTTTTATCTACTGCATGTATAGTCATTTCAGTTTCTATTTCAAATCCTTTAGATAATACTGGAAAACCCTTTACAAATTCATAACTAAAAGCTCTATAACCAGTCATTATATCTTTAATATTATTTTTAAATAGTTTATTTATTAAAAATCTAACTATTCTATTACCAAAGTTATGAAATAATCTTTTATTTTCAGTAAAATAAGTACTAGATAATCTATCGCCTATTACCATATCTGCCTTACCACTTAGAATTAAATCACACATTTCCTTAGCACTATCTGCTGGATAAGTATCATCACCATCTATCATGAGATAACAATCTGCTTCTATTTCACGAAACATAGTCCTAATAACATTACCTTTTCCTTGCCTATACTCGTATCTAACTATTGCGCCTGCTTTTCTAGCTATTTCATCTGTAGAATCAGTAGAATTATTGTCATACACAAATATATCTGCCATAGGCAACGCTTTTTTATAATCTTTTACTACTTTTTCTATTGTTTTTGATTCATTATAACAAGGTATTAAAACTGCTATTCTACTTTTTTTCATAACTTTCTCCTTTAATATAATCTATAAATAAACTAATAATAACTGGCATTGCAAATACATATGGCATTGCATATCTAAAGTATGCATTAACTGGCGAAGCAACACATACTAATATCAATATATAACATGGAATTAGATAAATTATTCCCATATATTTCTTTTTATATACTAAGTACATAGTTAAAAACATAAGTACCCAAGTATTAAAACCTATATTAGATATTAAACCTATAATTGGTATATATGGAAAACTTTTACCTAAATTAGTCAATACTTCTCTAGTATTTTCTAGACTATTATAGTGGTAATTAAAGCCATCTTTAACTATTCTAGTATCATAATCATAATATATATACCAATTTGTTTTAAATGGATAAAAATATCCATATGTGTTATTGATAGTAGCATCTATATAAGTTACTGGATCTTTAAATAAGTCCTTAAACCAATATTTAAAATATTCATTTAATTCTTCTTTTGTAGTATATTTATTGTACTTGTTTTTTACAGGATCACTTTTTTCTGGATTATATCTTTTAGATAAATCTGACATATCTAATACTTTATCATATATTTGATATTCTTCCTTAGTTAATTTATTGTATTTAACATATCTCGCTGTTTGTTGAAATGGTATTGATAATTTTTCCCTTACACTTGAAGGTGTTATTTTAAATTTTGGAAGTATTATATTATTATATGAATAATTAAGTGTTAAAAACAATATAAATATTACTAATAATTTCTTAAAATTTTTCTTTTGTTTTATTAACAAAAATGGAAAACTTAAAAGTATTACATGAAATCCATTATTTCTAAATATAATTATCAATAACAATAAAAGTAATATACCTAGTACATGTTTTATTTTTAAACTTACATCGTTTTTAACTAAATGATATATAAGTATTATATAAAGTATTATGAGAGATGTAAAAATAACATCTTTTACTGCGGTCATTGAATAAAATGGGAACATCGGTACTAAACCATAAATTAATAAAGTAAATATTCTATATCTAAATGGAGTATTTATCTTCTTCATATAATAAAGAGTAAATGCTAACACACTAGAAAGTATTAGTATTTGAATTATACTATACATAAATAAGCCTAAATTATCATTTCCAATAATATTACCTAGTTTTAAACAACTTCCAAGAAGTAAAGTATGAACTACTGGATGATGATTAGTTATAGTAACATTTGGATCAATCATTATTGAATAACTTGAGTACTTATTTGGAATACCAAAATATTGTTTTATTTGGTAACTAGAATCAGGTGATAATATTGTAGGATAAAATGATATTATATAAGGTAACCATAATATAAGTATTGTAACAATACTTATGATAAACGTATGTTTATCATATATATCCTTCAATTTACTTTTTTTATTTTTAGGTTTATATTTATCAATAAAATTAAATATAAAAAGAATAATACTTCTAAATATAATAAACAATATTATTAAAACAATTATGCTTAATACCCAGTTTTTTATTACTATACTTGAATTACCTTTATTCATATAACTATTTCCAAATAGTATTAACAATGAATAAATTAAACTAAGTATACTAACACTTATATTTTTTCTTAAATCTAATACCATTTTTATAAATTTCATAATA
>CANRPA010000056.1 GCA_947632395.1 uncultured Bacilli bacterium | reverse complement strand
AATAATTATACATAATAGTAAAATGGTTTAAAATTTTGCATATACAACTATAAATAAAAGTTTTTTTATAATAATTATTATTTTTTTGTATAAAAATTCAAAAAAACGTTCACACTTTAAATGAGGTGAAAGAATGAAAAGAAGATTAAAGAAACCAGTTGTATATAGTTTATATGGAATTTCCTTTTTATTTATAGTTGCAGGTATAACATTACTTAGATCATCAATAAATAAAGGTCCGGAAATAAATTATAAATATGTTTCAAAAAGTATATTTGATTATGAGCAAAGAGTACCTGTAGTTAATAATAACGATAAAATTGCTAAACCATTTAATGATGTGGATATAACAGTTGTTAAAAGTTATTATGATTTTAAAGCAGAAGCAGATTCTCAAGAAAAATCATTAATATATTATGAAGGAACATATATGCCAAGTAGTGGTGTTGCATATTCAAATGGAAAATCATTTGATGTAGTAGCAGTTTTAGATGGTAAAGTAATAGAAGTAAAAGAGGATACTATATTAGGAAATGTTATAACAATTGAACATACTAATGGGGTAATGAGCGTATATCAAAGTGTATCTGATATAAATGTAAAAGTAGATGATTCAGTTATAAAAGGTCAGGTTATAGCAAAAAGTTCTGTTTCAGATATATCTAAAGAATTAGATAATCATTTATATTTTGAACTAATTATAGATGGAATATGTGTAAATCCTGAAAATTATTATAATAAATCAGTAAACGAATTATAGGGCAAAGCCCTTTTTATGTATAAATAATACTTAAATATATATACTTTATTAAGGGGTGTTACATGGATCGTGTTATAATAAAAAGGACTATAGATGAAGCAAAATATATGTTAGATACACAAAAGACTATAAGAGAAATCGCACAAATTTTTAATGTTTCTAAAAGTACTGTGCATAAAGATTTACATGAAAGATTAATAGAAATAAATTATGATTTATATAAAGAGATAGATAATATTTTAAAGTATCATATAGATGTAAGACATATTAGAGGTGGAGAATCAACTAAAAAAAAGTATAAAAAGATTAATTTAGAATAATTAAATTTAGTAAAATATGGTATAATATTTTATAGTGGAGATGGTGTTATGTTTGCAAAAGACATTGGAATTGATTTAGGCACAGCTAATGTATTAATATATATAAAAGGTCAAGGCATAGTACTTAATGAACCTAGTATAGTAGCAATTGATTCAGAAACAAAAAAATTGCTTGCTGTAGGCAAACAAGCAAGAGAAATGCTTGGTAGAACACCTGGAAAAGTTCAGGCAATAAGACCAATGAAAGATGGAGTAATTGCAGATTTTGAAATAACTGAGATGATGCTTAATAGTTTTATAAAAAAGGTAAATGGAAGAAGTTTTTTGTCAAGACCAAGAATATTAATTTGTTGCCCATCAAATATAACACAAGTAGAAAAGAATGCTATAAAAGAAGCAGCAGAAAGAACAGGAGCGAGAAAAGTTTATCTTGAAGAAGAACCTAAAGTAGCGGCTATAGGTGCAGGACTTGATATATCTAAACCAAGTGGAAATATGGTAATAGATATTGGTGGAGGTACAACAGATATAGCTATCTTATCTTTGGGAGATATAGTTACAAGTGAATCAATAAAAATAGCTGGAAATACATTTGATAATGATATTATTAAATATATTAAAGACAAATATAAATTGTTAATAGGTGACAGGACAGCAGAAGATATTAAATTTGAAATAGGTTCTGTATATCCAGAAGGTAGAAATGATAAAATTGAGGTTAAGGGAAGAGACTTAGTAACAGGTCTTCCTCATACAATTACATTTAGTAGTGAAGAAGTTGAAGAAGCATTAAGAGAAAGTGTTTATACAATAATACATTCTGCTAAAAATGTATTAGAACAAACACCTCCAGAACTTTCAGCAGATATTATAGATAAAGGAATAATAGTAACTGGTGGGGGTGCTTTAATACATGGATTTGATGAACTTTTATCTCATGAATTAAAAGTTCCTGTATTTATTGCAGAAACACCACTTACATGTGTTGCTGAAGGTACGGGGATACTTCTTAATAATATACCTTTATTAGAGGGCAAACAATAAAGCATTATATTGCTTTATTTTAATTTGCAATAAAATAATTTTTATGTTAGAATAATTATCCGATGGGAGGGGCAAAATTTATGGAAAGAAAAGAAAAACAATATGTAGTAACTGAAATTAAGAAATGTGATAAAAAATTAAAGGAAAATAAGGTAAACATTATCTTATGCACAATATTTGCTATTGGTAGTGTACTTGGTTTAACTATTGCATCTAATGTACTATTAGTTAAAATTATTGGAATGTTACTTTTATCTGGTTCTTCATTTACTATGGGATTTTCAATTTTTGAAAGACCTGCTATAAAAGAAGATAGAGAAAAATTAATAAATAAGATTAAATTTGATAAAATAAAAAATCCAACTAAAGAAGATATTGATTTTGGATTAGATCAACCAAATCATGTATATTATAAAAAATAGATTATATTAATATAAAAAGGGAAAAGTAGATAATATGAATATAGATATTAAAGATGTAATAACACTAGATGGTAAAGAAAAATATATAGTTACAAGTAAAGCAATTTATGAAAATAAAATATACTATTTATTAGTTAATGAAAATAATATGAAGGATGTAAAGTTTTGCTATGAAAAAGGGGAAAACAACATATTATTAGAAAGTGAAGATATTAGTGTAAATCAAAAACTTTTACCACTATTTTTAAAAGCATCTAGACAAGCTATAAAAGATATAGATTTATCAAATTTAGATTTAAAATAAAAAAATGATGTTTATCATTTTTTCAGACTGTTGACAAATAAAAATTTGAAAATAGTCTTTTTTTTTACAAAAAAGTATATAATGAAGATGCGAGATGAAACTTTATTCTAACCAAATAAAAGATGCAAATATAATATTTATAATAAGCAAAACAGAATTTCAAATAATTATACAATAATAAATGATTTATTAGATGATGATGTATTTAAATAGTTTTGTGTCACTTGCGTTATTTAAATATAGGAGGTATTAATTTTAAGTGTCATAGGCTAAAGAAATCTAGTCTTTTTTTGATAAAATCAAAAAATTTAACATATTTTTAATATATGTTAAAAAAATATTAAAAATTTAACATATTTCTTGTATATGTTAAAAAAATAGTGTAATATTATATATGAGGAGATGATAACATGAAGTTATTACCATTTAATGATTTTGATTTAAAAACACCAAGAATTCTTGAAACATTAAATGAAGCTTCTAGATCACTTGCAGAACTAAAAGGATTTGCTAATTCAATTCCTAATCAACATATTTTAATAAATGCTATTACTATAAATGAAGCTAAAGATAGCAGTGAAATTGAAAATATAGTTACTACTCATGATAGTATTTATAAAGTTTTAACAGAAAGTGGATATAAGGATGAATCTGCTAAAGAAGTTGTTGACTATAGGAGTGCTATTTGGCGTGGATATGAAATTATAAAAGAAAAAGGATTTATTTCAACTAATATTTTAGTAGAACTTCAAGGAATGATTGAACACAATAATGCTGGTGTAAGAAAGAATCCTGGAACTAAATTAGTTAATAGCAAAACTGGAGAAGTAATTTATACCCCACCACAAGAAGAAAAAGAAATTAGAGATTTATTAAAAAATCTTGAAGATTATATTAATGAAACTGATGATGAAATTGATCCATTAATTAAAATGGCTTTAATTCATTATCAATTTGAATCTATTCACCCATTTTATGATGGAAATGGAAGAACTGGTAGAATATTAAATGTTTTATATTTAGTATTAAATAATCTTTTAGATAGTCCAATTCTTTATTTAAGTAATTACATTAATAAGAATAAAGATCAATATTATAAATTATTTACTGAATTTAGAGAAAATAATAATTATGAAGATTGGATTATTTATATATTAAAGGGAATAGAAGAAACATCTAAAAATACAATTGAATTAATTAGACTAATTCAAGGTGAGATGGAATCTTATAAAGAAGAATTTATGACTAAATTACCTAAAATATATTCTGATGAATTATTAGATTCATTATTCTTTGAAGTATATACTAGAATCAATTATATTGAAGATAGGTGTGGAGTTACAAGACAAACTGCTGCTACATATTTAAATAGTTTAGTTGATGCTGGACTTTTAGAATTAGAAAAAGTAGGTAGAGAGAGTATTTATAAAAATACTAGATTGATTGATTTATTAAGCAATTTCTAAAATGTATTATACCAATAATGGTATAATAGCATGGAATTAATTTTTTATGTAAAAAATTAATTGTAACACTACATTTTACATTTACAATATTGAATATCATATCTTTACAATTTAATAAATTTATGTTAACATATAAACTATAGAATAGAGGTGACTTGAATGTTTTGTAAAAAGTGTGGGAATCCAATTAATGAATTTGATATGTTCTGTAAAAATTGTGGTACTGCTATAGATAAAACAGTAAATATCCAAAATCAAAATTTAAATAATTTATCTAATAATTACCAACAACCAACAAATACAATACATCGAAATAATAACAATTCTAGTCAAAAACAAAAAATTATAGTTTTTGTATGTGCATTTATAATAGTTATAATTTTAATTATAGTTATAGCACTATCATTTGGAAAAAATAATAGCAATAATAATGAAAATATTACTAATAATGATAGTAGTAATACCTATGAAAACAATAATAAAATAAAAGGTCAATATTCACGCGAAACTTTCTCTGGTAATTCTTTTGAATATATTACTGATAATGATGAGGCTGTATTTACCTTTAATGAAGATAGTACATTTGAAGTAAATTATATTGGTGGCAATACATATAAAGGAACATATGCGGTTTACAATGGAATTTATATTGCAATAAAAACAAGTGATATTAAAAATGATATAACTATTGATAATAGAGAAATGTTAGCAAGTGATATTGATAATGTAACAAATGCTATGATAGATAGTACAGGTGATTTGTTAAATACTTATCTTTTATGGCTAGAAGTTGATAATGGCATACTTCAACCATTTGCAATAAGTTACAATCCTGATACAAATTCAGGAACAGCTGTAAATATTTTTGCAAGAACTCAAGGTGCATTTAATTTAAAGTAGACAATAGAATTATAAAAAAAATATAATAAAAGGAAGGTTATATATTAAAAAATTATTTAAAACATTTATTATATTTCTTTTTATGTTTCTTATATCTGGATGTGGAGAACTTCCTGAAAAAGCTCGTGAGGAAGAAAAAAATTATAAGCAAATGTTAGAGCAATCATATGCATTTGAAGATATAGAATACAATATTATCAATGATACCAGTTAAAGGAAGTCTTTTATATGAATTTAAGGAAAATGAATACGATGTACATATTATAGACGCTGAACTCAAAGATGATCCAACTTTTAAATTCAAAATTTGTACAGGTTTCTCTGAGGTTCCAACTTTCAAAATTGAATATGACCTTAGAACTAATTATTTTAATGTTGAGGAATATAACATTTGGTATCTGATTTTCAAAATAGCAATCATGTTACCATAAGTAATGACGTAGTAATTCTTACATATTATTCAGATAAGTGTAAGATGGAGTTTCATAAAAATATCTTAATTTTTGATGAAAATAGTTCAGTGGAAGAAATTGCACAAGAATTAACTGCATATAATGGTAGTACAAAGAGAAGTTTTGAATATGGTGACATAGAAGGTGCTTGTATTGAATTTTCTAATAAAAAAACATATGAAGACTACGTTAATGAAATTAACCAAATTGTTGAAGCATATAATAATGGTGATAAGATTAATTATTGCTCTTCTATGTATTATTATTAATGGTGTCAAATGCTTTTGATATAAATCAATTAAAGAACTTTTTAAGTTCTCTTTTCTTCATCTTAATTATGAATAAATCAAGTAGTAAAACAAATAATTAATCATGTATTATTTGTTTAAGTTTAAGGAATCTTTTATCTAAATTTATACTTTTATTTTTTATGGTATATCATTCAGTTTAATCTTAAATTTTTTCATTAATTTAATATGTGGTTTTAGTCTTCATATTTTTGATTAATTTTTTTGTAAAATTTAAATTCTAAATATTTGATTTCATTGAGTTTTGCTACTTTGCTTTTTCCTCCATTTTTATAATACTAATTTCCTACTTATACTTTCAATTACTTTTTCTTTTATTTATTCTATTTTAATTTTGGTAATAAAATTACAAATTTAATTAGTAAACGACTTCTGTTAACTTCTTTTATTAAATCATTTTTGACCGATTTTTTTAATATAGTTATCCTTAATTTTATGTAAGAAATATTTTATACATTTTTCTTCGGTTAGTTACTTGTTTTATTACGTAAAGTTACTAGTACTTTTTTGATTTTAGTTTGTTGCATAATCTTATAATAAATTTTTGTTCGTTGGTCATTGATTTATTTACACATTTTCTTTGCCCATATCATTCTCTAACGCTTTGTCGATACCTACTCGTGTATTGGACTTTCACCAATTATATATATGCTACACAATACACAAAAAAATACCCCGATGGGTATTTTTGTTTCATTATATATAGATATTTCCATTTTCGTCTGCTTTTTTAGATATGGCAATCATCGCATCTGAAAAACTTAAAGAATATGATATTATCATCGTAAACAATCCTACTATAGGCAAACATGAAGATAATCCATGTACAAAAGATGCACTAAAAATCATAATCCCAGAAAAACATAAAATTAGATGAATTTTTCCCATTTTTTTATCATTTGCAATAGATCGATGTACACCAAAATATCCTAGAAAAATAGCTGTAATAATAAATTTTCTTTTTGATACATAGAACTGTCCAATTGCTTGATTTTGTTTATTAATTTTCCTCATCCTCATGATTAAAATTATATTTACTACCAAAAATAAAATTATTGTGGGAGAAAAAAAGGTTTCAAACTTTGACAATTCACTAGATGCAATTGACTCATAATTAGAATTTATCCCAAACTCTTCTAAAGTTCTTCCAGTAAGAAAAACAATAAAAGTCGAAAACAGATAATAAATAATGATTGAAACTAATGTTGGA
>CANRPA010000055.1 GCA_947632395.1 uncultured Bacilli bacterium | reverse complement strand
GTTGGAATAATTTCTTTATATGGAAATTATAATTATGGCAATAAATTACAAAATTATGCATTATTAAAGTTTGTTGAAAATAATTTTAATGAAGTAAGTGTTTTTACAATATACAATAATTATAATTTAAAAATTAAGGATAAATTTAAAAGATTTTTAAAAAAAATATTGCGAACTAAGGGATATATAAGAGAAAGAAAGTTTAAAAATTTCAATAATTATCTAAATTTAAAAAATTATAAAAATGTTCAGTATAAAGATTATTTCGATTTTATTATTGTAGGTAGTGATCAAGTATGGAATTATAGTTTTAATGATTTTAATAGTGAAATTATGTTTGCAAAAAAATTTAATAATTGCATAAAATTGTCATATTCAGCAAGTATAGGTTTAAGTAAAATATCAACCGAAAAAGAAAAAATTTTTATTGATGGATTAAAAAAATTTAACAAAATTTCAGTTAGAGAAGATTCTGCAAATAGTGAGTTAAAGAGAATAATAAAAAGAAATGATATAGTAACATTAATTGATCCTACAATGCTATTAACAACTCAAGAATGGGATGATATAATTGTAAAACCTAAAATGTTAAATGATGAAAAATATATTTTGTTATATTTTTTAGGTAATCTATCTAAAGATAAGATGGATGAAATTAAAAAAGTAGCAGAGGAGAAAAAATATAAAATTATAGACTTATTCAATAAAGAAGATTTATTTTATACTTGTGGACCTAGAGAATTTTTATATTTAGAAAAGCATGCTTCTTTAATTTGTACTGATTCTTTTCATTCAAGTGTATTTGCTATATTATATAATAAGCCTTTTATTATATTTGATAGAGATGACAATATGAAAAATATGTCCTCAAGACTTGATACACTTTTATCTAAATTTAAAATAGAAAATAGAAAATATAATGGTAAAAAAATTACTAAAGAAAATTTAGAACACGATTATAGCGAGGCATATAAAATATTAGAAAATGAAAGAAAAAAAAGTTATGATTTTTTAAGTGATGCATTAAGTATTAAGGATAGTGATTAAAATGGATGATAGTAAACAAAGAAAACTGGGTGTAATTTTTTCTTATGTATCTATTGTAGTAAGCACGTTAGTACAATTATTATATACTCCGTTTTTAATTAGAAAATTAGGACAAAGTGAATATGGATTATATTCACTTGTTGCTAATATAATAGGATATTTAACTGTATTAGATTTAGGTTTCGGTAATGCTATTATTGTATATACTGCTAAATATAGAGCTCAAAAAAAATATGACGAAGAAAAAAAATTACATGGTATGTTTAAAATCATATTTATAATTATAGGCATTATAGCAGCTATTTTGGGAGTTATATTGTATTTTTGCGTAGATGTTTTTTTTGGCAATACAATGACTAATGTGGAAATACAAAAACTAAAAATAATGATGTTAATTTTATCTTTTAATTTGATGCTTACTTTCTCTTTTAGTATATATAGTTCTATTATAAGTGCTTATGAAAAATTTACATTTCAAAAGATAATGTCTATTATTAACACTTTGTTAAAACCTTTATTGATGATACCACTATTGTTTTTAGGTTTTAAATCTATTGCAATGTGCGTAATTATAACAATAATAAATATTATAGTATTATTATCAAACTACATATACTGTAAAAATAAATTAAGAATAAATATTAAGTTTTTGGGATTTGATAAAATATTGTTTAAAACAATATTTGGTTATTCAATATGGATATTTATGCAAGTAATAGTTGATAAAATAAATTGGTCTGTGGATCAATTTATACTAGGTGCAGTATCTGGAACTATAGCTGTTTCAGTATATGCAATAGCATCTACCTTAAATCAATTATTTATTAATTTATCTACAGCAGTTAGTAGTGTGTTTTTACCTAAAATGAGTAAATTAGTTGCAAAAAATGCATCTTCTGAGATATTAACAAATGAAATGATAAAAGTTGGAAGAATTCAGACATATATAATATTTCTAATGTGCACAGGATTAATATTATTTGGAAAACAATTTATTATGTTATGGGCTGGAGAAGGGTTTAATGATTCATATTATGTGGCTTTAATATTAATTATTCCGGCATGTCTTTCCTTGATTCAAAATTTAGGATTAAGTATCCTTCAAGCAATGAATAAATATAGATTTCTATCTATTTCATCCTTTATTACTGCTTTTTTTAATGTAATTATAAGTGTTTTTTTAGCAAAAAAATGGGGTGTAATAGGTGCAGCTATGGGTACTGGTATGTCACTTATTACATATTTTGTAGTTTTAAATGTTATTTACAATAAAATAATAAAAATAGATATCATAAAATTTTGGAAAGTTATATTTTGGCAAATATTGCCTATGTTAATTCCAGTTTTATTTATATTACTATTTACTAAATTTGTAATATTAAAGGGTTTAATTGGATTCGTGATGTATATTGGAATTTATGTTGTTATTTATTTCTTTACATGTTACTTTTTAATAATGAATAAATATGAAAAAAATATAATTGATAAATTTTTGCTTAACTTTCATTTAAAAAAAAGATAGAAGGGAGTTATTATTTATTATGAAATATATAAAAACTATATTAAAAAGAGTTTTAATTGCAATTTTTACTGTTAAACATCAAGTTAAAGATAATGAATACATGTCTTGTCAAAATGATTTAGTGAAATTAGAAAATTTCGTTGAAAAAAATGCTGAATTAGAAAAAAGTATAAATGGTAAAAAAATAAATAAAGCATCAATTTTATCTTGGGTTGGGGCTCAAATAAATAATCAAAAATTATATTTTATACCAAACAATGAAAGTAATATTTTAGTATATGATTTAAAATCAGATAAAACAAAAAAAATAGGTAATTTGTCTGATAAATCATTTAAATGGACTGGTGGAAATGTATATAAAAATAAATTATATTGTTTTCCTCGCACATCTAATGATTTGCTTGAATTAGATTTTGATACTGAAAAAATAGTATTACATGATTTAAATTTAAATTATTCAAAAGAACATCATTATGGTGGAGTAATGACTGAAGATGGATTTATATATCAACCACCAAGAAGTAATAATTATATATTGAAAATAAATTTAAAAGATTATAGTACACATAAAATATATATTGCACCTAAGTTTTTAAAATTAAGATATTGTGGTAGTGTAATGCATCCAAATGGAATGATTTATTTTCTGCCTGAAAATGGGAGAGTTATATGCTTTAATCCTAAAAATAATCATGTTTCTTTCATAGGTAAAAGTGTGAAAGCATATTGTTTTGATGCAAAAGTTTATCATGATGGAAATATTTATGGTTTTTCGGCATATAAAACAGGAATATTAAAAGTGAATGTTAAAAACAAAAGTGCAAAAATGCTACATAATGATATTAATTTTAAATCATATGGAACAAAATTAGGTATTAATGGTAAATTATATAGTATACCTGGAGATGGTGATTTGTTCTATGAATATAGCCCATTAAATGATAAGGTAGATGTTATTGGTGAAACATATGAAAAAGGATTAAATGCTAAATGTGCAGGTGGTTGTGTAGATCAATTTGGAAATATATATTCTACACCAACCTTTGGCAAATATATGTATATAATTAAATTCAATAATAAAAATAAAATACCAAGTGATTTATATAAACAATTTTTTATTGATAATTATTAGGAGGTAATTAAAATGGGACTAAAAAATAAACTAAAAAAGTTTTTAAAAATTTTTCAAAGAAAAAATATAATGTATGCTAACATAACATATAAAAATGCTAATGAGTTATTAAAAGATGAATTTATATTGGTAACCGGTGGTTCATCTGGTATTGGACTATCGATAGCAAAGAAATGTGTATCAGAAGGTGCTAAAGTTGTAATAACAGGGAAAAATGAAGAAAAATTAAAAAAAACTGTTAAGGAAATAGGAAATAATTGTAGTTATGTAGTAAATGATGTATCTAATATTGATTCATTTGATAATTTATTAGAAAACTTAGAAAGTAAATTTGGAAAGTTAACTGCACTTGTAAATAATGCAGGTATATATAGTTTTAAAGATTTTAAGGATATAAATGAAGATGATTTTGATACAATGTTTAATGTAAATACAAAGGGTTCATATTTTCTTTCCCAAAAAGTAACAAATTATTTTATTAAAAATAAAATAAGTGGTAAAATAGTTTTTGTTACATCTAATCGTGCTTATTTTGGTGATATAGTACCTTATGGAATGTCAAAAGCAGCAATTCGAAATTTTGTTTCAGGTTTAGCTAAATATGCAATAAAAAATGATATACGAGTTAATGCAGTTGCTCCTGGTATTACAGCAAGCAATATAAATCACATTGATGTAAAAGGAAATTTATATGATTCAGGTGTTAGAAATAAAAGGGTATTATTACCTGATGAAATTGCTGAAGTTGTAACATTTTTATTATCTAAAAATAGTAATTGTATAGTAGGACAAACTATAATGTGTGACGAGGGAGATAGTATATTGTGAGTAAAATAAAAAAAATTATAAATAAAATTATTTTTAAAACAAAATCTGCTTTATTTAAATTAGTCCATAGAAAACATATAGAAGGAAAAATATATATAAAAGGTAAAACATATTTTAAGTTTGGTAAAAATTCAAAAATAAAATCAAATGATATTTTAATTTTATGTGACGATAGTATTAAGTATAAAGTTAGACCTTCATTAATTAGAATTGACGATAATGCAACATTAATAAATGATTCATCCAGTATATATTATGGAGCTGATATAATTTTATTTAAAGGATCTACTTTAAAAATAGGTAATTCATTTTTAAATAGCAATTGTAAAATAAGATGTCATAAATCTATAACAATAGGTGATGATTGCGCAATATCACATGATTTAACCATAATGGATTCAAATGCACATTCTTTAAATGGTGATAAAAAAACGTTGCCAGTTGTTATAAAAAATCATGTATGGATTGGAACTAGAGTTACAATATTAAGTGGAGTAACTGTTGGAGAAGGCGCTGTTATTGCTGCAGGTTCCGTAGTAACTAAAGACGTTCCTCCCAATACTGTTGTTGGTGGAAATCCAGCGAAAGTTATAAAAGAAAATATTGAATGGAAACATTAGGTGATACAAAATGAAAATTTGGTTAAAGAAAAATCAATGTACAGGATGTGGCGCTTGTAGCAATATTTGCCCAAAGGGTGCCATTGAAATGATAGAAGATGAATGTGGGTTTAAATATCCAGTTATTAATCAATCAAAATGTATAAATTGTGGATTATGTAAAAAAACTTGCCCTATTGTATCTAAATTTGAATCTAATAGATTAAATGAACCTAAAGTGTATGCAACATGGTCCAAAGATGAGGAAAATAGATATATAAGTACATCTGGTGGAATGTTTTTTGAATTGGCAAAATATATAATAAAAAACAAAGGTTATGTTATTGGTGCAAGATACAATAAAGATAATATGGTTGAACATTATTTAGTAAATGATTTAAAAGGGGTAGAAGAATTAAGACAATCTAAATATTTGCAAAGTGATACAAAAAATATTTTTAAAGAGACATTAGAAACTTTGAAAAGCAAAAAATTAGTATTATTTGCTGGTGCACCTTGCCAAATAGCTGGACTAATGAAATTTTTAAAAAAAGATTATGATAATTTAATTACAGTTGAATTTATTTGTAGAGGTGTTAATTCTCCTAAAGCATATAGGGCGTGGTTATCAGAAATAGAAAAACTGGAAAACTCTAAGGTTACAAAAGTTTGGTTTAAGTATAAGGTTAATGGTTGGAAATCTTCACCTAGATGTACTAGAGTAGATTTAGCAAATGGCAATTATAGAATATATAATGGAAATTCCAATAAATATATGAGTGGTTATTTGGGACCAAATTTATATATTAGACCAAGTTGTGGTAATTGCTATTTTAAAAATTTACCTAGACAAGCAGATATAACTCTTGCAGATTTTTGGGGAATAAATAGTAACTTAGACGATGATAAAGGTACTTCTCTTGTTTTATTAAATTCAAAAAAAGGAATTGATATATTTGAAAAAATAAATAATAACATTAATTATAATGAACGTAAATTTAATGAAATTCTTGAAGGTAATGGGTGCTTTAATAATTCAGTTCATATTAATTCAAAAAGTGAAAAATTTTTGAAAAGTTTAACAGCTGACAATTTTAGTAAACAAGTAAATAAGTATACAAAGTTTTTTATACTTACAAAAATAAAGAATAAAATAAAAAAAATATAGGTATGAAATTATTTTATGAAATATAAATATTTTGAAAATTTAGATGAAACAATAAATATAATATTTGTGAATAACACAACTGAAATAATGAATTTTTTAAATTCAACATTAAATAATACACAATTGTTTGTAAGTATTAGCCAGGTTAATATTAGCAAATGAAATTGCAAGAATAATGTTAATTCAATTTTTTAGGAATCAATATCAAGTAGCAATTCTATTTTCAAGCAAATACTAATAGTTTTGGTAATATATAAATTCAAAAAATGTTTATATGGTTGCATCCATATGTTTAGTTGCTATAATACCATACATTCGGTTCTTCTTCAACTACTTGTGATATAAATAGCGACAGTTGAGTTATCGTGTAAACAACACTATAGTTGAAAATGCAATAATTGAATAATTTTTCAAAAAGTGTTGATATGATTTGTATATTAACACTTTTTTTGCATTACTTTTTACCTTGACAAGTGTCGAGGATGTGGTATAATGAAATAGATAAAAAACTTTATATTAATTGAATTACTAAGGTTCAATGCCAATTATTGTTTTAGGCAACTTGAGTAATACTATAATAGATAAATTAAGAAAACGAGATTTAAAAAAAATCTTAGAAGATGAAGTAAAAAAAATAACATTTAAATCTACAAAAGATAATTGTACAAATTAATAAGAAGGTGTTTATAAATGAAAAATTATATAAAACTAATGAGACCACAACACTATATAAAAAATTTATTAATATTTTTCGCACTAATATTTAGTGGTAACTTTTTTGATAAAGAAATGTTATTATCAACCTTTTTAGCATTTTTATCATTTAGTATGTGTGCGAGTGTTGTATATATAATAAATGATATAAAAGATAAAGAAAAAGATAAATTGCATGAAAAGAAGAAAAATAGACCAATTGCATCAGGACGAGTAAGTGTAAAAAATGCTAGTATTCTAGCATTTACAGACTGTTGACAAATA
>CANRPA010000054.1 GCA_947632395.1 uncultured Bacilli bacterium | reverse complement strand
GTTATTGTTATAGAAGTATTACTTTTAACTTCATCTCCAACATCTCTTGATTGAAGTACTATAGAGCCTTCTTTAAAATTATTATCTTCTATTTCATGAAAATTACAAGTAATTTTATTATCATCACAAAATTGTTGTATTAACTCTCTTGTGTAAGTTCCATCTGTAAAATCTGGATATACAGTTATATTTGTTGCATAAATAAGTTCAATTACTCCTGAATCTTTTTTTAGTCTTTTACCTTCTTCAACACTTTGTTCTATTATAGATTTTTCAGTAATTCCATCTTCTTCTGATACTTTTCTAGGAGTAGTTATAACTCTTATACCCTCTTCTTCTAAAATTGCTTTTACAGCATCTACATTTTGATTTACATAATTTTCTACCTCCACAGCCTCATCAAATGATGAAACTGTTATAGTTACAGTATTACCTTGTTTAATTTTTGATGTTGGTTTTGGAGATACTTTAATTACTGTATCATTTTCGTATTCTTCTTCATAAGTATATCTTACATAGCAAATTAAATTTTTTTCCTCTATTTTTTTACAAGCCTCTTTTTCAGTTAAACCAATTAAATTATTTGGAACATAAACATCTTTTTCTTTATTATTACTTATAAATAGTATAAATATAAGTACAATAAAAATTATTATTACAGATACTATTCCAAGTATTAAAATTGCGATATTTAAACCTCTTCCAGTTTTTTCGTTTTTATCTTCATTTTTACTTTCTCTTGATTCTAATTTAGTTATTGCTTTTTCATCATCATTTGAGTGTTCTGAATATTTATAAACGAGTCTTTTTTCGTCTTTTCTTTCTTCATTTAAACATGTTTCTAAATCATTATACATCTCTGTTACTGAATCATATCTGTTTTTAGGATTTTTAGCGCATGCCCTAAGTACTATATTTTCTACACTTTGAGGAATTAATGGATTAAATTCACATACACTTGGTATTGGATCTTTCATATGCTTAATTGCTATTTCAACTGCATTATCTCCTTTAAAAGGTACTTTACCAGTTAAAAGTTCATACATTAATATTCCAAGTGAGTATATATCACTTTTTATAGTAGATCCACTACCACTTGCTTGTTCTGGGGGTAAATAATGTACTGAACCCATTACTGAATTAGTTTGTGTAAGTTCATTACTATTAAGTGCCATAGCAATACCAAAATCTGTTATTTTAACTCTTCCATCTTCAAGTATAAGTACGTTTTGAGGTTTAATATCTCTATGAATTATATAACTATCATGAGCACATGATATTGCTGAGGTTAATTGTAACATTATATCAATTGCTTCATTTAAATTTAAAGCACCTCTTTTTTTAATAAGACTTTTAAGTGTTCTACCATTTACATATTCCATAACGATAAAGTACTTACCATTATCTTCTCCTACATCATACATTTCTACTATATTAGGATGTCTTAAAGAACTTGCAGAGTTAGCTTCTCTTTGAAATCTTCTAACAAATTTTTCGTCTCCTGATAAATCTCCTCTAAGAACTTTTACTGCGACTTCTCTTTCAAGTATTGTATCCCACGCTAAATATACGTTGGCCATACCCCCTTCACCAATTGATCTAATAATTTTATAACGATTGTCTATAAGTTCACCCTTAGTTATCATTAAGTCGATCCTCCTTTATCAAGCAAGCTATTGAAATATTATCATTTCCACCACGATTGTTAGCTTTAAATACCAATTTTTCTAATTTTTGCTTTAATGTAGATTCTTCACCTAATACACGAGCTATTTGCTCATCTTCTAACATATTAGTAAGTCCATCACTACATAAAAATATTCCATCTACATCAAGTTCTACGTTAAATATATCCATTTCTACATTATTACTAGAACCAAGTGCTTTCATAAGTACATTTTTCTTAGGATGATTTTTCGCTTCTTCCGGTGTAAGTTCACCACTCTTTACAAGTAAATTTACAAGAGTATGATCAACTGTAATCTTATGAATTTTACCATGTTTATATATATATCCTGAGGAATCACCAATATTTCCTATTAATAAAAATGAAGGCGTTAAAACAGCAAGTACTACAGTAGTTCCCATACCTTGGCTTTCAGGATGACTAGCAACATATTTAAATATATCCATATTTGCTTCACTTACTGTACTTTGAATCCAATTAATAGCATCTTCTTTATTACCAACACTACTAATATTTCTAAACCTTTCACATATAAGTTGAAGAGCTATTGAACTTGCTACCTCTCCATCTTTATGTCCGCCCATTCCGTCTGCAACTATAAGTAATACTTCTCCAGCACCATTTTCACATATACATACGCTATCTTCATTTCTTTCTCTTACTTTTCCTGGGTCAGTAATATAATAGTAATCCATTTTATCCCTCCTCATAATGTGAACGAAGTTGTCCACAAGCAGCATTTACTTTACTACCAAATTCTCTTCTTATAGTAACTCCTATGTTATTTTTTTTAAGTATATCATAAAATTTTAATATTGTATCTTTATCACTTTTTTTATACTCTATATGACTTGTTTCGTTATAAGGTATCAAATTTACATAGCAATTAATTCCCTTAAGTAAACTAGATAACTCTATAGCACATTCAGCACTGTCATTAACCCCTTTTAACATTATATATTCAAATGTTACTCTTCTATTTGTTTTAGAAATATAGTACTTTACAGATTCTATTATTTCTTCTATTTTATATGCTTTATTTATATTCATAATAGAATCTCTTATTTTATTATTTGGAGCGTGCAAACTTATAGCTAAGTTTACTTGTTTATCAAAATTTGCAAACTCTATTATTTTAGGTACTATACCACATGTTGATACTGTAATATGACGACTTCCTATATCAATTCCTTTGCCACTATTTACTATATCTATAAATTTTATAACATTATCATAATTATCAAAAGGTTCTCCAATTCCCATTAAAACTATATGAGAAAGTCTAGTTTTTATATCCTCTTCTACCATTAGTATTTGAAGTACCATCTCATGTACCTCTAAGTTTCTAACTTTTTTAAGTCTTCCACTTTCACAGAATCTACACCCCATATTACAACCTACTTGTGTAGATATACAAATACTAGTACCATAATCATGATACATAACTACAGCTTCTACTTTTTCTCCATCACTTAATTTAAATAAATATTTTGATACATCTATATCTGTTTTCTTATCTATTATTTCTAACCTATCAAAATAAAAATTATCAGTCATTTCTTTAATTGTTTCTTTAGATACATTTCTCATCTCATTAAAATCTTTAATTCTTTTTTTATATACCCAATCAAATACCTGAACTGCTTTAAATTTTTTATCATTATTTTCTAGAAAATAATTTTCTAAATCTTCGAATGATACTCCATATATATTTTTCATACCTACACCTATAGTAATTATATCAAAAAGCATAAAAAAAAGATAGTATTTATAATCTTTTATAGTTTTTTATATTATTATAAATATTTTTGAATAACATTGTTTTTAATTCATATATTTAACTAGAAAGTAGGGAAAATATGGAAAAAATAGAAATTATTAAAAGCATAACTGAAAGAACTGGTGGTGATTTATACTTAGGTGTAGTAGGAGCAGTTAGAACAGGTAAATCAACTTTTATAAAAAAATTTATTGAAAACTTAGTTGTTCCTAATATAGAAGATGAATATGAAAGAAAAAGATGTTTAGATGAAATACCTCAATCAGCACAAGGAAAAATGATTATGACAACTGAGCCTAAATTTGTTCCTAGTAATTCAGCATGCATAAATATAGATAATTTTTCATGTAATGTTAGACTTGTAGATTGTGTTGGATATGTTATAGATGGGTGTAAAGGATACGAAGATGAAAATGGCCCTAGAATGGTCAAAACACCTTGGTATGATGAAGAAATTCCATTCATTGAAGCCGCTGAAATAGGTACTGAAAAAGTAATCAAAGATCATTCTAGTATTGGTATTGTAGTTACAACCGATGGATCTTTTGGTGAAATAGAGAGAAATAACTATGTAGAAGCCGAAACTAGAATAGTAAATGAACTTAAAGAAATTGGAAAACCTTTTATTGTTATTTTAAACTCTGCACATCCAAGTTTACCTGATACAGAAAGAATGGCAGAAAAATTAAAAGAAGAATACATGGTACCAGTACTACCTATGTCTATTGAAACCATGGGTGAAAAAGAGGTATATAGTGTTCTTAGAGAATCATTATATGAATTCCCAGTAACAGAAGTAAAAGTCAATATACCTGATTGGATTGCTGTTTTAAATCCAGATAATTACTTAAAACATGAATATATAGAGAAAATTAAAGAAAGTGTTATTGAGGTAGATAAATTAAGAGATATTGAACATATAACAAATCACTTTGAAAATTGTGAACACATTAAAAAGGCTTACATATCTGATGTTGATACATCTACTGGTATTGTTACTATTAATTTAGAAGCACCTGATTATTTATATGATGAAGTTTTAAAAACTACTATGGGAATAGATGTAAAAAGCAAAGCAGATCTACTTATGTTATTCCAAGATTATAATGAAGCAAAACAAGAATATGATCAAATAAAAACTGCTCTAAAGATGGTAAAAACTACAGGATATGGTGTTGCTGCACCTAGTTTAAAAGATATGAAACTTGAAACACCTGAAGTAATCAAACAAGGTTCAAGATATGGTATTAAACTTAAAGCAGTTGCTCCATCTATCCATATGATTCGTGTCGATGTAGAGTCTACTTTTGAACCTATTATTGGTTCAGAAATTCAAAGTAAAGAGTTAATAGATTATTTACTTAAAGATACTGATAAAGATCCAAGTAATATTTGGAAAAGTGAAATATTTGGAAGAAGTATAGATAATATTGTTAAAGAAGGTATTCAAACTAAATTATCTTTAACTCCTGAAAATGTAAGATATAAATTACAACAAACATTAACTAAATTAGTTAATAAAGGTTCTGGTAATTTATTTGCTATTGTTATATAAATAAAAATTACTGATTTTTTTCAGTAATTTTTATTTAAGATGTTCTTTTATAAATGCTTTTATATCCTCTGGATAAACTACATTATTTCTATATTCTTCACCTTTTGAATTTCCTATATATTCATAATATTCACTATTTGTTACATAATTTTTAAAGAAGTAAACGGATACTGCATCTGCAAAAAATTCCTGTGGATTTGTTTTTGAATAAGTAGTTAAAACATTTTGATTTTTATATTTATTATATAAATTTTCCCATTCTGTTGTTTGTGATAATTTACCATTTTCAAAATCAAATTTATGAGCAAGTTCATGTACTAGTGTTTGATTAGGTGCTAAAGTAGAATATTCATTAATATCTATCAATTTATATATTGACCAACCATAAGTCATTCCTCCCGTTGCACCCCATGCAGCATTATACTTAGAACGAGACATGAATCTAATTTTTCCATTATTTCTAAATAAGAATGGCATTTTACTATAAAGGAAATTTATAAATTTTTTTCTTGAATTTATAACATTTACAACGTTATTTTTCATGTTACCATCAAACTCAATTTGTATATTTCCTACTTTCATAGTAGTTCCAGCAGTCATTGTTTTAGATTTTTTTGCATAATCACTAGTGAAATCTGCATAAACAGTATCATCATCGTAAAAATAAGCAGTATTATTTATAAGATACTCTGGATCTGCCCCACTATAATTTTTAGTTGAATTAAAACCGAAAACTTGATAACCATTTACATATAAATAAGGTATTTTAATTGAGCAATTACCATTATTATATAAAGTACATGATTTTGATGAATATTCAATTGTTCCATCATGACCATTTTTATCAAATGTAATTGTTATTTCTTTTGATGTTATTGCATAATATTTTGCATTATTAGTACTATTAGTTACTTTTATTTTATCTCCACTCTTAATATTTGCAGTTTTTGATGTAGATGAAGATGAAAAACCATATATTGTTACATTGTCACCATTTCTTTTTATTTTTGGTGAAGTTACATAACAACCATTATCATCAGTTGCAGTACAAGTATTACAAACCTTATCATTATATGTTCCTGTACTTGTAACCATTGAATCTGCACCATTTGAGTAAAAGCAAACTGTTAATTCAACTGGTTGTGGAGGTGGTGTGACTTCTTTTGCTTCTAACAAATATTTAACATCCGATTCTATTAATACAGATTCATTCATTGGAATTAATTTATTATTATTTGATTGTCTCCAACCTGATATATCAAATCCATCTTTAGTTACTTTAGGTACATTTATATAACAACCTGTCTCACTATTATATATATAACAACTTGTTTTTTGCTCAGGTATTCCTGTTTTTTCTCCATTAAAAGTAGCAAATAATTCTTTTGCAGTTATAGCATATAATTCAACCTTATCACTAGTAAGAACTACTGCTTCTCCCGCTTTTATATCAACTTTATGTGAGTCTTTATTTGTACTCCATCCAAGAAATTGCCATCCTTCTCTTGAAGTTATAACTGTTGAACTTAAAGTACAACTAGTTTGTTTATTATATAAATTACATGTTTTATATTCATCGTCTTCATCAAGTGGATTTGCTCCATTAACATTGAAGTGGGCCATTAATGTTCTTGAAGTTATTGCATAAAGTGTTATATCACTTGTAAGTTCTATTTCTTCTAATTGTGAATATTCTTTATCTATTGAATATTTATTTGTTGACCAACCAACACTTTCCCATCCATTTCTTACAATTTTTGGAGTTTTTATCTTACAACTATCTTGTCCAACCTCAGTAGTACAAGTTAAAGTTGTACTAGCATCCGATCCATTTCCATCAAAAGTTGCTGTAAATGTCTTTGTTACTTCTTCTAATGTAATAAAATCACTATCTTTTATATCTATACTTGCTTTTTCAGATATATTTCCCGCTTTATCTTTAACTGTTACATAATATGTTCCAGCTTTTGTTATTCTATATGTTGTTTGATTAGTATAATTTCCATCTAAGAAACTTACTAAATCTATTCCTGATCCTATATCATCAGAAGTTATTTTTAAATTTATTCCATCTTTATCTATACTGTCTATATATATTAGTGCTTGAGGTTTTTCTTTATCTATTTTTGTTATATCGACAATACTTTTAGGTGTTGTATTACCTTCTACATCTTTAACTATTATTTCTAATATTTGATTTTTATCTATTTCTTTTATATTACTATCTTGCCATGTTAATCCACCATCAAATGAGTACGCTAAAATATCTTTATCTGATTTTACATTTACTTTTATTTGTACATTTTTATTTGTCCAATTTGTCGGATTACCTTCAATAGATGTAATAGTTATATTTGGAAGTTCTGGTTTTATCTCTGGTTCTACTGGTG
>CANRPA010000053.1 GCA_947632395.1 uncultured Bacilli bacterium | reverse complement strand
CCTACTGGACCATCAGGTGGTCCCACAGGTCCTACTGGACCTCAAGGGCCTGTATCTATAACAATAGGAAAAACTGAAACAGGTACACCAGGTCAAGTTGCTTCTGTACAAAATATGGGAACAAATGAAAATGTAGTATTAGATTTTATTGTACCACAAGGTCCTACTGGACCTACTGGGCCTCAAGGATTACCTGGACCACAAGGATTACCTGGTCCTCAAGGAATTCAGGGAGAAACTGGACCTATAGAACCTCAAGGATTACCTGGAAGTATTGGACCACAAGGGATTCAAGGGCCTACTGGGCCTGCAGGACCTGAAGTAATAGATGCAGCATATTTGGTTTCTTATAATTTAATTACATATCCTGACACTGGTGTAGAAGTACCGGTTCAAAATAGAATCCCAATATCAAGAGTTGAGATAGATACTAATAATATAGTTACTTTAAATACAAATCAAAATACAATCAAGTTTAATAAAACTGGATTCTTCAAAATTACATTCATAGTAAATGGATATATACAAAATATAGGAAGTCCATTAGATCCTACGAAAGATTTTGTTACAATTGGATTTAGGCAAACTGGTACTGATAATACATATATAGGTGGAAGTGTATTTCTTAAAGACTCCATTGCAACTCCTGTTACTGGGGAAGGAATAATTACTATAGTTAGTACTAATAGCGACTATGAATTAGTTAATTTATCAAAAGAAACTATTTATCTAAATAGTCCATCAATTGATGATGTAAGTTCCACTTCATATTTTACAAATTCACTTGCAACTATAATAATTGAATATTTAGGGAGATCAAGAAATGTCTAAATATAAAGTAGTTGTTTATGCGATTTCAAAGAATGAAGAAAAATTTGTCGATAGATGGGTAGATTCGATGAAAGAAGCAGATGAAATATACGTACTTGATACTGGTTCAACTGACAAAACTGTTGAAAAATTAAAAAAATTGAATGTGAATGTATCTCAAAAAATAATAGACCCATTTAGATTTGATACAGCAAGAAATCTTTCACTAGAACTTGTACCAATTGATACAGATATATGTGTATGCACTGACTTAGATGAAATACTTATTAAAGGATGGAGAAAAGAATTAGAAAAAATATGGGAACAAAATACAACTAGACTTGCGTATAATTACAATTGGTATATTGAAAATAATGTACCTAAAGTAAATTTTTATATTGAAAAGATACATAATAGATGTGATTATAAATGGACACATCCAGTGCATGAGATATTAGAATATATTGGATCAAAAAATGAAATAAAAAAAACAACTGACAATATTACTTTGAACCACTATCCAGATCATACAAAATCAAGGTCAAATTATCTTAATTTACTCGAACTATCAGTAAAAGAAAACCCAATGGATGATAGAAATATGCATTACCTAGGTAGAGAATATATGTATCATAAAAAATGGAATAAATCAATTGATACATTAATTAAACACTTAAAACTTCCTACTGCAACTTGGAAAGATGAGAGATGTGCATCTATGAGGTTTATAGCAAGAGATTATCAGGAACTTGGTAGAATTGAAGAAGCTAGAATGTGGCTTAATAAAGCAATTAAAGAAGCACCTTATTTAAGAGACCCATATATTGAAATGGCTTTACTTGAATACAGAGAAAACAATTTAGAAGAAGTAAAAAAATATTGCTTAGAAGCCCTTAAAATAAAAAGTCATCAAAAAACATATATAAATGAAATATTTAGTTGGGATCACACTATATATGATTTATTATCTATTTCTTACTTCTATGAAAAAAATATTGATAAAGCCTTATTTTATATTGATAAAGCTTTAGAAATAAGTCCAAATAATGATAGACTTAAAAATAATAAAGAAATATTTTTAGAATATAAAAACACCCTAACCAATTAGAGTGTTTTTTAATTTTTATATATAAGTACTACTCTTTTTATTAATTCTATTTTGTTATTTAATTCTTTTAATACTCTTGCTATAAATTAATTCACTAATTTTCTATTTAATTTAATGATTATTCAAATTTTTACTTATATTTATCGACCATTTTATTTATTTTGTATATGTTTATAACAATTAAAAAAATTTTTTATAAATAAAATTAACAATATTTTATAAGTCTTTGTCATTAACAAAAAAGCCTTTTCTTCATAGTATAAATTAGTGAGGAGGAATCTAGTGAAGAATATTTTAAAAATTAGAAATTTAAAGAAAATTTACCATACAAAAAAGACAGAAACTCTTGCTGTAGATGATTTCTCAGTTGATGTCAAAGAAGGAGAATTTATTGCGATAGTTGGTCCTAGCGGATGTGGTAAATCTACTATATTATCTATATTATGTGGGCTTGAAAATAAATCAGATGGAAATATAGAATTATCAAATGACACTACTATAGGATATATGTTGCAACAGGATTCCTTATTTGAATGGAGAAATATATTAGATAATTGCCTACTAGGTTTAGAAATTAATAAAAAGTTAAATGAAGATACAAAAAAACATGTTATAAATTTATTAAAAACTTATGGGCTAAAAGATTTTATTTATAGTTATCCTGATAATCTATCTGGTGGAATGAGACAAAGAGTAGCTCTCATTAGAACTCTTGCAACTAATCCTAATTTACTTTTACTTGATGAGCCTTTTTCTGCTTTAGATTATCAATCAAGACTTGCTATATCAGATGATATATATAATATATTGAGAAAAGAAAAAAAAACTATGATAATGGTTACCCATGATATTGCAGAAGCTATCAGTATGTGTGATAAAGTAATTGTATTATCAGATAGACCTTCTGTTATAAAAAGTATTTATAATATAGAACTTGAAAATAAATCTACACCTATTAATAATAGAAAAAATAAAAAATTTACCTATTATTATGATGCTATATGGAGGGATATTGATTTTCATGTATAGTAAAGAACATTATATTTTCTTAAAGAAATTAAAAAAAGAAAAAATATTTATAAGTATTTTTCAATTTTCTATATTTATAATTTTTTTAGTGTTATGGCAAATATTAGCAAACCTAAATATTATAAATACATTTATATTTTCAAGTCCAAAAAAAATATTTGATACTATTATTAATCTATATAATAAAAAAAATTTATTTAACAATATTTGGGTAACCACATATGAAACAATTTTAAGTTTCACAATTGCAACGGTGCTTGGAACTTTTATTGCCGCTATACTTTGGTGGTTTAAAAGAGTACAAAAAATCGTAGAACCTTACCTTACTATTTTAAATAGTTTACCTAAAGTAGCACTTGGCCCTATGATTATTATTTGGTTTGGAGCAGGTATTAAATCTATTATATTTATGGCACTTTTAATATCACTAATTATAACTATTATAAGTGTATATGATGGATTTAATAATGTTAATAAAAATAAAATTAAATTAATGAAATCTTTAGGTTGTACTAAATGGCAATTATTTGCCAAACTTATTTTTCCAAGTAGTTTAGGTAACATTATAAGTGCACTTAAAATAAATGTTAGTATGTCTCTAATTGGCGTTATCATGGGAGAATTTCTTGTTTCAAAAAAAGGAATTGGATATTTAATTTTATATGGTTCACAAGTATTTAATTTAAGTTTAGTAATAAGTGGTATTTTAATACTTTGTATAGTTGCAAGCATAATGTATTATTTAGTTAGTTTTTTAGAAAAAAAATTAATAAAAAAGGATATTCGTTGATATCCTTTTTTTATATTAAATTTATTTATAATTTCTTATAACTTGATACTCATAATGATCGTCATACTTTAAATAACGAACTGATATACCTTTACCATTATTACTTGCTAATTTTTCATTTGATAATTTTGAAGATTCATCAATTAAATTTGTCGCTTCATTATTTGTAATTTCAGAATTATTAGACATAATTAACATTTTTGTATAAGCTATTACTTGTGGATCATCTATAAATTCTTTTTCTACATATATTTGCATAGAGTCTACAATTGCTTCAGTTCCACTTTGTCCTTCCATTGGTACAACTATCAAATAAATTCCATCAGTTATTCCATACCAATATTTATTATCCTCAATTTTTAAATAATCATCTGTTATAGGACCAAGACCAGAATTATCAAAAATATGATTATTAAATCTTGTTACCAAAACTTCTACATTTTCTTTTTCTACATATCCAATATTATTTTGATTAGATTCTTGTTCATCTGTATTTTTTTCATTAGTACATCCAATTAAAATAAAAGCAAATACTGCGACAAATAAACCTCTTAATAATCTTTTAATATTTTTCATATTCATCCCCTTATAAGTATATGCTGAAATCTTTCTACTAGGATTAATATATCATATTAATTAATACAAGTCATTATATTTAACAATATTTTTTATACAATTGAAAATTATTTACTTAATTTTACATTATTTTATTAATTCTTGAACTTTTTTAATAATATAATCTTTAGTTTCATCAAAACTCATACTAAGCGCTATTGAAAGTTCATTGTACAAATACTTCTCTGCTTTATTAAAGTAATCATTATCTTTTTCGCTAACTTTTTTATTCTTATTTTTTCTATCATCATTTCTCAAATATGTAGTTTTAATAATTTTAATTAAATCTTCATGTGTACCATTATATAATAATTCCTTATATGTACGTTCAATATATTTATCATCAATTTGTTCTAATGGATTAATATTAGGAATATTGTTAATTAACTTCTCTGCATCATTTTTGCTAATGATATCTCTTAAATATCCCATTTTATTATCAATAGGAACATCAATAATTAAAGATTCATCATCAATTGGAACTAAAATATAATAATAATTTCCATTTAATTTATTTTGTTTAATTTCTCTTATTTTACATACATCTTTTTTATACACGACATAATCATTTTTTTTATACATTTTTCCTCCTATATATTTTTTAAAATAATACCTATTGATAGTTATCTTTTTAGATTTTTTATATAATCATAAATCATATCAGCTGTTTTTTCAGGACCAATAGATGAATCAATACATAGGTCATAATTATTTACATTTCCAAATGTAGTATTAGAAATTATTTTATAATAACTTGATCTATTTTTATCTGATTTACTAATGTTCTTTTTGGCCTCTTCTTTACTATCTCCATACATTTCCATTACACTTTTTATTCTATATTCTTCTGGAGCATAAATAAAAATTCTTATTAATTCTTTATTATTTCTTAATATATAATCAGCAGCACGACCTACTATAACACATGAACCCTGGGATGCTATTTGTTTAATTACCTTTTCTTGTGCTTCAATAGCATATTTAACTGGAGTTGTTGTTAAATATAAATCATGTAATAAATTTTCTTTTTGATTAATTTTTGAAATAAATTCTTTATCAAGACCACTTTCCTCTGCTGCAATTGCAGTAAGTTCTTTATAGTAGTATGGAATATTTAGTTTTTTTGCAAGTAATTCTCCAATAAATTTCCCACGAGAACCATGTGTTCTACTGATAGTAATAATAACTCCTTCTTTACTATTCAAAATTTTAGGTGTTTCTGACACTTCTGCTTTTTCTGTGTTTAACTTTTTGAAGAAAAGTATTAATAAAACAATTGTAATTATTATACCTATTACATCAGCTATTGGAGCAGCATATAAAGCCCCTTCAACACCCATATAAATAGGTAATATTATTACTAATGGAACAAAACATACTATATCACGAGAAAGTGATACAATGGATGCTTTTATTGGATTGCCTACTGCTTGAAAAAAAATACTACTAACTTTAATAATACAAGTAAATATAATAAAGAATAAAAATATTCTAAATGTTTTAATTGCAAATTCCATATATAAATTTGATTCTGTTCCGAACATTCTAATTATAATATTAGGGAATAATTCAAATATAATCATGGATATTAAACCTACTACAAAAGTAGATAATATTACCAACTTAAATGTTTTTTTAACTCTTCCATATTGTTTAGCACCATAATTATATCCAAGAATTGGTTGAGCACCTAATACAATACCTACAACTATATTTATGACAATAGTAAATACTTTCATACCAATACCAATAACTGCTATTGGTATATCAGTTCCATACTTTGATACTTTTCCATACTTGGCTAACATAATGTTACATACTAAACTAATTATTACAATACTCATTTGTGTAATAAATGTAGAAATTCCTAATTTTATAACATTACTAAATATTCCAAAATTAATCTTAAAACTTTCTTTAGATAATTTAAATGTTTTAGTTCTAGTAAAATAAATAATTGAAACAATAAGTGATAAACATTGTCCGATAACTGTTGCCCATGCAGCACCTTCAATACCCCACTTAAATACAAATATAAATATTGGATCTAATATAATATTTGCAACTGCTCCTACAAGAGTTGATGCCATTGAAAAACTTGGACTCCCATCAGCTCTTATAATTGCATTCATACCATTTGTCATCATATAAATTGGAATAAATATTAATATAATTTTAAAATAATCACGTGCGATTGGTAGTGTTACTGAACTCGCTCCAAATATATATAAGAGATTATCCATAAAAAGAAATCCTAATATTAAAAAGATAATGCTTATTATGAAATTTATTAAAATACCATTTCCTATTGCTGTATGTGCATTTTTTGTATCTTTTCTTCCTTGACATAAAGATAAAAAAGCAGCAGAACCATCTCCAATTGCCCATGCAAAAGCAACTGAAATTATTGTAATAGGAAACACAATGCTTGTCGCTGCATTTCCTAAATAACCAAGTTCACTATTTCCGATAAAAATTTGATCAACAATATTATAAAGTGAACTTATAAGTAATGATAATATACACGGAATAGAAAACTTTAATAATAACTTTGAAACTTTTTCCTTTCCTAAATATTTATTGTCACTTTCCATAAAATTACTCCTTTCATCTTGAACACGCTTTGGGCAAAAAAAACGTATAAACGGTCTTGTTTATACGCTTTAAGCTGGATCAGACATTATTAATTTTATCACAAAAAACTTTTTTTCGTAAGTTTTTTTCATAAAAATTACAAATTTTATTTATCCTAATTTATCCCCATTTTGTACTTTTTTATCTGGAGTAATTAAAACAACTCCATTGTTACTATAAATGCCTAGTACTAATATTTCTGACATAAAATTTGCAATTTGTCTTGGTTGGAGATTTACTACTGCCAAAATTTGTTTTCCAATTAAGTCAATTGGTTTATATATTTCCGTTATTTGAGCAGAAGATTTTTTAATACCTATTTCTGGACCTAAATCAATTTTTAATTGATATGCAGGTCTTTTTGCTTTTTCAAATTCTTTTACTTCTATTATTGTACCTACTCTAATATCTAATTTCATAAAATCTTCAAATATTGCCATTTTATCAACTCTTTCTTTCTATGCATTTAATAATTTATCTATTTATTTCAATATTTAAATATTTTTAAATTTAT
>CANRPA010000052.1 GCA_947632395.1 uncultured Bacilli bacterium | reverse complement strand
ATTAAAAAAGAAACTTTTTTAGTTTCTTAACATTTCTATTAAATCATTTTCTAATTTTGAAATATCATTAGGGCTCATAAATGCAAAGACAGTATTTTCATTATTCTTTAATTTATATGCCTCATCAATATCTATACTATGACCATTTTTCAAATTTTTTATTATTATATCCGAAGTAATATCAGGATAATCTTCTTGTAACTCTCTTGCTGGATGTATATCCATAACATATGCTTCATCTGCTATATTTAATTTTTCTGCTATTTCTTTTGCAAACTCTTTTGTTCTTGTAAATGTATGAGGTTGCATAATTGCAATTATTTTTTTATTTGGATATTTTTGCTTAATAGCATTTAAATTAGCCTCTATTTCATTTGGATGATGTGCATAATCATCTATTACTATATTATTACCTATTACAGTTTGTGAAAATCTTCTTTTTGCGCCTTTAAATGTTTTAAATATATTTTGTACATCACTAGATTTTATATCTTCATAAAAACATACTGCTATAGTTCCTAGTGCATCAAGTACCATATGTTTACCAAATATAGGTAAATCAAAACTACCATAAAACTTACCATCTATTTCTACATCAAAACTTGTTCCATCTTGCTTGTAATTTACATTAGTAGCAACTATATCATTTCCATTTTCTAATCCATAATATACTATTTTTTTATCTGTTTTTAAATCATGTGTATATTTATCATCACCACAAGCAATTATCATTTTTGTTGCCTTATTTGCAAACTCTTGATATGCATCTTTTACATCATCTATATCTTTATAATAATCTACATGATCAAAATCTATATTAGTTATAACTACGTAATAAGGAGTATAATTCAAAAAATGTCTTCTATATTCACATGACTCAAGTACAAAAAATTCATTTTTCTTATCAGCATAACCATTGCCATCACCAATTAAATAATTAGTTCCTTTTATGTCATTTAATACATGAGATATCATCGCAGTTGTGGTAGTTTTTCCATGACAACCAGCAACACAAATTGTTTTAAATTGTTTAGTAATTATTCCAAGCATTTCACTATATGAATGTATAGTTAAACCTAATTTTTTTGCTTGTTTGATTTCAGGATTATCATCTGTTATAGACTCTCCTCTTATTATTATCATATCTTCTTTTATATTATTTTCATCATACACGAATATTGGAATATTTCTTTTTATTAATCCTTCTTCTGTAAAAAAGTGTTTTGCTACATCGCTTCCTTGTACATCATAATTAAGTTCACACATCATTTGAGCTAAACTACTCATTCCAGCTCCTTTAATTCCTACAAAATGATACATTTTTAAACACCTCACAATATTAGATTATCACTTATTCTAGTATATGTCAAATTACCTAAAATGGTTATTTAATACATATTTTTATCAGTTATTTCTTCAAATTTATCAAATACTTTTTTTGCTTCGATACTCTCTATATGATGCATATTAAGTATATTATTTTCCCCTCTTATGTAATCATATATTTGTTTATCTCTAAATTTTATTTCATCTGCATCTTCTTTAGTGTTTAAATAATATACTTCCTTTATATTTGACCAAATAATTGCAGATAAGCACATAGGACAAGGCTCAGTACTTGTATATAAAATACAACCTGACAAATCACCTGTATTTAATATTTGTGATGCCTTTCTAATAACATTTATTTCAGCATGAGCGGTAGGATCTACTGATTCTATTACTGAATTATGTGCGCTTGCTATTATTTTATCACCAAATACTATTGCGGCACCAAATGGTCCACCATTTTTATAATTATTTTTTTTATTATATTTTGATTCTTCTATTACAAGTTTAATTGCTTCTTCATTTATTTTTTTCATATTTCACCTCTTTTTGCTATATTTATATATACATATATATTATAACTATATGTTATTTAATTTTTATATTTTTAATCTATTATAACTAATTCATACTCACAAGTTACACTATTACCACACTCACACAGCAGGCACTTTTTACCACATTTTATAATATTAATCATCTTAATAATAAAATTATAACAGATACTTATTTACTATTTTTACTTTTCTTAATACATAAGTAAAAATTAAAGATATTACAAATGTCATAATCGCTAAAACAGGAATAGATATAAGAACATTATAATTTTCAATACCGAAAATAGTATATTTATTTAAAAGATTTAATACTATTATATGTATAACATATATTCCTAAGGTATTTTGGCTTATCTTTAAAATAATATTATTTATTCGATTACTAAAATTAAATTTATGATTCTTAAAAAATATAAATATTGATATACATTCCATAATTGTAAATATAGAAAAATTATCATATAAACTAGTTTGAGCATAATTTGTCATATAAGAAAACCAATATGTAGCACATATACAAATAATAGGACTTATTAAACCTAAAACATATATTAGCCGATTATATTTATCTAAAATATCAGTATTATAAAGAAAATACCCCAATAAGAAAAAAGCAATATGATTACATAAAATACTAGTATTAAAATGAGTAAAGATACTATATAAAAGACTACAATGAGGAAGATAAGCTATACAATTTAAAGTATAAATTATAGAATTAAATAAGAATAAAAAGATAAAATATTTTTCTAAATTAAAATCTTTTTTATCTATTATCCTACTTAAAAATGGCGTTAAAATGTAAATTAAAATTAAGGAAGGAATGAACCAAAAATGAAATGGTCCAACAAAAATTTTTTCTATTAAGTCTTTAATACCTTTAATAGGTTCGTCTAAAAAAAAATGATTAACTAAAGCATATATAAAAGACCAAAAAAAGAAAACAACAATTAATTTAAAAATATTTTTTTTAAATAATTTTTCAAAATCAATTTTTGATGATTTCTTTAAGAGAAAAGCACCACTAATCATAAAAAATAAAGGAGCTGCTGAACGAACAATACTATCATAAAAATTATATACTTTAAATTTAAAACTATCTATATTTACTTGATAAAAATTTAGACATGATGAATGTAATAATAAAACCATAAAAATAGATATTATTCTAAGTAATTCCATATTTACATTTCTTTTTTTACTCTCATTATATACACCTCTAAATACAAAAAAAAGACTGAATAATCAATTTACAAATAAATTTTATTATATTTCAATTAATTCATATTGAGTAGAACCTAAACCTAATTTTTCTGCATAAGGTAATATTTCTCTACCAAGTTGTCTATCAATTCTTTCTCGTAATAATTTTGCTCCTTCTTCTTTGCTATTCCATACAAGATCTATAAAAGCTTGGTCAATAGCAACAGGATCTAATGAAGCAACAATTCCTAAATCATTCATAACTGGTTCTGATTGATGTGCATCACAATCACAATCAACTGATAAATAATTCATTACTGCAATATATATAATTTGTTTATTATTTTTTTCTAAATAATCTACAACTGCTTTTGAGGCTTCTGCCATAGACTCAATAAAATCAATTTGTTGGTATGGTCTTCCCCATGCTGTTTTTGGATCTTCATCTTGTCCACAACTATGTATATAAGCTTTTCCATTACGAGATGCAATTCCAATTGATTGGTTTTTTAGACATGAGCCAAATCCTCCCATCATATGACCCTTTGCATGTGCAAGATTAACTATTGAATCATAATTTTCAAAGTTTTTGCCAACAATATCATATTTTAAATGTTTACCATTTTCAACTGGAATTTTAAATTCGCCAGCTGCATCCATAATATCTACATCTGCAAATGATGTAAATCCATGTTGCTCTGCAACTTTCATATGATCTTCTGCTGTGTTTCTAGCACCATCATATGCTGTATTACATTCAATAATTGTTCCATTTAACTTTTTAACAAATGGACCTATCAAATTTGCTTTTAAGTAACCTTTTGAACCATCTTCACCTGTTGATACTTTTACTCCAACTTTACCTTTTAATTTAACACCTAAACTTTCATAAATTTTGATTAAATTTTCTGGTGTTATATCTTTAACAAAATATACTTTTGCCTTTTCCATAAATACCTTCTTTCTATAAATCAATTATAAATTTTTAATACTTTTCTGTCAATAGTTTAACTTCTTTATACTTATTTATTCTATGCTTCTTCATTATAAATAGGAATCAAACTTTTTTCAAATCTATTTAATACTTCATTTATTTTATTATCTGGAAGTTTATTGTATTTACACCTAGCCTGTACAACTACATTATCCCTAACTTCTATAGTCACAAATGATTCTTTTGGATTGTCTTTATATCTCATAAAATATATTTGACATTTATTTTCTCCAACTTTATCTATATATGTTCTAACACAATTATGCATTTGCCTTGATTCATCAATTAAAGATTTTATATCGCGTGCTGGAAAAATTATATAGTTATCATCTTCATAAACATTTAAATTAAGTATATTTGATAAAAATGTTATCTTATCATTTACATTTTTATTTTCTGTTAACTCTATTTGAAGTTCTAATTTATCATGTTCTTCTAACAAATTTTTAGGAAATAAATTATTTTTATCAGTTAAATCTAAAGATAATTTTTCTAAATAATTTATATAATCTCTATATTCATATATAAATTCTCCCGATAAATTTTGAGTTTCTAAATATTTTTTTAACTTATCTAGTTTAACATACTTAGATAAATCACTTGCAATAGATTCATTGTATAGATAAAAATTTATTAATTCTTTATTAGGTTCTTTTACTATCTTTAAAACTTCTAATTCCTCTGGTGTTATATTAATATCCTTCATAAATTTATAAAATTTTTTATCTACACCAAAATTATCTTTAAAACTTGTATATTTATAATCATATGGGTTAGTGATAGCCAAATTGTATAATCCCATTTTCATTAAATATTCAAATTGTTTATAATATATCGGATATAATGTAAGTGATAATAAATTAATATTAATATTTTCTACATTTTTAAGTTCCCACAATAATGAATACTTATATAAGTAATTATTTTTAAGTATATCCAAATTGTCTTTATATAAATACTCATATTCATGCATCATATAATCTTTATCTTTTTCATAATCTTTAAAAGATTTGTATTCTTCAGTTACTAAATCATAAAGTCCTAAATTAGTTATTTGATATACATTATTTATCTTTATATCGTAATTTTGATTGTTTATATTATATTTTATTTCAAACCTATATAGTAATAATGTTTCTTGTATATCAAAATAATATACAAAAAAGGTAAAAAGATAATTATCATATAATTCATAGTTACATACTTCATAGATTTTATTTTTCAAGTTATATTTTTTATTACAATTTTCACATATTCCATTTTTTAAAGTTGACTTGCATTTTATACATACATGCTCATCTTTATCTAAATCATATATATATTGTTTATCTAATATTTCTTCTATAAATTTTTTTATATTTAAATCATCTAGTTTTTTATAATCAGTTATATTTTCAAGTATGTCATTAAAATCATTATTAAATTTAAGTTGCATTTCAAATACACTTCCTAAAATAATTATATATTAATAAATAAAAAGATACAATATTTTTAGTATTAATTGTATCTTTACTTTTTATTTTTTTTCATCAATATACTCATTTGATTTTTCTTCAGTTTTTATTTGCTTTTTAATAGTTCTTTTCTTACATATTTTATTTATTACTATATTTAATATTATAGATAATATACCTACTATTAACATAATATATCCATATTGTGTAAAGTTTGATAATGATATATTTAAATCTTCTTTACTTTTTAATAACCAATCTGCTATTCCAAAAATTATGCTATATAATATGCCATTTATTATGGTTGCTATGGCAAGATTTGTTAACCACTTATAGAAACTTTTCTTTAATAATGCAATTAAAATTAGAAGTACTACAAATGTACACATTAAAATAATTCTAAATTTTTGACTCATAAAGAAATTTAATATATCGAATACTTTTAGTGCTTCATTTGGTACATTACCTTTAATTTTATCAACGACTTCATTAAACTTGTTATTAAAATCTTCACTAGATACAAAATCCAAAATTTTTTGTTTGTCTTCTTCTGATATATTTATTCCTATTTTTTCTAATTTTGGTTGATTTTCATTTATAATTGTTTCTATATCATTTTGTAAATTTAAATTTGTAATATTTTTACCATTTAAAATATCCATAGCCTTATTAAAACAATGTTCTATCATTTCTTTAACTTTAGGATTATCAGTAAAAACTTTATCAACTTCTGTTCTAATTTCACCAACAGCCATTTCTGAATGTTCTGACACAATATTAACTATATTATCTGTAATTCCTTTCTTTACCACTTCACCTATAGTATCAGTAATAGTATATTTAAAATTAAGTGATATACCAAAAACAAATAAAATAATTGTTATTATCCCTGTAAAAATACCTGCTAAAACACTTCTTAAAACCTTCATACAGCCTCCTATATATTTTTATTCAATATCTATTTTATATAATCGTTCTTTATCATTTATATTTTTTATATAAATTGCTCCAAATTTTTCATAATAATTTTTTAATTCTGTTTTTAAATATAGATATTTCATATTCAATGATTTTGCTTTTTTTATAATTTCATTATTAAGTATTCTTGAATATCCTTTACCTCTATACTCTTTTTTTACATACATAGTAGAATACCATGGAGTTAAATATTTAAGTTCATCAGAATCTTTTTCAAATATAGATATAAACCCAACTAATATATCATCATTAAGTAAAATTAATTTATATATTTCTCGATTTTGTAATTGTTTTTTCATTTTTTCTATTTTATTTTTAATTCTGATTTCATAATTTTTATTTGGATCATCTGCCCATTCATTATATTCTAAAATTGCAACTTCTTCTATATATTTTAAATTATCTATTAAATCACATATTTTCAACATAATTGATTATCCTAACATAACTTCTTTTACAAATTTTCCACTTTCAGATAAGTTTTCATCCTTTATTTGAAATTTATCTGAATTAGGTAATAATAACGCAGATGATTCATTTTTATCTGATAATGACCAATTAGTCCAACTAATGTTATTTTCATTCATAAAATCTATCCACTTTCTTGCTTCATCAAGATATACACCATTATCTCCAGATGCATCACTTGTACCCCATTCTGTTACAAATATAGGTATCTCATTTACAATGCTTTTAACCCTATTTCTCAAATCATCTTTATGAGTTCCTGAATAAAAATGTAATGAATACATAGTATTTTTATCATTTATTTTATCTATTTTGTCCACATCTTGACTCCATGTTGGTGTACCTACTACTATTATGCTATTGGGAGTATTATTTCTTATTATTGGTATTATTTGTTCTGCATATGATTTAATATCATACCATGTCACATTACCATTTGGTTCATTACATATTTCATATATTACATTTGGTACATCTTTATATTTATTACTTATTTCATTAAAAAATTCTTTTGCTTCATTTATATGAGTATTGGGATTTCCATCACTTAAAATATGCCAATCCACTATTACATACATATCTAGTTTAATAACTGTATCTACTATTTCAATTAATTTATTTTTTAAATCTCTATTTTGTATATATCCGTTTTCATCTGTATACATAGCAATTCTAAATACATTGCTATTCCATTCATCTCTAAGTGATTTAATCATACTTTCATTAGCAAATTCACCATACCACTGAATTCCATGAGTACTCATTCCTTTAAGTTGTATTTTTTCATGATAACTATTTACTAAGGTATTATCTTCTACACTTAACCATCCATTATAACTTACTAAATTATTTTTAGTAATAATTTCTTCCTGCTTTACTTCTTCTGTTTTATTTTCTTGTTTGTTATCAACTGAATCACTTTTAACACTATTTTTATCTATTGATTTAATGTTAATTCCAAGTAATACACCCAAGCAAAATGAAAGTAATATAGCTAATAAAATTAAATATAATTTTTTATTTTTCATAAATTCCTCTCTTCTAGAACAA
>CANRPA010000051.1 GCA_947632395.1 uncultured Bacilli bacterium | reverse complement strand
TTAATTTAATGTTATTTAGTGAACTAAAGTACCAATCTTTTCTCCTTCAATTATTTTAAGCAAATCCCCTTTTTTATTCATATTATATACTATAATCGGTATTTCATTATCCATACATAAAGTCATAGCAGTTGAATCCATAACATTTAATTTTTTATTTATTACATCAAGATAAGATATTTCATCTATTTTTTCAGCATTTTTATCTTTTTTTGGATCAGATGTATAAATGCCATCTACATTAGTTGCTTTTAAAACTATGTCTGCATTTATTTCTGCAGCTCTTAGGGCAGCTCCAGTATCTGTTGAAAAGAATGGATTTCCCGTACCGCATCCCATTACAACAATTCTACCCTTTTGCATATGTCTATTAGCACGATTTTTAATATAAAATTCGGCTATTTGTCTCATTTCAATTCCTGTTTGAACACGTGATTCAACTCCTAGCTGTGTAAAAGCATCATTAATGGCTAAAGCATTCATAGCAGTTGCAAGCATTCCAATATGATCAGAAGTACAATGATCCATATGTTTATTAGATCTACCTCGCCAAAAATTACCTCCTCCAACTACTATTGAAATTTCAACATTTGTTTTAAGAACTACATCTTTAATTTCTGAACATATTTCTAAAACTCTATCAAAATCAATTCCAACCTCTTTTTCTCCTGCTAATGACTCTCCACTGAGTTTCAATAATATACGATTATATTTTTTCATAACTACCTTCCTTCTATATTTATTTTATCATTTATATTATTAATTGTAAATTGTTTTTTATTTATCATATTTATATAAAGATTTCTATTTGATAATTATATTAAAAGAAATAATAATTAAAAAAAACTAGATCACAATAAAATACTAGTTCTTTTTGTTTAAAAAATATAATTTATATTTAATTTATTCAAGTATATTTTCATCTAAATTAGTAATTTTATATCCTTTAGATTTTATATATATTATTATAGTAGATAATTCTTTTTTTACCTGTGAATTTATTTTTAAGGACAATAAACTACCGGATTCTAATTTATCTTTTATATCTGAAAGTGGCGTTGTTGAAGATATTAAAGTAGGCATTATAGTATAATTACCTTTTATTTTACAAATATCTATATTAGTTTTATTTTCCTCTTCTTGATAGCAATAATTATTTTTATGGTTCATATCTTTTAAAGTAATATTTATAAGTTCAAAATTAGATGTAGTATAATCATTTGTAAGTATACCTATATTATGTCCATCTCTAATCATTTCATTTATTTTTTCTTTATTATTTTCAAACCATAATTCTTCTACAAAAAATGTAGATTTTATATTATAATTATTTATTATATCTAAAATACTATCTATATCATCATTCATATTTACTTTAAATATAAGACTTACAACTCTTTTACTTGGATTTCCTTTTATTATATATTTATCTTTATTATCTGTTAAACTGACTTTAGGTTTAGTATAATCATAAACATATAAATTTTCGTGGTAAAATCCGTTAATTTTCATATTTTTGTAACTTTTATTTATATTTACTTTTCTTCCATTTACACCCGGAATAATTGTATTATCTTCTATTATAGAATCTATTGGCTCAGTTGAAAATTTATCTTTTTCATTCTTTATTTGAATCATTATTTCATCCATATCACTTACTACTAAAGCAGTTCTTTCTGTCAAAAAAAAACTAAAACACGTTAAACTAATTAGGCCTATTATTTGAAATATTTTTTTCATAACTTCACCTAATTAACTATATGTTTTAGTTGAGTTTATATACTAATTTAATTGTTTTAAATCATCAATTACAAATTTACCATCTTTGCGTATTAATACATCATCAAAATATATTTCACCACCACCATACTCTGGTGTTTGGATTAATACTAAATCCCAATGTATACTAGAAACATTTCCATTATCGCAATCTTCATAACATCTACCAGGAGTGAAATGAATACTACCCATTATTTTTTCATCATATAATATGTCTCCCATAGGACTTGTTATTTTTGGATTAAATCCAAGTGAAAATTCACCTACGTATCTAGCACCCTCATCTGTATCAAATATTTCTTTTAATTTATCATTGTGTTCTGTAGTATTGCAATTAACTATTTGACCATCTTTAAATTCTAATCGTATATTATTAAATATATTTCCTTGATATGGACTTGGAGTATTATATGTTATAATCCCATTAACAGTATTCTTTATTGGAGCAGTATAAAGTTCTCCATCTGGTATATTTGCCGTTCCACAACAAGGTATTGCAGGCATTCCTTTTATGCTGAATGTTATATCAGTATCAGGTCCAACTATTCTAACCTTATCGGTTTTTTCCATTAAATCTTTTAATGGTTTTATTTTTTCGTTCATAGATTCATAATCAACATTCATGACATCCATTGAAAAATTATAAAACTCATCATAAGTCATATGTGCTTTAAAAGCATCTATCATTGATGGATAATTAAGTAATACCCATCTTCTTTTATTAATTCTAATATCGTCTATTTCTTGTGATTTACTACCTAATTCCTTTCTAACTTCTTTATCTATATTTTTATCTTCATATTCGTTTTCTGTATAACAAATCCTTATAAAGCAATCAAAATTATCTACTTCATAAGTTTTCATTTTTACAATTTCATCTATTGTTTTACTATCTGCATTTTCCAATATTAAAGAATTTAATTCGTTATCAACCAATTTAACAAATGGAATTCCTTTATTTTTATAAATATCCTTAATTAAACATTTAATAAGTGAATTACAATTTTTACTTTCATATTGGATTAAAACTCTATCTCCTTCTTTAACATTTACTGAATAATTAACTATTGTGTTACTTAATTTTTTTATTCTTTCGTCCATCTTATCACACTATTCCTTTCTTTACATATTATAACATGAAAGGAGTTTTTTTATGTATAATTATACTCAAATTCCAACAAATTTTAATAATCAAATGAATTCTAGCAATTCAAATAACTATGATAGCAGATTAATTGGTGGTGGTTTTCTAGGACCATTTATACTTGGTGGAATAACTGGAGGTTTAGTATCACCATTCTTCTATGGTAACAGTGGATATGGTAGACCTTATTATAACAATTATTATTATGGATATCCACAATATTATCCTCCATATGGGCCATATTACAGATAAAAACAGCAACTGCTGTTTTTTTATTCAAATTTTTTCAATATATTAGTAAAACAATCTGGTAATTCACTTGTAAACTCCATATACACATTTTTTGTTGGATGCATAAAACCTAATTCTTTTGCGTGTAAACATTGCCCACTATCATCAATAAGTTTTCTATTACCATATACAGGATCATTAACAACAGGATGTCCTATATAATTCATATGAACTCTTATTTGATGTGTTCTTCCTGTTTCAAGTGAAAGCTCTATTAAAGTTACTTCTTTATATCTTTTAAGTACCTTAAGATGCGTAACTGCGTGCTTACTATTAATACTTGTTACACACATTTTTTTTCTATCATTAATATCTCTTCCTATTGGTGCATCTATTGTTGCAGTATCTTCATTTATAACACCCCAAACAAGTGCGATATATTTTCTATGAGTTTTTTTCTTTTCTAACTCAGCAGCAAGGATTTCATGACTTTTATTATTTTTAGCAACCATTAAAAGTCCAGTAGTATATGAATCTATTCTATGTACAATACCTGGTCTAAATTCACCATTTATATTACTTAAATTTTTAGAGTGATAAAGGAGTGCGTTTACAAGAGTACCATGTGTATTTCCAACTGCTGGATGTACTACCATTCCATTAGGTTTATTTACAACAATAACATCATCATCTTCATATACAATATCTAATGGAATATTTTCTGGTTCTAAATTCATATCTTCTTCGCTGTATTCACCTATTTTAATAGTATCTCCACTTTTTATTATATAACTATTTTTTACAGGTAAATCATTTACAAGTATTACATTATTTTTTAACATTTTTACGATTTTACTTCTACTAAAATCTAGTTTTTCACTAAGATATGAATCTATTCTCTTACCATCTTCTTGTACTACTATTTCCATAAGTCTTCACCGACATTAGATACAAGTATAATAATTATTGAAACGACTATACATATATCCGCAAAATTAAATATTGGAAAATTATAACCTGCTATTTTAAAACTTAAATAATCTATTACATATCCATGAATTACCCTATCTATTACATTACCAAGTATTCCCCCTATTAAAAGAGAAAAAACAAATGTACCCTTAGAATCCAAATATTCTATTTTAGTAACTAAGAAACTTAGTATTGCAACTACTAAAACACCTATTGCTACAAATATCCATCTATTTCCTGATAGTATACCAAAGGCCCCTCCTGTATTGTGAACTAAATCTATACTAAAAAAGTTAGGTGCTATAACAAATGGTTTTTCAAAAAGAGATTTACTACTTAAATATATTTTAAAGAATTGATCTACTGTCACAACCCATATGCTAAGTAAATATACATTAATTAAGTTTTTCTTCATTTTATCACCCTTTTTTTATTCAATTTACATTTATATATTAAAATATCATCTTTAATATCTATTAAAATTCCACCAAAATTTTCTATAGTTTTTATAGATGGAATATTATCTTTAAATGCTGTTATTATTAAATCTTCTACTCCCTCATTTAATAAATCAAGTGCTACTAAATTAAGAGCTTTAAGTGCATAATTATTGCCTCTACATGCAGGTTTTATCCCATATCCTATATTACCTAAAGTATCCACACTTTCTTTTCTATAATCTATAAATCCTATGCATTCATCATTTTTATTTAATTTTATAATATAATTTATTTCTTCATTATTTACTGATTTATATAAATCAATTTCATTATCACTTAAATCTGGTTGTCTACTATTTACTAAAGCATCATATAAATTTTTTCTTTTAATATCTAATTGCTGTTTTATATTTATATATTTATCTATTAACAAACTTTTTTTTAATTCATCAATATTTTCAGATTTTAATAAAATAGTGACCTCGTTTTTTTCTCTTTCTAACTCTTTAATTTCATATTCTAGACTTTCAATATTCATAATACCACTATTTAATTATACCATAATTTAAAGAAAAATAGATAAAATTAACTATCTACTTTATTTTTTGTACACTTTCCTCGTTTATTGGTTTTATAATTAAATGATCAGAAACTCCAGTACACAATATTCTTCTTGTTGAATTTGGAAAAATTTTACCAAGAAAAACTCTATTTTGTTTATCTACTGTTAATGTTCTTAACACATTTTTACACATTTCATAAATTCTTTTCTTATATTTTAAACGATCAGATTTATTTATAGCTTTTAATGAATATTTTTGTAATATATCTATAATTTCATCATATCTTTTAGAATTATATATTTTATATTGTGAAGTTTTACTATCAAATAATAAAATTAATTCATCACCAGTTTCACGTTTTGTAAATTTAGGTAACATTATTCTTCCCTTATCATCTATTGCTATTTCTTTAATTCCATATAATGGTTTTTCTGCAAACATAACCAATACCCCCTTGCTTTTCAAGCTTATATAATATATTATTTTATATAAAAAGTCAAATCAAAAGAGAAAAATCATTTTTCTCTTCTATTCATCAATATTTGTAACTGTTACATTGCCAATATCATTATCAACAATTCCAGTTTCAAATGTATATCTCCCCGATGTTAAACCATTTATAATTCTATCCCAATCGAAACTTTTTCCTGTTTTATTTACTATTGTTGTTAAATTTGGATTAGAAGAATTAGCTTTATAAAATGCCCATTGTCCTATTGCTATTACACTCTGTGGAATTGTTACACTTGTTAAATTATTATATTGGAATGCATAATCTCCTATTGTTTGAACACTATTTGGGATTGTTATATTTGTTAAATTATTGTTTGCAAAGGCATAATCTCCTATTGTGTTAGCGCTATTTGAAATCTCCACACTTGTTAAATTATTATTATAAAATGCACTATTTCCTATACTTACTACACTATCTGGAATTGTTACATTTGTTATTTTATTGCTTGCAAAGGCATAGTTTCCTATTGATTCTACTCCATTTAATATTGTTACATTTTTTAAATTATTTCTATCAAATACTTCAGTACCTATTGTTTGAACACTCTCTGGAATTGTTACACTTGTTAAATTATTATATTGAAATGCATCATACTCTATATTTTGCACTCCATTTCCTAAATCTAAATTTATTAAATTATTACTAGCAAAAGCATGATCTTTTATTGTTTTTACACTATCTGGAATTGTTAAATCTATTAATCCAGCATCAAAGAATGCAGATTCACCTATTGTCTGAACTCCAGTTCCTAAATTAACAAAAATTAATTGTCCATTTACAGAAAATGCTCTATCTTCTATTGTTTTTACACTATTTGAAACTATTACGCTTGTTAAATTCCTATTGTAAAAGGCAAATCCATCTATTTTAACAATATCATTACCCTCTGGAGTTTTATATGGAAGTACTATATCATATTTACGTGAATCATTTAAATTATTCCATGTATCCGAAAAACCTGTTATTGTTCCAGTTGCCTCATCATATGTAAACCATTCTTTTGGACTTTCTTGAACAATTGGCTCATTACCTTCTCCAGAAACAATGACTACAATACCATAATTATTTGCAACAATTCCAGTTTCGAATGTATATCTTCCTAACGTTAAATTATTTATTACATTATCCCAATCAAATTCTCTTCCTGTTTTATTTATTATTTTAGTTAACTTTGGATTAGAAGTATTGGTTTTGTTAAATGCACCTTGATCAATCTTTTCAACATTAGCACCTAATTCAACAGTAATTAAATTATTAGCAGCAAAGGCACCACTGCCTATACTTGTTACACTATCTGGAATTGTTACATTTGTTAATTGATTTTCACAAAAAGCAGCTGGGCTTATCGTTTGAACGCTATTTGGAATTGTTACACTTTCCAATTTATTACCATTAAAAGCACCCGACTTTATTATTTGAACACCTTTTCCCAAATCTAAACTTATTAAATTGTTATAGGCAAAAGTTCCATCATCAATAGTAATTACACTATCTGGAATTGTTAAACTTTCTAGTTTATTACCATAAAAAGCTGCTGAATTTATGTTTTGAACACTTTTCCCCAAATCTAAACTTGTTATATTGTTACTTTGAAAAGCACCATTTCCTATAGTAATAACACTATCAGGTATTATAACACTGGTTAAATTTTTTGAAGTGAAGGCACCATCTCTAATTGCTACTACATCATTTCCTTCAGGTGTTGTTGATGGAATTACTATATTATATTTATTTTCATCTTCTAAATTATTCCATATATCAGAAAAGCCTGTTATTGTTCCAGTTGCTTCATCATATGTAAACCAGTCTTTTGAACTTTCTTGAACAATTGGTTTATTACCTTCTCCAGATTCTGAATCAGTTTGTACATATTTTGTAAAATAATGTTTTTCATTTTCTTTTTCTGTACTAGAATAACATGAAACTTGTAATCCATTGTTTATAGTTACTTCACAGTATGCTCCATTTTCTGATATTATTGTAAGCATATCATTTTCTTCATTTAAAAAGACTTTTTCTGGATTATTTTTATCTACATTATCTACATTTAAGTATTGTTTTATGTCTTCTAAACTTGGATTAGCTACATAAGTTCCTTCAATTCCACCATACATAGCAGATACATATGCATATTGAACTCCTGTATATACTAATTCAGCAGATCTTTGTTTAGCATTTGCTCTAGCACTATTAATAATATTTAAAATGACTGGAGTTGCTATTAGAGCAATGATTGCTAAAATTACAATAACTGCTAATAACTCTATTAATGTAAATCCTTTTCTATTCATCACATTCCTCCTATACTTATCGTCTACAATATTAATTTATCAAAGCCATAAATTTTTGTCAATATTATTAATTCACATTCTATTTTATATACATTATATTTGTCAAATATAACTTTACTTTTACTATATAAATTTACTCATATAAAAACCTCA
>CANRPA010000050.1 GCA_947632395.1 uncultured Bacilli bacterium | reverse complement strand
CAGCAGAAATGATTGTCCATACGACAACTCCGTTTATGCTGTTGTTTGATTTAACAGCAAATGAATAATCTAACATACTTTTTCCTCCTTTGAACTTATTTTATCATTAAAACTAAAAAAAATAAATACAAAATATTTATTTTTTAAAAGATAAAAATATTTTAAATGCATTTATCAGTTTGTTTTTCATTTTCTATATATTTGCAAGCATTTATTGCTGCAATAGTTCCATCACTACAAGCAGTAGTAAGCTGTCTTACATTTTTTTCTCTAATATCACCAGCAACAAATATTCCTTCTATATTAGTAGTGCATTCTTCATTTGAAATAATATAACCTTTTTCATCTGTTTTAATTAAATTGTTAAACATTTCACTAACAGGTATATGGCCTATTGCTATAAAAAGTCCATCAATTTTCAAAGTTGTAGTATCATCTATATCGTTTTCTTTTAAAACTATACTTTCTAATTTTTCATTGCCATTTATATCTATGATATTAGTGTTAAAAATGAATTCTACATTATCTTTTTTTCTTAAATTTGATAAATTTATAGAATCAAATTTAAATTCTTTTTGTCTATAAATTACATATACTTTTTTACATATATTACTTAAATACAAAGCATCATCAATTGCTGTTCTTCCTCCACCAGTTATAGCGACCTTTTTATCTTTAAAGAACATTCCATCACATGTAGCACAATAAGATATTCCTTTACCAATTAATTTATCTTCATTATTTAGTCCTAATTTTCTATTTTTTGCGCCACTCGCAATTATTATAGTTTTAGTTTTATAACTATTTTTATTAGTAATTACTTCTTTAAATTTATCATAATTTTTAACTTCTAAAGCACTTTCAAATTTTATATCTATATTTAATTCTTTTACTTGATTGTATAACTTTTGTGCATAATCAATTCCTGAAACATTATCTAGACCTGGATAATTTTTAATACAACTTGCTTTTAATATTTGACCACCATATGCTTCTTTTTCAAGTAATAACACTTTTTTTCTAGCTATACCACTATATATCCCAGCCGTCATACCACTAGGTCCTGCTCCTATTATGATAATATCATACATTTAAATCACCTATAAAATCATTTAAACCATCTTCATCAATAAAACCTATATTCCTTTTAATTTCTTCTCCATCTTTAAACATAACAATACATGGAATAGACATAATTCCAAATTCTTTAGGTATTTCTTCATTTTCATCTACATTTAATTTACAAAATTTAATATTATCATATTTTTTACTTACATTTTCAAAAATAGGTCCGAACATTTTGCAAGGACCACACCAATCAGCCCAAAAGTCAACAATACTAATTCCTTTATATTTTCTTACTTCTTCATCAAAATTATCATTAATATTTATTATTTTCATAATACACTCCGTTCTATTATTTATATTGTACTAAATTATAAAATAAAATACAATAATCATTTAATTAACTTATAGTTATTGTTAAAAATATAAAAATATTATATAATATACCTAGAATAGAAGAGGTTGATAAAATGAGCAAAGTATTAAGTGAAGAAATGGCATTAAAATTAGATGCATATTTTAGAGCAACTAATTATTTATCAGTAGGACAATTATATTTGCTAGATAATCCATTACTTAAAAGAAAATTAACTAGAAAAGATATAAAAAGAAAAATAGTTGGACATTGGGGAACAGTACCAGGTCAAAATTTTATATATACGCATTTAAATAGAATAATAAAAGAACATAATTTAAATATGATTTATGTTTCTGGACCAGGACATGGTGGGAATAGTATAGTATCTAATGTATATCTTGAAGGATCTTATACTGATATTTATCCTAATATTACAATGGATGAAGAAGGAATGAAAAAATTATTTAAACAATTTTCTTTTCCAGGAGGAATATCAAGTCATGTCGCACCAGAAACTCCAGGTTCTATTAATGAAGGTGGTGAACTTGGATATAGTTTAGCACATTCTTTTGGTGCAGTACTTGATAATCCAGATTTGATTGTTGCATGCGTAGTTGGAGATGGTGAGGCAGAAACTGGACCACTAGCAACCTCTTGGCAATTAAACAAATTTATAAATCCTAAAACTGATGGTATTGTACTTCCAATATTGCATTTAAATGGATACAAAATTTCAAATCCTACAGTATTTTCTAGAATTTCAGAGCAAGAATTAAAATTTTTCTTTTATGGATGTGGATGGAAACCTATAATTGTTGATATAGACAATAATACCAATCTCTATGACAGAAATGAAATAATGGCAGAGGCACTTGAAGAATGTATAAAAACAATTAAAGAAATTAAAAAAACAGCTACTACTCCAGATGTAGGTAGACCATTATATCCTATGATAATTTTAAAAACTCCAAAGGGATGGACTGGGCCTAAAATAGTAGAAGGTAAAGAAATAGAAGGTACTTTTAGAGCTCATCAAGTACCAATTGTAATAAATACATCAGATGATGTAGAACAACTTGAAAAATGGATGAAAAGTTATAAACCTGAAGAATTATTTGATGAAAATGGAACACTAATAAAAGAACTCCAAGAAATATTACCAAAAGGTGATAGAAGAATGGGTTCTAATCCTAATACTAATGGAGGATTAATTTTAAAAAATTTAAGAATGCCTAATTTTAGGGATTATAAAATTGATGTAGAAACTCCAGGTTGTGTAGAAAAACAAGATATGACAGAACTTGGTAATTTTGTAAGAGATATAATAAAATATAATCCTAATAATTTTAGAGTGTTTGGTCCTGATGAAGCAATGTCTAATAGATTAAATCATATATTTGAAGAAACAAATAGACAATTTAATGCATCAATAAAAGATAATGATGAATATATAAAACCAAGTGGAAGAATAATAGATTCTATGTTGTCAGAACACGTATGTGAAGGTATGCTTGAAGGATATTTACTTACAGGTAGACATGGATTTTTCAATTCATATGAGGCATTTATAAGAATAGTAGATTCTATGACAAGTCAACATGCTAAATGGTTAAAAGTAACAAGTGAATTATCATGGAGATATAAAATTGCTTCTTTAAATTATGTTTTAACTTCTCACGTATGGCAACAAGATCACAATGGATATACACATCAAGATCCAGGCTTTTTAAATCATTTAGTAACTAAAAAAGCAGATATAGTTAGAATGTATTTGCCACCGGATGCTAACTGTTTATTATCAGTATTTGATCATTGTATAAGAAGTAAAAACTATATAAATGTAATTATTGCATCTAAACATCCAAGACCACAATGGTTAACTATGGATGAAGCAGTTAAACATTGTACAGAAGGAATAGGTATTTGGAATTTTGCAAGCAATGATCAAAATGAAGAACCAGATTTGATAATGGCATGTGCTGGAGAAACTCCAACTTTAGAAGCACTCGCAGCAACATCAATTATAAGACAAAATTTTCCTGAAATAAAAATTAGATTTGTAAATGTAGTTGACATTATGAGACTTGAATCTAATGTTAAACATCCACATGGATTAACAGATGATGAATATGATTCATTATTCACAAAAGATAAACCAATTATATTTAACTTTCATGGATATCCATCACTTATTCATCAATTAGTATATAATAGACAAAATAAAAACATACATGTACATGGATATCAAGAAGAAGGTACAATAACAACTCCATTTGATATGAGAGTACAAAACAAAATAGATAGATATAATTTAGTAATAGATTCACTTAAATATTTGCCACAACTAGGAAATAGGGGTTCTAGATTGATACAAGAATGTAGAAATAAACTTATTGAACATAAACTTCATATACAGGAATATGGCGAAGATTTAGATGAAGTAAGAGAATGGCGTTGGAAATAGATATTGTTTAAATATCTATTTTTTGATACAATTAATTTGGGTGGTTTAGGTGTCAGAATTAAATAAAATAATATTAGATATGATAAGATGTAGAAAGACAATAAAAGAAATATCACAATCACTTTTAATGAGTGAAAAACAAATATATATGAGAATTAAACAAATAATTAATTATGGATATAAATTAAATCCAACATATTATTATAGTTCAGATATATTATATAGTTTAGATGATGCGACACAAGAAAATGGTGTTAGAATAAAAATGCCAAGAGATTCAAATTTCAGGTGTATTGCAATTTCAGATATTCATATAGGTAATGTAAATTCAAATATTTATTATTTAAAAATGGTATATGAATATGCTTCTAAAAATAACATAAGTATAATATTTAATTGTGGTGACTTAATAGAAGGAGTAATTTCTAATAGTAAAAGAAATATAGATGATTTGTATGAACAAATAGAAACTTTAATAAAAAAGTATCCATATGATAAAAATATAAATAATTTTGTGATTTTTGGAAATCATGACTTTCATTCGCTATATTATAATAAATTAGACATGTCTAAAAGAATTTCAAATGCAAGATATGATATGATTCCAATAGGTTATGGTAAAGGCATTGTAAACTTAAAAAGCGATAGTATACTTTTAGAACATGATCTAAGTATAGTAGAAAATCCTAATATAGGACAAAATTGTAAAATTTCTTTAATTGGACATGGACATATGATGAAAACTAAGTACTATGATAAATTATATATATCTGTTCCAACACTTAGCAATGTGTCACCAGATAGGACAATAGATGTAATACCTGGTTTTCTTGATTTAGAAATTCAATTTGAAAAGATTTATTTTAAAAATATTAAAATTAAACATATGATAATAGATAATAAAAAAATATATCAAGCAAGTGAAGATAAGTGTATAGTAAAAGAATTAGTAAAGAAAATATAACTATATTAAATAAAAAGCGTGTATAATAGATTTACGAGAGGTAAGTGAGATATGAAAAATTTATATATAGACTTTGATGGAGTAATAGTAGACACAATTAGAGTAACTTATGACATGTTGAATAGACTTGGTGTAGATAGTAATGATTTTGATAAAATGAGTGAATTTTATTACAATTTAAATTGGAAACAGTTGCTTTCCCTTACTCCAATAATTAATGATGGATTTAATGCCATTAAAAAAATAAATGAAACAAAAAAATTTAATATATCAATTCTTACACATGTAAATTCTCTTGACGAAGCGGTTGCTAAAGTAAATTTTATTAGAAAATATTGTAAAAGTGTTACTATAATACCTGTTCCAAGAGAAATATCTAAAACAAAAATGATAGATTCTAAAGGTGCAATACTAATAGATGATTATTCTGGTAATTTAAAAGAATGGGAACAGTCAGGTGGAATTAGTATACAGTTTTCAACAGATTTAAGTAAAAACAAAGGTTTTAAAGTTATTGATAGATTAGATAAGGTAATAGAGATGATAGAATGAGAAAAGTAGCGCTTATTACAGGGTGTGCAATAGGTATAGGTAGGGAAATCGCACTAGAATTAGCACGCGATGGATATAATATAATAGGAACATATAATACTAGTTCAAAAGAAATAGAAGTAGTAAAAAAAAGAATAGAATCATTAGGTATTAAATTTGACTCATATAAGTTAGATTTAACTAAAGAAGATGAAATAAATAAATTTTATAAAGAAATAGAGAATAAATATAAAAATATAGATATACTTATAAATAATGCTGCTAAATCTTTAGATAATGATTTTTATTTAAAAACTAAGAAAGAATTTATGGAAGTATTAGAAGTTAATTTAATTGCCCCTTTTTTACTTATACAAAAGTTTAGTAAAATAATGGATAATGGTGTGATTATAAATATTTCATCTACAGATGGAATAAATACATATTCATGTCTTAACGTAGATTATTCAGCATCTAAAGCAGGATTAATTAATTTAACAAAATCACTTTCTTTAGTATTAGATAAAATAAAAATATATGCTATATGTCCAAATTGGGTAGATACAGAAAGTATAAGGAGTATGAATCCAGATTATTTAAAGGAAGAAATGAATAGAATAGGACAAAGTGAATTAATAAATCCTAGTGAAATAGCTAATGAAGTAATAAAATTAATATATAGTAATAAAAAAAGTGGAAGTATAATAATAGTGGAGGGTAAACATGTACAATGATATAACTAAATTGGTAGAAGAATCAGAAAAAGAAATAAAAAATGAATTAGAAAAGATAGATGAAATATGTCTTTTCAATAGTAAAAAAGTATTAAATGCATTTAATAAAGAAAATGTATCTGAATTTCATTTTAATTCAACTACTGGATATGGATATAATGACTTAGGTAGAGATATAATTGAGAAAGTATATAGTGATATATTTAAAAGCGAAGATGCACTAGTTAGAGGTCAATTTATATCTGGAACACATGCTTTAACAGTCACACTTTTTGGATTACTTAGACCAAATGATACAATGCTTGTTATAAGTGGTATTCCATATGATACATTACACGAGGTAATAGGTATAAAAGAAAACAAAAGTTCCTTAAAATCTTTTAATGTTAAATATGAAGAAATAGATTTAATAGATAATGACTTTGATTATGACAATATAATTAATAGAGTAAGTAAAAATGATATAAAACTTATATATATACAAAGATCTAAAGGATATTCTACTAGAAAAAGTATAGATATAGAAAAGTTAGAAAAAGTAATAAAAAAAATAAGGGAAGTTAATAAATCTGCTATTATAATGGTAGATAATTGTTATTGTGAATTTGTAACTACAAAAGAGCCAATAGAAATAGGCTCAGATATATGTGTAGGTTCACTTATAAAAAATTTAGGAGGCGGTATCGCACCTAATGGCGCATATGTAGTAGGCAAAAAAGACTTAATAGAATTAGTTAGTGAAAGGCTAACTGCTCCTGGAGAAGGTAAAGAAGTTGGGCCATCATTAAATATGAATAAACCATTATTACAAGGATTGTTTTTAGCGCCAAGTGTAGTTTCCTCTGCTTTAAAAACTGCAATATTAACTAGTTATGTATTAGAAAAATTAGGATATAAAGTAGAACCTAAATATAATGAAAAGAGAGTAGATATAGTTCAAAATATTATATTTAATGATAAAGATAAATTAATTAAATATTGTCAAGGAATACAAATGGGTTCACCAATAGATTCAAACGCACTTCCTTGTCCATCTGATATGCCAGGTTATGATGACCAAGTAATAATGGCAGCAGGTGCCTTTACACAAGGTTCTTCAATAGAACTATCTTGTGATGGACCATTAAGGGAACCATATATTGCATATCAACAAGGTGGACTTACATATGAATATGGTAAATTAGGCCTTATAAAAGCTATAGAAAATTTATATAAAAAATAATTATGGTGGTTTTATGAAAAACAAAAAGTTAGACATACTTTATGAAGATAAATTTATAATAATTGTAAATAAACCTAGTAATCTTTTAACCATAGCTACTACTAAAGAGAAGATAAGAACTTTATATAGTTATGTATATGATTACCTAAAGAAAAAAAATAAAAATAATAAAGTATTTATAGTACATAGATTAGACAAAGATACAAGTGGTATAGTAATATTTGCTAAAGATGAAAAAAGTAAATTTTTTCTTCAAGATAATTGGAATAATTTTAAGAGAAATTATGTTGCTATAGTAAATGGCAAAGTAAAAAATAAAAAAGGTGTATTGAAAAGTTATTTAAATGAAACAAAGACACATTTAACTTATTCTGTAAAAGATAAAAATGGTAAACTTGCTATTACTGAATATGAAAAAATTCTTGAAAATAAAAATTATACAATGCTTAGTTTAAATCTTAAAACTGGTAGAAAAAATCAAATAAGAGTACAACTAAGTGATATGGGAAATCCAATAGTTGGTGATAAAAAGTACGGAATAAAAAAAGATCCTATAAGACGAATGGCACTTATAGCTAACACATTAGAGTTTATACATCCGATAACTAAAGAAAAAATGATTATAGATATAGATATTCCCAATTCATTTATAAAATTATTAGAAAATTAGTTATAAAAAACTAATTTCAGACTGTTGACAAATAGGTAAAAGAAATTACTTATTTGTCTTTTATTTTGAAAAATTATAGATATTATTAGA
>CANRPA010000049.1 GCA_947632395.1 uncultured Bacilli bacterium | reverse complement strand
GTTGACAAAGCAGGATTAATATTAGTTGAGTCAAAAGAAAAAAATGCCAATATATTTAATGAAGATTTAATTAATAAATTTATAGAATATACTGTAGACGCTATATTGGCTAAAATTGATAATTTAAATTTAAAAAATTAAAAAAACAAATTTTTTAGCATAATAATATAGTACACGAATGATTTGAAAAATTTACTAAGCAAAAAACAAGGAAACAAGCAAATGTTTCCTTGTTATTATTTTTAGCATTTCTGCAAATATTATACTATTTTTTTCTTATTATTAAAGGCTTTACAAACAAAATCCTTTTATGTATAATAAAAAGTGTTAAAAGGAGCCTTGCTATATGAAAAAAGAAAATAAAACCAAAGGCTTTTTTACTTACTTAAGAAAAACCTATAGATTTGCTAAAAAGAATAAAAAAGATTTAATTTTCATATTTATAGGTTGTATTATTTATTGTATAGTAAGTATATTAAGTCCTTTATTAACGGCTAAAAGAATTGTTGCTTTAACAGATTCTTTGTGGCAGCGTTTAATTCTTATTACATTTGTTATTCTTTTTGTAGAATTTGTCCGTAATTTCATTCGTTTTTGTAATAACTATTTTATGAATCGTTTTTACTTTGCTATTAAAAAAAATATACAATCTAAACTAACTAAAGAAACTCTAAAAATCGATATGCATACTTTAAATAATAATTCTAGTGGCTTATTTATTGAAAGAATTAATGAAGATACAAATACTTTAGCTGACGCATTTAATATTATTGTTGATAATGGGACTTTTTGTTTATCAAACATTGGCATTTTAATCAGTATGTTTTTTCTTAATAAAATAATTTTTTTCATTTATTGTTTATTTTTAATTATTCTTTATTTTGGACAAAAATATGCAGCAAATAAGATTCTAGAAAAAAATAAAATAGCAAAAAAAACTAAAGAAGACACTTCTGGTTTTATTAGTGAATTAGTACGAGGAGTTAAAGATATTAAGATATTAAATGCTGAAGATAGTTTTATAAAAAGTGCAGATAAGAAAATTGATTGTTTAAATAAAACTTTTCATATTCGAAATCGCACACGCGCTAAATTTCGTTTAATTAATGACAATATTCGCGATTTACTCGATTTTTTAATAATGATTATAGGTATTTTTTTCATTATAAATGGAAAACTTGAAATTGCTATGATGCTAATCATTTTAGAATATCGAGGACGCATTATAAGTATTTCTTCTGATTTTGAAAATCTTTTTGATTTTGTAAAAACCTTTAATTTATCAGCGGAAAAAATATTTGATATTTTAGAAGGAGATAAATTTCCTAAAGAAGTATTTGGAACAAAAAAACTAAAAAAAGCTGAAGGTAATATAGAATTTAAAGATGTAACTTTCCAATATGAAGATAATCAAGAAGTATTAAAAAAAATTAGTTTTAAAATTAAACCTAATGAAACAATTTCTTTTGTAGGAAAAAGTGGTAGTGGTAAATCAACAATTTTTAATTTAATTGCCGGTCTTTATTATCCACAAAGTGGAACTATTTTAATTGATGGTATTCCAATAACAGAATTAGATAAAGATTCTATTCGAGGAAATTTATCAATTATTAGTCAAAATCCTTACATCTTTAATATGAGTATTCGCGATAATTTAAAAATTATTAAAGATAATTTAACAGAAAAAGAAATGATAGATGCTTGTAAAATGGCTTGTTTACATGAATTTATTATGACACTTAAGGATGGATATGATACAATTGTTGGAGAAGGCGGGGTAACTTTATCCGGCGGTCAAAGACAAAGGCTTGCTATTGCCCGTGCTCTTATTTTAAAAACAGAAATTATTTTATTTGATGAAGCAACTAGTGCATTAGATAATGAAACACAAGCAGAAATTCAAAAATCTATTCAAAATATGCAAGGAGAATATACAATTTTAATCATTGCACATCGCTTATCTACTGTTATTAATAGTGATCGCATTTTATTAATCGATAATGGGAAAATAATTGACGAAGGTAAACACCAAGAATTACTTGCAAGAAATAAAAAGTATAAAAATTTATATGAATTAGAATTAAAAGAAAAAAATATCAAGAATTTATAAATCACTTGATATTTATTTTTTTGTTTAAATTTTTACTTTTGCTTTTATTGTTCTTTTTCTATTTATTTGTTATTTTTATAAATAATCATTTTTACTATATTATTATAAATATTTTTCTAATACTGCATACCATTTATCAATGACATTATTTTTATGATATATTACTTTTACTTTTTTTGCCTCTTGTCCCATTTTTTCTGCAATATCTGGATGACTTAATAAAAATTCCATTTTTTCTGTTAATTTTTTCTTATTATTTTTAGGAATGATGATTCCGTTGATATCGTTTTTTATTATTGTTTGAATCGTTTCTGTTGATAAAGTGGCAATTACTGGTAAAGATAAAGACATTGCTTCTAATAAAATATTTGGCATCCCTTCATAATTAGATGGTAATACAAATAGTGATGCTTTTTTTAATTCTTCTTTAGCACTTGCTACTCTACCTTTTAAAAATACTCTATCTTCTAAATTAAGTCTTTTTACTTGTTTTTGTAATTTATTTTTTAAGGAACCTTCTCCACATATATATAACTTATAAGAGGAAAATTTAGGATTTAAATTTGCAAAAGAATCAATTAATAATGAAATGTTTTTTTGTTTTTCTAAACGGCTTACAGTAATAATCACTTTTTCTTTTTTTGTATTTTTTTCATCAGTAATAAATTCTGGTGATAAAAAATTTGGAATGACTTCTATTTTTTCTTGAACTTGTTGTTTCAAATACTTACTATAAGATTGATTTTGAATAATAATTTTATCTGCATTTTTATAATAATAATTACGTATTAATTTTAAAAAAGGAAAATTATATTCTTTTTTAGGATGATTTCTAATAGAAATAATAATTGGAATCTGTGGAAAAAATTTTTTCAATGATAAAGCTCTAATTGTTGGCTCCGGTAAAACAGCAAGAATTAAATTTGGTTGTTCCTTTGTTATGACTTGCTTCAATTTTTTACTTCTAGCAAGACTAAATTTAGTAAATATTTTAGAAAAAAATTGTTCATTCTTTTTATTTTTTTTATCTAAACAAATATATTTAATTTTAGAGTTTAATTTGTATTCACAAGGACAATTAATATTTGTAACAATTGTAATTTCATAATCTTTAATAAATTCATTTGCAAGATTGGTAATTAATTGTTCTGTTCCACCTTTAGTCATAATCATTGTATAAATTAATATCTTCTTTTTCATAATCTGTTACCTCTATACAATTCTTTATAAAATTTATTTTTCTTTATTAATGTATCATGTTTATCGTCACCTACAATTTTTCCTTGGTCTAAAACGATAATTCTATCTGCAAATTTTAAAATATCTAAATTATGAGTAATCATTAATATAGTATATTTACCTTTTAATTTTTCTATCAAATCTATAATGGAATCAATAGTTTCTGTATCCAAATTATTAGTAATTTCATCCAATAAAAGTATTTTTGTTTTTGCCAAAAGTGCTCTTGCTATTGCTAATTTTTGTTTTTCACCACCACTTAAATTTGTTCCATCCTCTCTTAAAACTGTTTGATATCCTTTTTCTAAAGATTCTATTTTTTTATCTAACCCAACTAACTCACAAACTTCTTTAATATGATCCATATTATCATCAATCATATCTAAATTTGCTTTAATACTGCAATTGAACAAATAAGGTTGTTGCGTAACTAAACTAATATGTTTGCGAAGACTTTCTTCAGTTAGTTCCGATATCTTAATATTATCTAAATAAATGTCTCCCTTGGTTGGTGTTAAAACTTTTGTTAATAAAGAAAATAAAGTGGTTTTTCCTACTCCATTTTTACCAATAATTGCAACAAAAGAATTTTCTTCTATTTTTAAATTAAAATTTTCAAAAATTGGTGTCTTATCATAATAAAAATCTACATTTTTAAATATAATATTTCCTTTACAAGATTCTAATTTTTTTGTTCCAAACTCTTCTTTCTTATAATCTAAAATAGAAAATACACGATTTGCTGATAAAGAAAATTTTTTAAAATTATGCATAACATTCGAAATTTTACTAGAAATATTAAATATACTTACTTTATACATAAAAATAATAATAAAATTAGAAATAGTTAATAAGTTATTTTTAATTAAAAAAATTGATATGATAATAATTATTCCTGAAAAAACAGATTCCATAAAACTTGAAATTTTATCAGCATATTCTAGATAAATATTACTTTTATATTCATATTCACTTACTTTATCAAAAGAATTATCTGCTTTTTTCAAAAATTTATCTTTTAGTTTTAATGTTTTTATATCTTTAGCACCTTTAATAATCTCTCCTATTAAAGTGGAATTTTGATCACCTATCTCTAATGATTTGTTTGTATAATAAATACTTTTTTTTATTCCATAATATCTGATAATAATTAATAATATAATAGCAATTAAGTAACAAATGCCAATAATATAATTCAAGAAAAAAATATAAAACAATATCCCTATATTTGCTATTGCTGCTAATATACTTTCTTTCAAACCATTTAGAAATACAACAATATTTCTTGAATCATCCTTTATTTTATTAATAATTGTTCCTTGACCATCTATAGTATAAGCATCAATATCAAAATTTAAAATAGATTGGCATACTTTTTTTCTAATACCTAAAACAATATTTTTACGAAATGTTAAATAATTTTTAGATATAATCATATTAAAAATTGTATAAAAAAGGTGTAAAATACCACCAAAAATAGCTAATATAATTACTTGTTTATAATTTTTTTCTAGCATTCTATTAATAATACTACCATTTACTGATGGTGTGATAGTAGTAACAATAGTAGAAAAAACACTTAACAAAATAATAATTACTATTTCCCTTTTACAATCTTTTAGAAAAAGTCCACATCTTTTTAAATTTAACCACATACTATCACTTATTCCTCGTCTAATAATTCACTATATATTTTAGCATATTTTGGTAAAATTTTTTCAATACTATATTTATTTATGATTTTTTTATTTCCTTTTCCCAACTTTTCTGCTGTTTTTTTATTTTTCTTTAGATAAATAATTTTATCAATTAACAAATTAGTATCATTTATAGGTACTACTATACCATTTTTATTATTCTTTATTAAATCTCTATTTCCCCTACAATCTGTGACAATAATAGGCTTTTCTTTTTTCATAGCTTCCATAATATTTAAAGGTAATCCTTCTTGTTTACTTACTGAAATTACTAAATCGGAGATATCTAATAAATCAGAAATATCATTTCTAAATCCTAAAAAATAAATATTATTTTCTAAGTGTTTTCTCATTACTAATTTTTGAATTTTATAATTTAGAATATCGCTACCTGTTAATAATACTTTAATATTATCTAAATTCATTTTAGATAATGCATTTACTAAATATTTTTGTTTTTTTCTTTTAGAAATTTCTGCTACATAAATGATAACATAGTCATTTTTTTTGATATTTAATTCATTTCTCAATTTTATTTTTTCTTGTTCATTTAATTTATGATTAAATTTTTCTTCATTATATCCTATTCCATTAATCAAACGAATATCTGTATTGAAATGTTTTTTTGCAAATTCGTAATCTTCATTATTAATAGTAATTAATATATCAGTATATTTGATTAGATATTTCTCAATGGGATAATATAATAAATAATTAATAAAAGGTGCTCCCTTAAAAAAATGAAATCCATGAGCAGTATAAATTACTTTTGTGTGATTTATTTTTCTTGTTTTTTTTACTGCAAATCTTGTAATAACACTACCCATTGGCGTACTTGTTGAAATCATATCATATTTCTCATCTTTTAATATTTCTTTTAATTGCTTAATTGCTTTTAAATTTCCTAATCTAAAAGGATTACGAGAAATTGGTATAGAAAACTTTTTATCGCAGTTAGGAAATGTTCTAGAAGTATTAGTAGCAACATGAACGATATATCCTTGTTTTTTTAAATATTCTATATAAGGTAAATAACATAATTCAATATGCATATCTGTATTGGCTACAAATAATATTTTTTTTTGTTTCATAATATTACTCCCTAACTTTGAGCATGTTTAGGATATTATTATATTCTTCTTTTGAACCAACATCATAACGCTTTCCTATCATTTTTTTTGCTTCAATTTTAGTAAACTGACACAAATTTAAAATAATTTGACCCATTGAATCAATTTTTTTATTTTCATCAAATAACTTTAATAATATCTTTATATCTTTCTTTTTTAACCAATAAAAAGGTGGAACCGCATAATTTGTTTTAGGATTCTTAGGTTTTTCTTGCATAGATAATACGAAATTATTATCATCTATTTCAATTACCCCAGTTCTACTAAGTCTAACTGAATCAGGTTCATTATAATACATAATAATAGAGTTATTTTTAGCATAAAAATCGTCAAAAATATATTTTAAAGAAAAATCTAATAAATTATCCCCTGCTAAAATAAATAAATCATCATCTATTTTTAATTCTTTAATTACTCTAATCAAAGCAGAAACAGTTCCTACTTTATCTTTATCACTAGTAGAACCATCACTAACTACTTTAATATTTTGATGACAATTTCTCTCTGTTTTCCAATTTATATAATCTTCATAAAAAGTATCATTTGTAACTAAAATAAAATCATCTATTGAACTAGATTCAACTATATTATCAAAAATAAAATCTAATATATATTTTTCATTTATTTTCAATAATGCTTTTGATTTATTTAGTGTTAAAGGATACATTCTGGTAGCATAGCCACCTACTAATATTATACATTTCATAATTTAACACCATCATTGGTATTGCATATGTAAATTGCAAAATCTTTTTTATATTGGGGATAAATGCTTAAATACTTACTAGTTATATCTTCTTTAATTTCTTTTTCTTTCTTAGGATCAATTAAAGCCATATAATAACCATTAAATCCTGCACCTGAAAATCTACCTCCGTAAACCCCATCTAAACCAGTAACAATATTATGTAAAGTTTCTAATTGCTCAGATCCTGTTTCATAGTTTTCAATAGAACTTTTTCCAGATTCCGTGATTAAATTACCAAAATTTTCTAAATCACCATTTTGAAAGAATTCTATACCTTTGTATACCCTGTCTAATTCACTATAAAAGTGAGTTGCCCTTTTAACAAGATTAATAGGAAAAAGATGTTTATTTTTAAGAAAAGTATCATATGAAAAATTTCTTAAATAAGAATCTTTTAATTCAATTGGAGTATTTTTCATAATAGAATTCATAAAAAAGGCTGTTGTTTTACACTCATCTACTCGAACATTATACATGGTATTTGGTAAATTTCTAGTGATTCCTGAAAATATAAGACAAATTTTAAAATTCATCTTATTTGATGATTTTACTAATTTATGACTTTTATTCAATGGATCCATACATAATAAATGATCTTTTCTACTATATATTTCACAACTTGGATCCAAAATTCCTACTTTTGTGTTCATGTATTTATTTTCTACTGTTACAACTAATGAAACTAGTTCATTTTCTTCTAACGAGATATCATTTACTTTAGCTATTGCTAATAAATAACAAATAATAATAGCTGAAGAAGAAGCTAAACCTCCAATAGGAATAGTTTTGCTGACATGAGCATGAATACCATTTTTTAATTCGTATTTTTCCTTTAATGCTTGAATACTACCAACTAGATAATCTTGCCAAAAGCCACTTTTCTTAGGTAAATCCTGATAATAAAATTTTGCTTCACCTACAAATGAATCTGTTGTAACATAAAAACTACCATCTAAAGTTTTATTATATTTCATTTTAATACCCTTATCGATAGCAAATCCAGAAATAACTCCCAATTGATGATCGATATGTGCACCTAATGGACATATACGAAATGGGACAAAAATTTCATATTTATAAATAATATCTTTACCCTCTTTTTTCATATTTATACACCTCATTTTAAATCTAACTAATTGTATTTCTTTTATTAAATATTTAAATAAATATAAATTCTTATTATATCTTATAGAATTTTATATATATTAACATCTCTCATTGAATTTTCAACTTTTATAATGTCTCCACTTTTGATAATATCACAACCATATTTATTATACTAAAAAAATGTATAATTTACAAATATACATTTCAGACTGTTGACAAATAAAAATTTGAAAACAGTCTTTTATTATTTAAAAAAATAGGATATAATGAATATGCGAG
>CANRPA010000048.1 GCA_947632395.1 uncultured Bacilli bacterium | reverse complement strand
AATAATATTGGTGATTTTAATGGAACAGTTAACTCGTAGTGAACTTAGAAAAAACATAATGACAATACTATATCAAATAAATGTATATTCATTAAATAAAATTGAATATGAAGTTGATGATATAATAAAAGATGTAAATCCAATAGATAATGAATTTGTAAAAGATATAGTCTATGGTGTTATTACAAATAAAAAAGAATTAGATAAAATTGCAAATGACCATCTGAATAAATGGACTATAGATAGATTAGGTAATACTGATCAAGCAATACTTAGAATGTCTATATATGAATTATTATATACTGATACACCTGATATTGTTGTAATAAATGAAGCTGTAGAACTTGCTAAAAGTTATAGTGATGATGATGTAAAAAACATGATTAATGGTGTACTGGATAAGATATATCATGAAAGGCTAGATAATCATGAATGATAAATATTTATCTGTAACCGCTATTACGAGATATTTAAAAGCTAAATTTGAAACTGATGCTAACCTTAGATTAGTTTTTTTAAAGGGTGAAATATCAAATATAAAATATCATACTACGGGTCACATTTATTTTTCCATAAAAGATGAAAATAGTAAAATAAATGCAATAATGTTTTCTAGTAGTGCAAAAAAATTGTTATTTAAACCAATAGATGGTTCTAAAGTACTTGTAACAGGTAGAATTAGTATATATGAAGCAACTGGTGGATATCAAATATATGTTGATGAGATGATAGAAGATGGAATAGGAAATCTTTATATTGCATTTGAAAAATTAAAACAAGATTTATCTAAAGAAGGTTTATTTGATCAAAAATATAAAAAACAAATACCAAAAATTCCGAACAGAATAGGTGTTGTAACAGCACCTACAGGTGCAGCTATAAAAGATATACTATCTACAATAAAAAGAAGATATCCAATATGCGAAGTAATACTTTTCCCATCACTTGTCCAAGGAGATGGTGCTAAAGATGATATAGTTAGAAATATTAAAAAAGCTGAGGAGTATAATCTAGATACATTAATAGTAGGTCGTGGTGGTGGATCAATTGAAGATTTATGGCCATTCAATGAAGAATGTGTTGCGCGTGCTATATTCGATTGCAAAGTACCTGTAATAAGCGCAGTTGGGCATGAAATAGATTTTACAATAGCAGATTATGTTGCAGATATGCGTGCTCCAACACCTACAGGTGCAGCAGAAATGGCTGTTCCAAATATAACAGATTTAATTAATAATATAAATAATTTAAAAATTAGATTAAATGAAGCAATTAATAGTAGAATTAATTATCAAAAATTATATTTAGATGGAATAAAAGGCTCATATGCTATAAAAAATCCATTAATAATGTTTGAAAATAAAAAACAAAAATTAGATATATTATTAGATAATTTAAATAAATTATTAATAAAAAAATATGAAAATTCAAAGCAAAAATTGGAATTATTAAAAAAAGATTATATATTAAATAATCCAAAAATATTATATAAAGAAAAAGCAAATAAATTGTCTAATTTAATAGAAAAATTAGAACTTATAAATCCTCTTGGAGTTCTTAAAAGAGGTTACTCTTTAACATACCAAGACAATAAAGTAATTAGCAGTGTTAAAAATATAAAAAAGGATTCTAATATATTAATAAAACTTTATGATGGAAGTATAGAAACAAAAGTTATTGATATAAAAAAATAATTTTAATTGATAAAAATATGTTTATATATAAAATAGAATAGGAGAAATTATGGAAAAAAAGGAAAAAGAAGTTAAATTTGAAGATAAAATTAAGGAATTAGAAACAATAGTAAGTGAACTTGAATCTGGTGATATTGATTTAGATTCATCAATTGAAAAATATACTAAAGCTATGAATTTAGTGAAAGAATGTGATGAAAAATTAAAAAATGTTGAAGAAAAAGTAAATAAAATTGTTACTGAAAATGGTTCTTTAGAAAATTTTGAAGTTGAATAAATACCTTTAGGTATTTTTTTAATTTTTAATTTCATAATAAAAATGTAGTCTATAAAGGAGTTGTTTTTATGTTTTTTAAAAGATTAAAAAATAAAACTCTGTTGCTTCTTTTAACTCTTATTATTGTTCCCTTAAATGTATTTGCTTATTCAGATAAAATAATTGCTGGCGGTGAAACTATTGGAATTAAACTTAATACAAGTGGTATATTAATTGCAGGTTCATATGAAATTGATGGTCATAATACACTTATTGAATCCGGACTTAAAGCAGGAGATACAATAACTAAAATAAATAATAAAGATGTTTATACAATAGATGAAATGGTTAGTATAATAGATGATTGTAATTGTGACAAATTAAATATTTCTTATATGAGAGATGACACCAAAAAAGATACAATACTTAATTTATACAAAGATAAAGGAGTATTAAAAACTGGACTATATGTCAAAGATTCAATTTCAGGAGTTGGAACACTTACTTATATAGATCCAGACACTAAACTTTTTGGAGTATTAGGTCATGAAATAGCAGATACAACAACAGGAGAATTAATTAGTATTAAAGATGGTACTATATTTGATTCTAAAATAACTGGAGTAACTAGAAGTAGTGTAGGAAATCCAGGTGAAAAAAATGCAATACTTTATAGTGATAAAGTAAATGGAACAATATTTGAAAACACAAATAAGGGAATATTTGGTGAGTATACAGCTAATATAGAAAATTACAAACTATACGATGTTGCCCAAATAGAAGATATAAAATTAGGGGATGCAAAAATACTTACTGTACTTGATGGAAATGAGGTTAAAGATTATTCTATAAAAATACTTAAAGTTAATAAAACAAAAGATAAACTTAAGAATATAGAATTTGAAATAACTGATAAAGAACTTTTAGATAAAACAAATGGTATAGTTCAAGGTATGAGTGGAAGTCCAATAATACAAGGTGATTATATCATAGGAGCAGTAACACATGTAGTTGTAGAAGATCCTCATAGAGGATATGGTATACTTATAACTAATATGTTAGAGGAAGCTGAAAACTAGTGAAAACTAGTTTTTAATTTGACTTTTTCATAAAATTTGTTATAATATATTTTAATTATTTATGGCGATGAAAACGTAAACTATAAAAATAAATGGTGATATAATATGGATAATAAAGATATAATAGAAAAATATTTAAATAATATAAGTATTTCACAAAAATATGATGAAAACTATAAAACATTTTTAAATTTAGTTTCCTTCTTAGAAACAATTGATGATATAATTGAAAATGATATAATAATACTTGAAAACGAAAAGGTTAATTCTTTAATTCAATCAATTGTAGAATATAATATGGATAAAATTAAAAATGATAAAATAAATGAAATATGTGAAAATGATATAGGAATTAAATTAATTAATTCATATTGCACATTAAATAATGTATATGGAGATATCATGAAATTATCTATTGATAGTGACAATGATATTTTAGATACATATTTGAAATCAATAAAAAATTTCCCTGTATTAACTAGAGAAGAAGAAAGGTATCTATTTAATAAATTACATGAGGGAGATGAAAATGCTAGAACTGTATTAATTAATTGTAATTTAAAATTAGTAGTTAATATAGCAAAGCAATATAATAATACTGGTGTCGATATGATGGATTTAATTCAAGATGGTAATAATAGATTGATTTATATAATAGATAGATTTGATATAAATAGAAATGTTAAATTTTCTACATATGTATATACTTGTATTACAAGGTATCTAAATTATACTATACCAAATAGTTGTAGAAAAATTAGAATTCCACATCATATATATCATGATGTACAAAAATATATTGCAGTTCGTATAAAATTAGAAAATGAATTAAATGGTGAAGTAACAATTGATGACATCGCAAAAAAACTAAATTGGTCAAAACGTAAAGTAGAAGAAATAGATAAGTTACAATATGATGCGTGTAGCTTAAATGCTATTATTATGCAAAATGATCACAATAATGATATGGAGCTTGAAGAATTTATACCAGCAGATATTGATGATTTAGATGTTATATATGATAAAAATGAATTAAAAGACAATTTAACAAAGTTAATATTAAATAGTGGATTGAATGAAATTGAAATTTTCATAATTATGCGTAGACTTAATGGTTTAAAATTTCAATCAATAGCAAAAATTCTTGGAATTAGTTATCAGCGTGTTGAACAAATTGAAAAAAGAGCAATAAATAAAATAATAAAGAACAAACAAACAGATAATTTTGCAATCTATATGGGTGATGAAAAAGCTGCATTAGAAAGATTAAACCAAAAAAGAAAAAATTTAAAAAGGAAGAAAAGAAATTAAGTATAAATATAAAAATAGTATTTAATATTTATTTAAGTACTATTTTTTGATACAATAATTTTGGTGAATATATGAAAAAGTTTAAAAAAATATATATAGAAATAACAAATGCATGCAATTTAAACTGTAATTTTTGTATCAAAAATAAAAGAAAAATTAAAAATATAAGTAAAGATGAATTTTTACTTATATTAAAAAAAATAAAACCATATACAAATTATTTGTATTTTCATATACTTGGTGAACCTTTATTACATGATAATATTAATGAATTCATAGATATTGCAAGCAAAAATTTTAAAATTAATATAACTACCAATGGATATTTAATAGATAAAATTAAAAATAACCAAAATATAAGGCAATTAAACATTTCCCTTCATAGTTTTAACATTCAATATAATGTAGAATTAATAAAATATTTAGATAATATATTTGATACTATTGAAACACTTAATAATACTTATATTTCACTTAGGTTATGGGTAAAAAATAAATATAATAAAGAAATAATTGATTATATAAATAAAAGATATAATATAAATATAGATTATAATGTTAAAAATTGCAAAATAAAAGAAAATATATTCATAAATAATTTCCACGAATTTACGTGGCCTGATTTACAAAATAACCATTATAACGAAAAAGGAACTTGTTATGCATTAATAGATCATATTGGGATACTTTCAGATGGTACTATAATTCCATGTTGCTTGGATAGTAAAGGTGACATAAATTTAGGTAATATATATATAGATAATTTAAACGATATATTAGTAAATAATAGGGTAGTTAATATGATTAATGGGTTTAAAAACAATAAAAAATATGAAGAGTTGTGCAAACACTGCCAATTTATTGAAAAATAATATATATTTTATTTAAATTATTTAAAAATATGTTATAATTATGTTGGGAGGAGTAGTATGTTAAAAGAGTTTAAAAAATTTATATCTAAAGGCAATGTAGTAGATCTTGCAGTAGGTGTTGTTATAGGTGGTGCTTTTGGAAAAATAGTTTCATCACTTGTAGATAATATTATAATGCCACTTGTTGGAATTATAATAGGTGGTATTGACTTTACAAGTCTTACATTAAAAGTAAAAGATGCTACAATAGAATATGGAATATTTTTACAAAATGTAGTAGATTTTCTAATAGTTGCATTTTGTATATTTATGGTTATTAAAGTATTTAATAAATTAACTCATAAAAAAGAAGTTAAACCTGAACCACCTAAGAAAACAGATGAAGTAATGCTTTTAGAAGAAATAAGAGATTTAATGAAAAAAGAAAACAAAAAAACAACTAAAAATTAAAAATAGTTGTTTTTTTATGCAAAAATTGCCAAAACAGTTGTTAACAACATTGCAAGTATAATAATAATTATTATTACTTTTTGAACTACTTTGTTCATTATATCAACCTCAATATAATATTATAATACAATTAAAAAAAAATTGGAATAAAAAAAATTTTTTTTAATAAACTTAATTAGAGGCGATAATATGAAAAAACTAATGGACAAACTATTAAGTAATATAAGATTTGATAAAAGATACGTATTATTTTGTTTAGTACTGGTAATACTAGGTATTGTAACAGGTTCGTTATTTGTAGTTATATTAAATAAAGCTGATAAAGATTTAATTATAGAATATATATCATCCTTTGTAGAAGGTATTAAAAATAATAATTTTAGTTATATAGATACTTTAAAAAATACATGTTTAATTAATTTTTCTTTACTTATTATAATTTCAATAATTGGTTTTACTTATTTTTTAATGCCAATAAATATATTAATATTATTTTATAAAGCATTTATAATTGGTTTTAGTTTAGCGTCTTTTATATTGACATATAAATTTAAAGGATTATTAATAAGTATATTATATATATTTCCACATTTAATAGTTAATATATTAATATTTTCACTTTTAGTAGCATTTACAATTAGACTATCATTATTGATGATAAAATGTATTATACAAAAAAAACAAGTAAATATGAGAATATATTTTAATAAATATTTAAGTATAATTTCATTCTTTACAGTATTTTTAATAATAACTGCACTATATGAGTCTTTTGTCGCACCTTTAATTTTAAAAGGAATAATAAATATTTTGATATAATTTTTTCTTACCTCCTACTTTACACTTGACAAATGTAAATAATATGATAAAATTATAATTAGGAGGGTAAGAAAATGAAAACGACATTAACAAATTTATTACATGATCTCGGAATATCTAAAGTAAAATTAGCTAAATTCCTAGGAGTTTCTAGACAAATGATTTATAATTATTTGGAATTAGATGATATAAATAAATGGCCTAAAGATAAAAAAATATTACTATTAAATTTATTTGGAGTAAAAAAGCCTGAAGAACTTGATAAAATTAAAATTAATAGCGATTATATAACGGAAATAGAACTAAAACTAAATAGTTTATGTAATAATAAAACCGAAGAATATAATGGAGTAGGGAATGATATTCTAAATGGTGTTAGTCCTAAAAATCAAGAAATATTTATTGGTGTTATGGATTTAATTAAAGAATATTTAGAAGATAATGGTGAAGATGGTAAAAATATAGTAAATTATTTGCACCATTATTTACAAGCACTTAATAATACAAAAGAACTTAAGTATATATTAGCTTATGTTGCAAAAGAAACTGGTTTCGAAAAACCTATGGAATTTGTCTTTGAAGAAGATGAACAATTTGTTTTTGAAAGTATAATGTTTTCAGCAATGGTATTATATAGAAGTGGTAAATCATCTAAAAGCAAATTAGCTGAATCTCATAGAAGATTTGTAAATCAAATTGAACAAAAAATGGAAGATAAATTAAGTCGTACTATGGAACTTAACAATGTTAAAGTTCAAGCTTTAAAAGAATTAGGATATACTGAAATAAATGAAAATAATGCATCTGAAGTATTTAATAAAATTGCTGAAATTCAATCAAGAAAGACTGCTTTTAAGAAAATAGATGATTAATCTATTTTTTTATATAATTCCCCTACTTTAAATTTATAATTAAATAGGGGAGTTTAATTTTTAAAATTAGATGTATAAATCATCATAAACTATATTTCTAGATTGCTTAAAATAAATATTTTAAATTAATAATTACTATGAATAGTTAGTTATATTTATATATGAATAATAAAAAATTAAATTTATATTTGAACTATAATATATAATGTATATAATGCTTTAAAAAATATAAACTATTTGTTATATATTGAAGTTTAGATAATTAAACTATCATTTATTTATAATAATTAAATATCCTATAATATATATTATGTTAACTTCTTGTTTTCATAAAAAATCATATATAGTCATTTGATGTTCTACTGCTATCTTGTTTATATCTTCTTTTTTATCGATATATTTTATTTCACCTAAATAAGTTCCTTATATATAAATCATTCTTAGTAACTTTATTTTTAAATTTAAAATAAAAAAATAATTTTTAATATTAAAAATATCTTAAGTTTTTCACTTATTATTATATATTTATATGCTTTAAAATATTCATTTTTTTATATATTTTTTTGTATATAAAGATATGAATTGAACATACTATTAATGGGTGATTTAAATGAAAAGAAGTAAAAGTGAATCTAAAATGAATTCTCAAAGTAATAGTATGAATAATACTAATGCTACATCATCTAGTTCAAAAAAATGTGATGCTAGATCTAATTCTAATTTAGATTGTAAATAACCCAAAAAGAGAGATTAATTTAAACCTCTCTTTTCTTTATATTTTATAAGTGCTTTAGATAATTGATCAGGACATGATGTACTTTTAAAACCACATTTAATACCATTTAATTTTTCTATTACATCATCTATTTTTTGATTTTTTACGAGTGCTCTAACTGCTAAACCATTTCCTGGACATCCACCTATAATTTTAGCATCTATAATAGTATCATTATCAATTTCAAATATCATCTTAGAAGAACAAACACCGATTGGTGTATATTCAAATTTTTCCATATTACCATACTCCTCTGCTCCACTTATTTTAGCACATATTAATTAAATAGTAAATGATTTAATAACATTAAGATAAAAATATATAATACATAGTGACCCCATGGTTATTATGTATTTTTTGTATTTTGATATATAATATGTGGTTATAG
>CANRPA010000047.1 GCA_947632395.1 uncultured Bacilli bacterium | reverse complement strand
AAATTATTTTTTTGAAGGTAAGTTTTCTAATTTAATGAAATCAGTTAAATATACTAGAGTTTTGAATAGAATTAAAACTAATCCTAAAGGATTTAATTTAACTAATTCTACTGAAATACTATTAATGGTAATGTTTTCTATAGATCCTAATTTTGAAGCAATTAAAATACATAACGAATATAATAAAATTAGTGAAACTAAGTTTGCTATGGAAAAACATTTTGGTATATACGATTCAAACTTAATAAAAATAGAAATATGGTATATAAAAAATATTTTAGATAAAGAATCTAAAATATCATTAGAAAAAGAAATTGAAAAAAGAATATATAAGATATAGATTAGTTCTATATTTTTTTATTGCTTTTTTTCTTTTAATATTTTCTCAACTGGACCATATGTTTTCCTATATCCATCAATAAGCCCATATTTGTTAATTGCTTCTAAATGTTTTTTTGTTGGATAACCCTTATGACTACCAAAACTATATTCAGGGTGTTTTTTATCTAATTCATACATTTCTCTATCACGTGTTACTTTGGCAATTACACTAGCTGCTGCAATTGTTATACTTTTTGCATCACCTTTTATTATTGGTGTATGTGGTATATCAAGATTTGGAAGTGGCATAGCATCAGTTAAGACGTGTTGTAAATTAAGTTGCTTTCTTACTTTATCTATAGCAATCATCATTGCCTTTCTACTTGCTTCATATATATTTATTTCGTCTATTTCTTGTGGTGTTACCTCACCAACTGCGTATGCTAAAGCATTTTCAATTATATAATCATAAAATTCATTTCTTTTTTTCTCACTCAATTTTTTAGAATCAGTAAGTCCATCTAATTTAAAGTTTTTTGGAAGTACACAACAGGCAGCAACTACATTCCCTATTAAAGGTCCTCTACCCACTTCATCTGTGCCACCAATGTATTCTATACCTTTTTTGTATAATTCTTTTTCATATGCCCATAAATCCATAAAATCACTTACTTTCTATTATTATATATCTATCAAATCCTTGTAAATCTTTTTTTACTACTACATTACAATTTAAATATTTTAGGGCAGTTTGTTTTATTTTTTCTGCTTGATTATATCCTATTTCAAAAAATATATAATATTTATCTTTTAGATAATTTTTACAATTTTTAAGTATTTCCTCATAAAAATATAATCCATCGTTTTCTGCATATAGTGCAATGCTTGGTTCATTATTTTTTACTATATCCATGATTTCTTCATTATAAGATATATAAGGTGGATTACTTATTATTACATCATATTTTTTGTTTAATGGTTTTAACATATCACTATTAATAAAATTAATATCTACATTGTTTAATTTTGCATTTTCTTCTGCAAGGTTTATAGCATCTATACTTATATCTATAGCATCGATATTTACATTAGGTAACTTTTTTTTGATAGTAATTGCTATACAACCACTTCCAGTACCTAAATCAACTATATCTAAATTAGTATTGGATAAATAACTTAGTGCGATTTCTACAAGTCCTTCAGTTTCAAATCTAGGTATCAATACTCTCTTATCAACTTTTATTATATTACCATAAAAATCTACATTACCAACTATATATTGTACTGGTTCACCATTTTCTAATCTTTTTATAGCATCATCAATATTTCCTTTATAATATTTTTTTAAATATTCTATATTATTCATATTTCTCCTAAATAAAAGAGGATTACTCTCCTCTTAATTTTCTTGCTTGATCTTCTGTTATAAGAGCATTTATTATTGCATCCAAATCTCCATCCATAACTTTTTCAAGTTGCATGGTTGAAAATCCTATTCTATGATCTGTAACACGATTTTGAGGGTAATTATAAGTACGTATTTTTTCTGATCTATCTCCTGTACCAATTTTATTTCTTCTTTCACTACCAAGTTCTTGTTCTTGGCGTTCAAGTTCTAATTGATAAAGTCTTGATTTTAATACCTCCATTGCTTCTGCTTTATTTTGGATTTGACTTCTTTGATTTTGGCATGTTACAACAGTATTAGTTGGAAAATGTGTTATTCTAACTGCAGATGGAGTTGTATTTACTCCCTGACCACCATGACCTGATGCACAATACGTATCTATTCTAATATCACTATCTTTTATTTCTATATCTATATCATCTACTTCTGGCATAACAAGTACAGTTGCAGTTGAAGTCTGAATTCTTCCCTGAGATTCAGTTTCAGGTACTCTTTGTACTCTATGTGATCCACTTTCATATTTTAATTTAGAATAAACATTATCACCTTTTATTTTAAATTCTACTTGTGAATATCCTCCAGCTTCTCCTTCTTCAGCAGATAATTCTTCTACTTTCCATCCTTCTTTTTCTGCATAGTAACAATACATTCTATATAAGTCACCAGCAAATATATTTGCTTCATCCCCACCAGCTGCGCCACGAATTTCTACTATAACATCCTTTCCATCATTAGGATCTTTAGGTAAAAGCATAATTTCAAAATCACTTTCCATTTGCTTTCTTTTTTCTTCGTTTTCCTCACATTCTAATTTAGCTAGTTCCGCCATTTCAGGATCCTTCATAAGTTCTTTTGCTTCACTTATGTTGTTCAATACTCTTTTATATTCTTGATATGCTTCATAATTTTCACGAAGAGATGCTTGTTCTTTACTAAGGGCAGTTGCTTTTTTTATATCACTTATTACTTCAGGACTAACTAATTCTTCCATTATTTCATTATACCTTTTTTCTATATTTTCTAATCTTTCTATCATAAGATTCTTCCTTTCAAAACATATAAATTATACTATAATTATATTAAACTTTCAATGTTTTAGAAAAAAATATTATTAAAAAAGAAGATTAAATATCTTCTTCTAGTTCATCATCACTAACTATATTTAAATCACTCATATCATCATCGTCATCTAAATCTATTTCATCATCAGTAATTTCAACACTTTCACTCACATCATCTATGTCTTCTTCATCTGTTTCTTCTTCTGTGTATTCATCTTCATCTTCTTCATCAAGTACTATTTCTACTTTATGTTTATCTCTTAAATCCCATTCTGCATTATCAAGTAATATAAATCTTTTATCAGTTGTAAGTGATGTATAATAATCTCCTATTTTAGTTGAATATTCTTCATCACTAAGTTCTAATAATTCGCATATTTTTTTAAATATACTAGCAGTATTCATAGATTTTTTGTTTTCTTTTAATATCATTTCAGTTAAATCAGTATATGATAATACTTCTAACTCTTCTTTTTTCATATCTTTTAATTTCATAAAAACTCCTTCCAACTACATTTCTGTAGGTATATCTATTATAAGTAAATTTAACATTTCCTTAATTATTTTGTTGGCAAGTTTAATTATACTTATCCAATCATTTAACTTTTCTTTATCCTGTAAATTCGATATATGATTATTTTGATAAAATGAATTCATAAGTACACATATATTATATATATAATCTGCTATATATGAAGGTTTGAATTCTTTAAATGCACTATATAAATATTCTTCATAATCTAACATACAAATTCTTAAATCTCTATCATAATTATTATATATATTATTAGATAAATTATTTATATTTGATGAAAATTTTTCTATAATTTTATTCATTCTTAAATATGTATATAAAATATATGGTCCTGTTTTACCTTGTGTATCACTAAATTTATTAATATCAAATATATAATCTTTATCACGACTATTTTGTAAATCCGCAAATTTTAATATTGAATTTACTATTATATTTACATCCTCATCACTCATGTTTTTATTAGACTCTTTTTTAGATATAAATATTTTCTTTACTTCATTAAATAAATCATCTAACTTAGGTGTTTCACCACTTCTAGTTTTATATGGTTTACCATCAAGCCCATTTATTGTACCATGTGGCAGATGAAGTAACTTAGCAGATGCACTTATACCACTTTTTTCACATACTCTAAATACTTGTGTAAAATGTAAACTTTGTCTAGCATCCGTTACATATAATATGTAATTAGGATTAAAATCTTTCATTCTTTGATATATAGTTCCTATATCTGAACTCTCATAAAGATATGCTCCATTGCTTTTTTCAAATATTAATGGTGGATATTCTATTTTATCCTCTTCTTTATTTATGAATACAACTTTAGCACCATTACTATCAACTAGTAGTTTTTTATCCATTAACACTTCTTTTACTTTAGGAATATAATCATATGCATCACTTTCACCATACCAATAATCAAACGATACATTCAAAAATTTATATAATCTTTTTATATCATTAGTAGATATTTCACATATTTTTTTCCAATATTCTAAGTAATTTTTTTTCTCTTGTACATCTTTGATAATAGCAGCGCAACTTGCTTTTACATCTTCATCTTCTTTAACAATAGCGCTCATCATAGGATATACTTTATTTAAATATTCTAAAGTTATTTCATCTGGTTTAACATTATCTTTTAGACAAGCATATATTACTTCTCCTATTGGAAGTCCAATATCACCTAAATGTACATCTGATATTGTATTATGTCCTATATAATTTATTATTCTTTTAATAGATTCACCTACTATGGCAGGTCTCATATGTCCTACATGAAGAGGCTTTGCTACATTAGGTCCACCATAATCTATTACGTAAGTTTCTTTTAAAGTAGGTTGCTTTAAATTAAATTTAGATTTATTATACATTTCTTTTAATACTTTATTTATAAATTTATTACTAAGTACTATATTAATAAAACCAGGCTTACAAAATTCTACTTTATCAAAATAATCACTAAAATCATTTAGTTCGTTTATTTTTTTTACTATTTCTTCACCTATTATTATGGGATTTTTTTTATATTTTTTTGAAAGATTAAATACCCCATCACATTGATAATCACATAAATCTGGTCTATTAGACTTAATAACTCTAAGTTCATCATACCCTAGATTTTTTGAAATTTGAGTTAATATATTACTTAATACATCAATAACCATATTAGCCTCCAAGTTCTATACAAAAATTAAATTCACTTTTTTCAAGTTCATAATTTATAATTATTTTATTTTCTTCTATTACAAGCTCATTTGTCTTTGTTTCCAATAAAAAATATTTATTTACATCTAATAATTTATAAGTTGACATTGTTTTTTTATTTTTTTCAAAAACTAAATTAATTTCATAATCTTTGCATGCTCTATTCATTTCTATTTTACTCTTAAATAATTTAATAATTACAGTTATATCGTTTTCTTTATATATGATTTTATTTTTTGTTTTAATTCCAACTGTATTTATGCTTAAATTATCGTCTTTTGATATTAAATTTGTTTTTAAATTAATTTTCATAATACCAACTCTCAAACATTATAGCATACTTTTTTTCATTTTGCACTCATATTTTCATATTTTTTTCTAATACTAATGTTAGAGTTAGGTGAAACATATGAAAAAAGCTAAAAAAGTAATTAAAATATTAAGTATTTTTATAATTTTTTTTATAATTTTGTATCACGGAATTTATTTTTTTGCTTCGACAACAAGTAAACTAAATATTAATAGCGCAAGTGGATATTATTTATATGATTCAAACAATAATAACATTAATGGAGTAAGTGATAGATGGATTGAACTGGACAAAGTATCTAAATATTTGAAAGATGCAACTATAGCAGTTGAAGATAGAAAATTTTATCAACATAAAGGTTTTGACTATCTAAGAATTATAAAATCTCTTTATATAAATTTAATTAACAAAAAAAATTTACAGGGCGCTTCTACTATATCACAACAATACGCAAAAAATTTATTTTTAAGTTTTGATAAAACTTGGGAAAGAAAAGCAAAGGAAGCATGGCTTACTATTAAATTAGAAAGTCAATATAGTAAAGATGAAATACTAGAAGGATATTTAAATACTATTAATTATGGTGGAATTTATGGAATTGAAAACGCCAGTTACTATTATTTTAATAAAAGTTCTAGTGATTTAACTTTAGCGGAGGCTTCTATACTTGCAGGTATACCTAAATCCCCTTCAAATTACTCACCATTACTTAATTTAGAAAAGTCTAAAGAACGACAATATGTTGTTTTAAAATCTATGGTAGATAGTAAATTTATTACACAGGAAGAAATGGATAAAGCATATAATACTGAATTAGAATTTTATGGATATTTAGAAAGTAATAAATTAAAAACATTAAGGTATTTTGAAGATGCTGTTATGGATGAATTAGAGACTATTGATTTACCTAATTCTTTTCTTGAAACAGGAGGAATTAAAATATATACAACGCTTGATTTAGATACTCAAACTATATTAGAAAATTCAATCTATAATAATTCGACTGATGATGAAGAATTACAGATTGCTAGTATAGTTATGAATCCTAAAACAAGTGAGGTTTTAGCGCTCGTAGGTGGGATGGATTATAGTAAAAGCCAATACAATAGAGCAATAGATGCAAAAAGACAAGTTGGGTCTACTTTAAAACCTTTTCTTTATTATGCCGCACTTGAAAATGGATTTACGGAATCTACTACATTTGCAAGTGAAGAAACTACATTTGTTTTTTCTAATGATAAAACTTATAGTCCAGCAAATTATAATAATAAATATGGAAATAAGGATATAACAATGGCTGCTGCTATATCTTATTCTGATAATATATATGCAGTAAAAACACATCTTTTTTTAGGAGAAGAAACATTAGTTGAAATGTTAAAAAGAGTTGGAATAAAATCAGATTTACAAGCAATACCTTCTCTTGCTCTTGGTAGTAAAGAAATATCATTAATTGAAATGATGAGTGCATACGGAACACTTGCTAGTGGAGGATATAAATCTAAACCTTATTTTATAAAAAAAATAGAAGATTCAAATGGTAATATTTTATATGAACATAAGGACGATAGTGAACAAATATTAAATTCTAGTTTAGTATTTATAATGAATGAAATTTTAACTAGTACATATAATTATAATTTTATAGATTTTAATTATCCTACTTGTTTTGATTTATCAAGTAAACTTACTAGTAAATATTCTATTAAAACGGGAACTACTGATACAGATCATTTGATATTTGGATATAATCCAGATATTGTAGTAGGTATATGGAGTGGATATGATGATAATAAACCTACATTAGGTAATACTGGTAAATATATTAGAGATGTATGGGCAGAGGTAGTTGAAACTTATAACAAAGATAAAGAAACAAATTGGTATAAATTACCTAATAATGTTGTTGGAGTCTTAGTAGATCCTATAAGTGGTGAAGTTGCTACAGAAGAAACAAGGAATGCTACTATGTTTTATTATATAAAAGGTACTGAACCTACATATCATGAAGAATCTTTAGAAAGTTTAATACCTACTATTAAAGAGGATGAAAAAAACTATTCAACATGAATAGCTTTTTTTATTCCTCTTCTTCTATTACAGCATCTACTACTTTTCCTTTTTTATTTTTCATAAATTTTTTATCTTTTTTATTTGATTTTACTAAAGTTGTTTCACTAACAGTTGTTTTTTCAAATTTTTTATCTTTACTTACATAATATATATAATCTACTATTTCTGACATAGAATATATTATTATAAATATACCTATTATTTTATCAAATAATCCTGATATAAGTAATACACCTACTATAATCATGATAAACGCAGATAATAAAAACATTTTAAAACCTGTACTATCAAATTGTTTTATTGAAAGTGCAAGTATTATTCTGTTTATACCTGCTAGTAGTGCCCAAACACCAACTATTATTCTTATCGCAAAACTAAGTGTTCCTGAAAATACTATAAATAGAACTCCTAAACCAATTACCAAAAGTCCAATAAATAATTCAGATAACTTATATTCTCCTAATTTACCTTTCATATAGATATAAACTATTGATTTTACTATTCCTGCTATTATAAATATTATTCCTATGACTTTAGACACAATTCCTATTATATCATCTTTACTTGTAATAAATATTATACCAAGTACCAAAAATAGTATAGCATATATAAGATTTTTTATTGTTATTTTATTTTCCTTCATTTTTTTACCTCCAACATAATTATATAATAATTTTAAAAAAAAGAAAAGTTAATTGGGCACTTTTCTTCTTTTAATATTTTTATCTATTGTAAGAATTTGAATTATCAAATTTATTATATGTAAATTCACCATTTCTATAATAGAATTTTTCACTATCAGCCCAATGAGTTACTACACCATTTTCAGCTGCAAATGTAAGATCATTTACTCCAAGTTTATTATTTAAATAAGCTTCTCTAAGAGATTTAAATTGTGGCATACATACATTTAATTGAGAAATTCCTTTTATATCATAATCGTACCTATATTTAAATCCTACACTAGGATCAGTTACATAACCTGCTCCTATTGCAATCATATATGAAGATATATCCCATGCATCTAATCCATATCCTAAGTCTATATCTTTAAAACTATCATAAAAAAATCTAACTGTTGCAGCATAAACATAAACTGAAATGGCCGGATTAGTATTAATATCACATCCATCATAACTGTCATTTGGTAACAATGCCGAATTTGTAGGCAAATCTACATATCC
>CANRPA010000046.1 GCA_947632395.1 uncultured Bacilli bacterium | reverse complement strand
AATCGAACTAAAAAGTTCGATATTATTTTATTACTTAATTAATATGTTCTCAGTAGTTTAATATAACACTTGTGAAAAAATTTATAAATTTTTATTCATTTTTCAACTTACTTTTAATTTTTCCACAAGTTGTATCTAAATTTTCATTAATTATTTCATCTTTTTCTATAGAATAATAATATGTATCTCTATTTTCACCATTATCACATAAATATAGTTTATTAGGTGTTCTATAACTTTCAAAAAAATTTTCAAATGTTGAAATATTTTTAATTGAATAAATATCAATAATTTCAACAATATAACTATTTGTAAATTTTTCATTAAGATTTAAATTATATTTTTTCATAACTATTTTATTGTTAACTATTTCGTACGTTGATAAATTTGATATATCTATTACCATTTTATATGGAATTTTTGAACTAATTTTTAAAAGGTAATTCAACTCTTCAAGTGTATTATATTTACTAAATTTTATTTCACTATTATTTTCGTTTCTTATTTCAGTGCATTCATAACCACTTAAAATATCACCGCTAGCAATAAATTCTATTTTTACATTTAGAAGATTTTTAAAGTATTTTAAAAAATTAACAGCCGGCATGTAAGTTGGTGTATATACATAAGCATTTTCACCTATACATTCATGGTTACTTCCACCAATAATTAAAATATAATATTCAAGTATTGGTTTGTCATCCCTAATTTTGCAATTTGAAAATTTTAATTTTCTAAATTCATCTATTAAATCAATTTCTTCATCACCTTTTTTATGTTTTAATATTTCAAGAATAATACTTAAAATTTGTGATTTTTTATATCCACCACTTTCTTCATAAGAAAAACCATCTTCATCAACTTGATCTTTTGATAGTAAAATTACGCAATGCTTATTTCTATTTATTGAATCACCCCAACTAAAGTAATTATCAGGATGTATAATTTTTCCACAAATAACACATTGGTAACTATTAATAGGATATCCATAATATTCTAATCTTATCTCGTGATTACATTTTTTTTCTGCTTCTTCAATAATTTCCTTTTGCTTTTCTATATTAATTTGTGCTTCTTTTACTTCCTTTTTTAATATTTCAAATTCTTCTTTTAAATCTGGGATATTAGGAAACCACATACGTTCATCTTTTGAATTTGGCATACTTAAAGAATCAAATTTTGTAATTGATAATAACCTAGAATTATTCATAATGACCTTATTTGCTTCATTTACCTTTTTAATTAATTTTAATAACTCTTTCTTTTTCATGATTATCTCCTTATTAATTTAACATTACTTTCATACTGAATTTCTGCTAATCCACTTTCTATATTTTCTATAAAATTACCTTCATTTGTTAAAGCATCATCTATTACTTTGGAAACATCTTCATCCCTTTTTCTTTTTAACTCTATAATATATTTAGTAGCAGAATATATAGTTGAAGAATAGGATATATCTTCTGGGCTACTTTGATAAAATTTATCATAGCATATAGGGCAATAAAAACTATCTTCATTTTTAACGATAATTTCATGATTGCATATTTTTTGCATTTTTTCTTTTAATTCACGACACTCTGATTTTGCACACTCGTATTCTTTTTCTCTTGGTTCTAGAAAAATTGCAATCCTTTTTAATGCTTCCAAACTTTCTTTATTTTTAAATTCACTTTGATAATTATTTAAAAAATTACGTAAATTATAAACTACATAATAATTTTTTGTTATAATTTTTTCTAACTCTTTCAAACGTAATCGCATTTCTTTTAAATTTTTATTCATATAATTTTCTTCCTTTCAATTGCATTATATTGTAATTAGAGGTATAATGCAAATATATATTATTTATATTATATATAAGTGGAGGTTATATGTATGAATATAAATTTTGAACTATATAAAGTTTTTTTTGAAGTATCTAATGAAAAAAGTATATCTAAAGGAGCTAAAAAATTAATGATAAGTCAACCAGCAGTTACACAATCTATTAAAACATTAGAAGAAGAGCTTGGAGGAAAACTTTTTGTAAGAACTCCTAAAGGTGTAATTTTAACAAATGAAGGAGAAGAATTATATAACTATATTAAAGAAGGAATGAATTATTTTATCAATGGAACAAATAAATTTGTTTCACTTAAAAATTTAGAGATAGGTGTTATAAATATTGGAACTACAACAACTATTTCAGAACATTATTTAATACCATATTTAAAAGAATTTCATAACAAGTATCCAAATATTGATATAAACATTACAAATGATTTGACAGAAAATTTGATTAAAGATTTAAGAAATGGTTCAGTAGATATTATTATAACTGCTATTCCTATTGAAGAAATAAATGATATAGAATATAAAATGATAACATTTTTAAACGACATTTTCGTTGGAGGTAAAAGATATAAAGGGAAAAATTTCAATAGTTTAGTTGATTTATTAAAAGAAGATATTTTGCTTCAAAAATATCCTTCCGTAACTAGAAATAATTTTAATAAATTTATAAAAGAAAATAATTTAAAATGTAATCCAAAAATGGAAGTTGTTAGTCATGGATTATTAGTTGAACTTACTGAAAATGATTTTGGCATTGCCCTTTTAACTAAAGAATTTATAAAAAATAAATTAAATAAATCATTATTTGAAATTAATACAAACATTAAAATACCAAAAAGAAAACTAGGATATGCGATAAAAAAGAATAGTATTCCTAGTTTTACAGCAACTAAATTTATAGACATATTAAATAAGTCATAATTAATAATTATTTAAAATTTTTACTAAAAAAATCATCTCTATTAGAGATGAAATATATTTTTACAAGTTTTTAAATTCTTCTAACTCTATCATTAACTGGTTCAACAATAATTCATATCTTAGTAGTATTTTCATCAATTATACTATATTTGTATTTTTAAATTTGTACTTCTAAATTTAAAAATATTTTTTTGTAATTGAAAAATTTTCAAGTTTACTATCAATATAAATTAAATTTTAAATATACAAAATAATTATAAGTTAACAATCTACAATATATTAGAAAATATTATTTTTAAAAATATTAATTTATTTTTTTAATATTAGTTTTTTTGTATTTTCCAAATATTCTTTTCTTTTAATTAATTTTTCTGGGTGATGAGCTAAAGCATCACATTTTTGAACTAAATATAGACAATAAGATAACTTTTGATTATTATTTATGGTTTCTAAAGAAATTTTTTTATCGTGATATCTAATCAAATAACCTATCTTTTTTATGTACTCATCATTAAATCCTAATCTTTTTAAGATATTTTGACTTATTTTGAAAGAAACTTCGGGATGATTAGGAAAATGACGAATTCCATTCTTTTCAAAATATGAAAATGGTTTACCAATATCATGCAATAATAAAGTTAAACGAATATCAAAATCCTGTACTGATAAGTTTAATGCATAAAGAGTATGTTGCCAAACATCTAAATGATGATGAGGATGTTTATGTTCAAATCCAATCATATTACTTAATTCGGGAATTAATTCACATAATTGCTCAAAATTACTATTTATTTGTAACTCTATATTATCTGACATTAATATACTATATAATTTCATCACATTATCTGCATTCGCATGGGGTGTTAAATATTTTAAAATATTATTGTTACTATAAATTACATCAACATTTTTATTATATTCCCCAAACCACTCATCAATATCCATATAATTAATTATTTTTTCAACTTTACATAAATTAGAAAAATGTAATTGATCAATAGGAACAGCGTATTCATCGACATTTACTAAATTATTTAAATTATAAAAATCTAAATAAAACCCTATTCCTTTATTAATTTCTAATATATAACTAGGCACATCGTAAGTACAAATATAACTATTTGCCTTAAGATCTAAATATAATAAATCCCTTTTATATTTAAAAAAATGTAAATACTTTATATTTTTATCATATGAATTAGTATTTAATTTTTCATTTTTAGGAAAAATTTTTCCTACTTTAGAAAAATTTTTAAAATCTAAAATATTTGTTATTTCCTCTTCTTTGCAAAGTCTATATACTAACATAGTTACCACCCATAATTAAATTATTGATTTTTCAAACTATTATAACTTATTTTACAAGATAATAAAAGTTAATTTTAAAAATTTTTTCAAATTGTTTTTAATAAACTGATAATATTATCTTAATTTTTTATTTTAATATTTTAATTAGTTGAATTGAATAAAAAAGCCAAGCAAATTTTAACGCTAGGCTTTAAAAGTAATACTATTATATAACTAATAATGGTATAATTTATTTTTTAAAATTTAATAAAATATTTAACGATTTTTATTTTTTTATTAATGATTTTACATTATATTCTTTTTGATATGTTATTTCTTTTATTGTATTTTCTACTGTATAAGCTATTAATTCGATTGGAACACCACTTTCATAAATAGTTAAAATCATATTTGATAAAGAATCTAAACTTGCATTAATTAAATCAATTTGTTCTTGGTTCTTATCTGTCATAATATCATTAAAGTCAATAAACTCTTTTTCACTATCTACTGGAACTTTTTTACAAAAAAATTTTGTTCCTTGAATAAATGAAATTCCAATTTTAAAACCTATTTCATTTAACCTAACTTTGTAAAAATTACCAAATTCACATTGTGATGGATAAATATGATTTGATCTTGCATATTTATCAATTCCTTCATAAAATAGACATAATTTTTTAACATTTTGTTTATCGGAAGCTTTTATTCTTGATGGAAAATATAACCAATCATCATCAAGAAAGCCATCTTTATCTTGAGTAAATTGATTAAGCCATTCTAAATAATTTGTATCAGACATCATAACTTTAATCTCTTCGCTTTTAATTTTTTCTTTTTTAATATATTGTTTAATCCATTTATCCATTTTTGATTTTTCTTCTGGTGCTTCCATTTTATTTAATCTTTTATCTACATCCATAACAAGATTCTCCTTTCATGGGTATTATTATAACATATTTTTTTTAATATACAATAAATTTTGTTAATTATTAGGTATTATTTATAACTTATTGATATGAAGAAAGTTTATGCAACTTTCCAGCAACAAAAAAGCGAACTAAAAAGTTCGACTAAAATACAAATTGAAGCAAATGTCGTAGTTATCTACAACTTTGCAACAATACCATATACCATAATTTTATTATTTAATAAATATTTTTTTAATTTTTATAAAAGTAAATAATCAAATTCATCTTCGTTTCAAAAAAATTGAGAAAAAATACTAACTTTATCAATTGGTTGTAATTTACTATTCACTTTTAATATTTAGCCTCATATACTTAATCTATATAACATATAACCAATGCCAACTGCAACTCCTATAACAAATGTAACAATTAATGTTAACACTATAGCATCAGTAAAACCACTTGATGAAGAATGCCCATTTTGATTATTATTTGTTTTTGTTAATTGCTTTACTCCACCTTTATTTTGATTAATTGTTTTTTCATCAGATTTAGTTTGTTGAAAATTAAAAATATGTCCTTCGATTCTTTGTTTTTAAGTTTCTTTTTTTGTGGATTGATATTGTGTCATTTGAGTTATCATATTTGAATATTCTTGTTTATTTTCACAACCTATATTCCTAGCATTTATAACATTATTTTTTGCTCTTTCTATTGCTCTTTGTTGATTTGCTAAAACTTGATTTGTTTCATTAATAACTTGTTTTTTTCTTTCTAATTTTCCCTTTTTATCTTTAGAGGATAATTCTTGTGAATCGGCAATAGTTGACATTTCATCAGTAGTAGCTCTATCTTTTTTATCTGCTCCCTCAACACAACTTTGCATAGTTCCATTTAAGGAAGTTTCAACTGCCTTTGTTAAACTTTCTGAATCAAGATTATTTTCAACACGGTCTAAAGTCCCATTTACAATTTGGCTTATCATATGAGTTTCAAAAGTTAAAGCACTTTCTTGATGAGTTCTATATGCTTCCTGTAATTTTGGATTATTTTGTCTTGCAACGACAGGATTATAACTACCATGAATTAATTTATCACTTACCATTTGTTCTATATTTTCTATAAGTTGTTCTGCTTGAGGAACATTTTTAAATGCACCTAAATTATGAGCATCTATACCTTTTAATACTTTAAGTCCATCTGTTGCTTGTGCAACTTTCCAAAAAGTAGGATGTGGATATGCTAAATTACCATCTGATAAAATTTTATTATTTAATGCAGGTGATAAGTTAATTTCTATTGGTATTCCCATATCTCTTGCTTTTTCACATATTATTTGACTGGCAATTATTGCATTTTCATCAAATAATTTTTTATCCTCTTCTGAAACTATTGTATCTCTAAATTTCATAAAATAATCTGGATGAGCAACAATATCAAATATTCCACTTTCTATTGCATTGCTAACCATATTAGCATATTCAATAGGGTAATTAGGGTTGTTTTTTGATGGAACCATTTTAAGTCCACTATTAACAAAATGTTGTCCTAAAATCATATAGTCCACTCTATCTTTCATTTCGCCTAAAAACGCTTCTTTCATAGGATCAAATTCTGCTTCAAACCCTGCTAATATTGTCATATTTGGATTTTCTTGTTTCATTTTATTAATAGAAGCAATATATCCATCTACTTCAGATAAAAGCATTCTATGATCTTCATCTGGTAATATTAAATCTGGATTAGGGATATGTTCACTAAATCCTAGCATAGAAATACCTATATTTTTTGCTGCTTGCAACATTTCTTCATCACTTACATACTCTGAATGACCGGATCTATACGTATGAGTATGATAGTTAAAATCTTGACAAAATTCTCTAGTTTTAGATTTTGTTATATCTTGCATTTCAGCATCATAATATCCCCCATATAAAGTTTTAACATAAGGAATAGGCTCTAAATCTTGATTTTGTCTTTCTAAATTTTTTTGATATATTTTTTCATTTGTAAGTTGCACAACAAAGTTTTGAGCATCACTAACAGACCAAATAGTTACACCTTTAATATTAGCTTTTTCTTGCATTTCGGTAACTACATCACAAAAATCACTTATTTTTTGTCTTTTAAATGTTTCAATTTCTTCTTTACTATGAGAATTAATGAAATTTTGATTTATAGCCATATCAAACTCAGTTACTTCAATAGGTAACCCAAATTGCGATAAATTATCAAACATATCTCTTATTTCATTTTTTGTAATAGAACTATCAATGTGCATTTGTGTTCCAATTGTATCTATTAATTTAATTCCATGTTGTTGCTCATATGTCTTAATTTTATCTAATACTAATCTTTTGAAAGGCTCAATTTTTCTAGGATCTTCTAAAGTACACTCATTAAGCATTAAATTTACATTAGGCAAATTCTTTCTAGCAATTTCCATAATTGAGCATAATTCTTCAACTTCAAAAAATCTTAAACACCCACCTCTTAAATTGTCATAATTTGGATTATCTTTACTAATTCTGTGGTCATCACTATCAATATGTCCTCGATAATCGTATGGAGTATTTTCATTCATTGCGAATCTATTTAATAATTCATTAAATATTTCAACTGTTCTAACAGTAGGTCTTTCGCCTCTTTGAATACAATCTGCATTATATTTAGCTATTACTGATGTAATATTTTCTACATATCTTTCTAAAAGTCTTTTTGCTTCAACTTTACCTTGTTCAAAAGGCATATTTTCTAATATCTGTGGTGTATCCATATAAAATAGTAAAGTGTTTAATCTAGTCTGCATACCATGATTTCTTGCAAAATCAAATGCTTTAGTTAAATCATCACTATTAAAACCACCATCTTGTCTAACATAATGCCCATATTTAGCAATATCATCTAAATTTATAACTTGATAACCTACTAAATGTTCAGCAAGTCTTTCAAAAGATTCATAACTTGCACTTTTAATACCATCTTTTTCAGTAGGCATATATCTAATAAGAGTTTTAAATATTTTATCTGAAACATCTTTATCATAAGTTTCAGTAATTAATTTAGGAATATCATATAATTGATTATTTCTAACAATATCCATAAATTGTATTTGTTGTTCTGGAGAAAGACCACAATTATTTAAAATAAATTTAATTCTTTTATCTAGTTCTTTTTGTTTTCCATCTAAACTAAAATTTGTTTCTTCATAACTTGTTAATGAATCTTGATACATTCTGAATAAATCTCTTTTTATTTCATCTAAACTTTTATTACTAGACAATACAGATTGTCTTTGTTCATCAGTTATATTTTGTATGTTTGCTAAAACTTGTTTTAAATTAGTTTCATCAGCAGTTACAATGCTTAATAAATCTATTTGTTGCATATTTAAAGTAATGCCTTTTATTTCTAGCGATAAATCAGTTATACTTTTTGTTATATTTTGTTGCACATGCTCGATTAATTCTTTCCTTTTTCTTAATTGCTCCAATTTTTCTTCAACTAATTTATCAATTTCTTCTTTAATTTCTTCAAATGTTTTAGAAGAATTTAAATATTGATTAGAAAATTTTGAAACTATTTCATCAGATATTGGACATCCATCTTTTTCAAAGTTATCTTTAATACTATTAATGTATTCTAATACAATTGTATTTTTTTCTTCCATATCTGATTACCTCCATTTATTACGTAACTTTATAGCATCAATTAATCTAAAAAAATTATATCATATTTTTTACTATTTTTCTTGCATTTTTAGTAACTTGTTTTTCTTTTTAATAAAAAGGGATTTAACTTTTTTACTTAAAAAACTAAATCCCAAAATCATCTTTATCATAATCTTTATAATTATTTTTGCTTTAATTATCTTATTACAAGAAAAATGAAAAATAAATTTTTCATTGAAAGCCCCTTGGGCTTTTTTTTTAATCTGATATAGTATAAAATATA
>CANRPA010000045.1 GCA_947632395.1 uncultured Bacilli bacterium | reverse complement strand
TTAATATTAAAGAATAAAAAACAATATGTTATAGGAAAATATGGATTATTAAGACTAGAATATATTAAAAAATATAAGCTTGGATTATATTTTGATTTGCTTGTTAATAATACTTTAAACGAATATCTTCATGATGTAAATACTACTGTTATGGAGAAGGTGCAGAAGTTAATTAAAGAACTATCTGAAAAAAATAATATAAATGAAGAATTAAAACAAAATAATCAATTACTATGGGTAAGTAAAATGAATAATATAAAAAATATAGCAGAAGAAATAATTCTAAAGGAGTATATCTATGTATGATATAACGGAAGAAGAATATGAAAAAATATACTTACCAGTTAGTATTAATTTTAATAACTATTTAAAAGAATTTATTATTCCTCATGTAGTATCATTTTATATAGCAGATAGTTTCTATAAAAAGGTATTGTCTAAAGCACCACTTTATAACCATATTAATTCAGCAATAGATGTTTTTAATGTAAGATGTGATATAGATAAATTAATACCACCTATAAAAAAGATATTAAGAATAAAATATAATTTAAAAATAGTAAATTATAATCCAATGATATTAAAGAAATTTTATTAAAAGAAGAACTCTATCAGATTTAAAGATAGAGTTTTTAAATTATAACTAATTAATTTGGGAGTTTATTTATTGTCTAGCAAGCACTGAATTTGTACTCCCACACTAAATTCTTTTGTGGGATTACTCCCAAACCCTTAATTGTTTATTAACCAATTTACACATTAAACAAAAAATGTTGTTTTTTATAGGCCAAACTCTTTTCTTTTTTTACTTGACATGATATAATTTATTATGTAGAGGTGGTATGATATGGCAAGAAATGATAAAACATTTTTAGATTTGTATAAGCATTTATTGACTTTAGAATTTGAAAATCAATGGAAGGAATTATGTGAAAATAAGGATATTAACGCTATATTAGATCATTCATCAAAAAATAAAAGTGGGCATATTGGATTACCTGATTTTATATATGTTAACGAAAAGAAAAAATTATTAATTTTAGTAGAGTTGAAATCTACAATTGCACAACATGAAAAGGAAGCAATTCCACAAATTAAACATTATTTGAATTGTTTTATGCCAGGGACATTAGAGAGTTATGGCGCCATTTCTCCTGAAATAAATAAAGCACTTATTAATTTACGCTCATGGAATATTTTAGGACTTGCAATATCTGGTGATATGGATATTGAATATGGCTATAGGATTGATACATTTTATATACAAATAGATAAAATAATTGATATGAATATTAATGAAATTCATAATGAAAAAGATTATTTAGCATTGTTTGATAATTTAAATTTGGAGGAAATATCTTCTCGTATTTCTCAAGCTTCAAGTACAATTAATAATCTTTTGTATGATGTTAAAGAAGATGAAAGACCAACATTATTGAGCATTTTGCTTATATCATTATTTGAATCTAAAAATTCTAAATATAGAAATACATTTAGAGAGCAATTTGAAGAATATAGTCCTAAACAATTAATGAAACAAATTGGTATAGTTGTTCCAGATATTTTAGGTGAAGATGGAGAAAATTTACCAAAAGAAAAAATTGAAATGATAATGTCAAAATTTGGTGCATTATCTAGTGAAAAAGTATTATTAGAAAGTGATACAATAAAAACAATTTTGATTAAATTACGTGATGATGTAATTCCTTTATTTGAAACTCGTCATAATTATGATATTATAGGAAAATTTTACCAGGAATTTTTAAGATATGCTGGTATAGTAGATGTACAATCTGGGATAGTATTAACTCCTGAACATGTTACAGAGTTATTTACTAATTTAATAGATTTAAAAAAGAATGATGTTATTTTTGATTCTTGCTGTGGAACAGGGTCATTTTTAATAGCAGGTATGAACAAGTTATTTGATTTACAAACTGATTCTAAGGGGATAGAGCATGTTAGAAAATATCAATTATTAGGTAATGAACTTAAACCTCACATGTATATTTTGGCTATATCAAATATGCTATTTAGAGGAGATGGGAAATCTAATATTTTAAATTATGATTTTTTCTCAGAGGAGTTTGATATAAATTTCGAAAAGAAATGCAAAGAAATTGGTAGTAAGCCTACAATTGGCTTTATAAACCCACCTTATTCTGGTTCATTTACTGATTATAAAGAATTACAAAAATTTAAGGGTGATAAAAACTCTAAAACAAAAAATAAAAAACCATGGATGAAGGAAATAAGTTTTCTTGAAAAAATGTGTAGACTATGTAGTAGATATGTGGTTATGATAGCACCACCACAAACGTTTATGGGAGAGAATGAAATTAGAAATAATCTTCTTAAAAATAATACTCTTAAGGCCGTTATAAATATGCCAAAAGATTTATTTCAACCTAATGCTTCAACAGGTAGTTCCATTATAGTAATAGAAACAAATAAGGCACATGATTATAACAATCCAGTAGTATTTTATAATTTAAAAGATGACGGGTTTGAATTAGCAAAGAAAAAGGGTCGTAGAGACGTTTATAATAAATGGAATGATATTAAAAGTAAATTATTAAAAGATATTGATGCTCCATATTATAGAAATCCACAAAATATTGATGAAATAAAGAATGTTTTTGTTAAAATACAAGAAAATGACGAATGGTTGATACAAGCTTTTTCAAAAGTTGAGTTTGATAAACTTTCAGTAAGTGATTTTGAAAAAACTTTAAAAGAATTTGTTATATTTAATACTAAGAAAGATTTAAACTTATTAGATAAGGATTTAAATGAAATAGATTTGCTTGAAATACTTCAAGAAAATAATGCTTCAGCAACTGATTTGATGGAGGATGAACATAATGAAGTATAAATATTTTTCAATAGATGATGTTTTTTATCATTCTAGAGGTAAAAGATTAATCAGATTAAATCAGGTTGATGGTGATATCGCCTATGTATCATCAACAAAATTTAATAATGGAGTAGATAATTATATAAACCCACCTAAATATATGAAAATATATAAAAATTGTATTACTATAGCAAACAGTGGTAGTGTAGGTGCAACATTCTATCATGATTATGATTTTGTTGCTAGTGATCATGTAACCGTTTTATGGTTAAAGAATAGAACATTGACAAAAAAAATAGCTATGTATTTAATAACTTTACTAGAAAAATTAGGTGATAATTACTTTTTTAATAGAGAAATGTCTGATAAAAGAATATCAAAAGATTACATAAAATTGCCAGTTGATAATGATGATAAAATTAATTGGGATTATATCGAGGATTTTATGGATAAAATAATACCTAATGCTAAATGGGATGATAAAAAATTACAAAAAAGAAGTATAGATATTACTCTACCAAAGAATTGTGTAGAAATACCGATAACACAAATTTTTAATGTTAGGAGTATAAATAAAAGAATAAGTTCAAAGCAATTAGTTTCAGGTGATTATTATTATATAACAACTTCTAATAAAAACTTTGGTTTTAGCGGATTTCATAATGAATATTCAGAAAATGGTAATGTTTTTACTGTTGATAGTGCAACTGATGGGAAATCTTTTTATCAACAAGAAAAATTTATTGGATCTGATCATGTTGAAATATTAGAAATAAAAGATAAATATAAAAATAAATTAAATATTTATACTGCTGTTTATTTACAAACTATATTGAATTATTATTTAGATAAGTATGAATATTCACGCAAAAGAGCGCAAAATAGAATAAAAAAAGAAAAATTATATTTGCCAGTTAACAAAAATAAGGAAATTGACTGGGATTCAATGGAATTGTTTATAAAAACATTACCATATTCTAGTTTATTATGAAAATTAAATTGACACACTTTATGATTTAGCAATATAAACTTTGGAGTGCTATTGCATTAATTGCATTTTTATGATAATATGCAATTATACAGAAGTAATAGTAATTGAGTTTATCTTGTTAATGGTGTAATATAAAAAAGCATTTGTTTCGAGATAAACAAATGCTTTTACTTTTGTATAAGTGGTTGCAGCCACCATACTAAACAAAAATCAAAGACTAACAAACAAAATGTTAGAAAATGAAAAATTACAGGAGAATATGAATTTGATTATATTCATGACTTTTGTCATTCCTGTTATTATTAGCATAACAGAAAAAAAAGACAAAATCAAGTCGTTGATCATAAAAAAATTCTATTGTCCGAGTTAAAATGTAAAGGAGGTAAAACATATGGCAAAGAAAAAATGCAATAAATCAGTTCATGTTAAGGCTCATAACAGATGTAGACCTGGTACACATAAAAAGTAGAAAATAATTAATCTAAGTATGGTGGCCGCCCCAAAGAAATTAATGGAGGAATTAATATGATCATAAGTAAAAAAAGAATAATATCGTTAGATTTTTTAGATAAGTATAAGAATGACAATATAAAAATAGGTATTCATATTACAAATAATGAATATGAAAAATTAGGTATAAAGGAATTTGTAGAAGGAACTGCTATACAACCATCTCCTGAATTTGGTATAAATTGTAATAGAAATTCAAATGGTTATTCGTTCCCAGATAAAACAAAACCTAAGGAAGAAAGGGTGATAAATACCATTTATTGGACTTGGCAAGATTGGGGTGGAAATGAGCATGGAGATTACTTTGATATATCGAGAAAAGTATATCCTAGAATTGAAATCCCTGCTAGTAATATAGAATTTTTATTAACAAAAAATAATTCTGGTGAATCTTTTATATTAGCAAATATAGATTCAAAAGCAGATAAAGAAATAATAAAGCAAACTATTAATATGTTTTTGGAAATATTTGGCTTTTGTGAAATATTTAATGAAGATTTAGATTTGATTGATATACACAATAAAATAAAAAGATGCAATTGGGAATTATTGCCACCCGGTGTTAGGACTATAGCATTAACAAATATTAATAAGGAAAAGGAAAATAAAAAGAAAAAAAGACCTGACTATAACCAATTAAGGTTAGATACTTTAAATTCTTATAAGCCATCTGAGATATTTGTTGGCTCTGGTGGATTTACTGGTTACTATGCATTTGTTTTCAAAAATACTTGTTTTTTAGAAAATGGTTACTATGGAAATGCAACTTATGTTGTTCCAAAGGACAAATGGAAAGAACTATCTCAATTATCTAAACAAGAAGTATTATCAACATCAGATATTATCGATAAAGTTAACCATACAAGCGAATGGTTTGATAAAATTGATATATTAATAAATAAACATGAAAAATAGTTAATAATTTGTCGAATATTGTCGAACGGTTGCTTATTGAAATATAAGCAATTGATGTTATAATTAAACTAGTCATACGGGAATGTGACTAATACATATAAAACATACTGTGCCATATAATATAGACACAATAAAATAGGTAAATAACCTAAGAATTAAAGTTCAAATATAAGAACTGATTACATATTAATTTCAACAAACAAGATTGGATAATATTCTCTTGTTTTTGCCATGAAATAAATATGTTCAGTTCTTTTTATGTGTTCCTAAAAAGACTGGTAAAGAAAGGAGGATAACATGGAACTACTAAACTTGATAATCTTATATTGGAGAAACAATGGTAAAAGAACCATTTATAAGTTTAGTGCTACCAGAATTAGTATTAGGAGATAATAGATTAACTTATTTTGAGAGAATATTATTAATAGACATTGTGTCACTATGTAAGAAAAATGGATATTGTTGGCCTACTAATAGGTATTTTATGAACAAATTTAATTGTACTAAACCAACAGTATCAAAGAGTATAAGTAGTTTATCAAAATTTGGATATATTGATATAGAAATTAATAATAGTGAAATAAATAATTCAAAGAGGATAATTAGACTATCCGAAGTATTAAAGAAAAGAATAATAAGTATTCAAGGAAATATTAATACTAGTATTCAAAATAATTTTAATCATGATAATAAATATAATAAAAAGAAAAAAGATATAATAGATAACATTTATTATATTGATAATAATGGCGTTGAATACTGGCATGGTAAACCTATTGAATCAAAAGAAGCAACTATTGAAGAGCAAGAAGAAATGGAGAAAATATTAGAGAGTTTTAGAGAAAAGGAGGAAGATATAAAATGACTAAGACACTCATAAACTTAAATGAGGTGGCTTATGTTTAATATAATAGAAACTTTCAAAGATGATTCTCCTAATTTTAATGAACTGGTAACTGAATTTATAAAAAGTATGGTAAATAGAGACTGATATTGTGTGCCAAGTTAAATTTATGTGGTATAATTTAATTGGCTTTAGTTGTTATACAACAAGAAAGGAGAGTAAGCTTGTATAACACTTTAAAACAGATGCCAGATTACTATAAAGCAGGAATTTATATAAGATTATCAGAAGCTGATGAAGGCAAGTCTTACGAATCTGAAAGTGAGAGTGTCCTTAACCAAAGGAATATACTAATGAATTTTATTAAGGAAAAAGGATTTATTTTCGTAGATGAATATGTAGATGATGGATATTCTGGTACTACTTTTGATAGACCAGGATTTCAAAGACTAATTGAAGATGTTAAAGCCAAAAGGATTAATCTTGTAATAGTAAAAGACCTATCAAGGTTAGGTAGAGATCATATTTTAACAGGTTATTATGTTGAAACTTTCTTTCCTGAAAACGGAATAAGATTTATTTCTATGCTAGAGGGGTATGATAATGCTGTTAATCAAGTAAGTAATGATTCATCAACATTTATCTTTGCTTGTAACGATTTTTATAGTAAACAAAACTCAGTTAAAATACGTAATGTTTTAAACGATAAAAGAAGAGATGGTAAGTTTATAGGTAGTGCTCCTAGTTTTGGATATTTAAGAGATCCAAATGATAAAGGACATTTAATACCTGATCCAGAATATGCATGGGTAGTAAAAAAGATATTTGATATGGCTTACAATGGAATAGGACTAACTGATATAACTACTTATTTGAATGACAATAATATAAAAACACCTAGTAGTTTAAAAAGAAAAAATCCTAATTCAAAAGCTAAATATAATCCTATGTGGACTATTTCTTCAGTTAAAAAGATTCTAAAAAATCAAATGTATGTAGGTGATATGGTACAAAGTGTACAAACTAAGGTATCATATAAATCTAATAAGAAAAAAACATTGCCAAAAAGTAACTGGGATATTGTGAAAAATACCCATGAACCACTAGTAGATAGATTTATATTTGAATGTGTTCAAAATAATGTTAAAAGAACTAATGTTTCTAATATTATTAAAAGAGAAAAAAGATTATTTGAAAATTTATTATATTGTAAAGAATGTGGTAATACTTTAACAGTATCTTATAGAAAACAACATAATTATTGGACTGTTAATTGTAATAGATATTCAAGAGATCCAAAAAGAAGAATGTGCGAACCTCATTTCAGTCCGTATGATAAATTAGAAAATGCATTACTGGAAGTTATTAGAAATACTTGTAAAAAGTATTTAAAAAATTTAGATATATCAGAAATATCTAAAAATATTAATAAAAAAGAAAATAGTGATGTTAACAACCAAATAAATGATTTAAGAAAACAAGAAAAAGACTTAATTAGTAAATTAGATATGTTATATCAAGATAAATTTAATGGAATAGTATCTGAAGAAATGTATTTACGAATATCTAGAGAAACAGAGAATTCTTTAATTAGGACAAGAGAAAAAATTCAAAGTCTACAAGATACAAAAGAAGAAAATAAAATTAATAAATCAGAAATAAAAGACTACGAAGATAAAATACGAAAACTGATTGATATTGATAATCCATCAAGAGAGTTAATACAATCTTTAATTGATAAAATCATTATAGATAAAGATAGAAATATAGAAATTATCTATAAATTTAGTATATTGAATAATTAGAACTTTGTCGCCACTTGCGACAAGGTATACATATAAAAATTGATAAACTACTTATACGAAGAAATTACTGGGGGTGATATGATGAAAAATAAAGGTAAAATATATGATTTTTTACAAAAAAATTATGGTTGGATAGTAGCATTTATAACTGGATTTACTATAGGAACATCATTTATATTAAGGTTTATTAAATATATGTATTCAAATCTATATTTTAGTTATTATGGTCTTTCATATGGATTATATAATAGTGATGAATTAAATCTTTTATATAGTTTTGCCTTTTCTATTTTAATTTTGTTGTGTTTTGGATCACTAATGTATTGCTATATACAAATATTTAATATAAAAAATATGAATAATAAAATTAAAACATTATTATGTAATATGTGCTTAATTTTAATTTCTAACATAATTATTGTTGCATCAACTAATACTGAATATTCATTTTGGCAATTTTCTATAAATGTTGGTATATTAATTATTGAAGAAATAATTATGGTAATAATATTTACTAAAACAGCAAAGAAAGATAAAAATATAAAAGAAGATAAAAATGATTTCGCAAATGCATTAAAAATAATACCATTTTATTTATTTTTATTAGTATTTTCATTTCTAATAAATTGTGGAATCGAGATTAAAATGAATAAGTCATATAGTATAATAAATAATGATAAAGTTATAGTATATACAACTAATGATTATTATTTAACATTAGATTGTGAAATTAAAAATAATGAATTAACTATATATAAAGGCAAACAAACAAAGATAAATAATGAAAATGTAGTAAGTGAATTAATCAATTTTGATAAAGTAGAATTAAAATAGCAAGGAGGTAATCGATGAATCAAGATAAAATGCATTTAGTAAACAAAATATTTAATAATGAAACTATTAGGACTGTTTGGGATAAGGAACAAGAGAAATACTTTATAAGTGTTGTCGATATAGTTAGTGTTATTTCAGAAAGTAATAATCCACAAACATACTGGAGAGTGCTTAAAAAGAGACTTAAAGATGAAGGAAATGAAACCGTTACAAATTGTAACGCTTTGAAACTTAAAGCTAAAGATGGTAAATATCGTTTAACTGATGTTGTTGATATAGAAGGTATGTTTAGAATTATTGAATCAATTCCTAGTAAAAATGCTGAACCAATTAAACAATGGTTAGCAAAATTAGGTAGTGAAAGAATAGATGAAACATTTGATCCTTCACTAGCAGCACAAAGATCAATTGATTTATATAGAGCAAAAGGTTATGAAGAAAAATGGATTTCTAAAAGAATGCAAAATATTCAAGATAGGAAAGAACTTACAGATGTATGGAAAGAAAATGGTATTACTGAAAGTAAAGAATTTGCTATATTAACTAATGAAATATA
>CANRPA010000044.1 GCA_947632395.1 uncultured Bacilli bacterium | reverse complement strand
TAACTTTTATTAACTAATTGACGAAGAAGTGCCAAAATTGAATTTTCTAAATTGACAAAGAAAAATTATTATAATATTATTAATATAGGCATGATAGAAAACAATCATGCTTTGATTCCACCTCTTACGAAATTCAAAGGTGAGAGTGAAATCAACCAAAACCCCCTGAAGTTCCCTCGAGAGAGGGAACGCTTTTTGTTTTATAAGGGTTTCTGAGGTTTTTAATTTTTTCTAGATACCAAGCCAGATACCAAAAACCTTTTTTCAGATACCAAATTTATTTTTTATTTAAGTTTATTTAAATACCTAGATTTAAATTATCTATGGTATTTTTTACATTAGTAAGATTGTTTGGAAACATATGAGCATAAGTATCTAATGTTTCTTTAGTACTAGCATGTCCTAAATACTTAGATACAGTTGTTACTGGTTGACCAGTATTAATTAATAGAGATGCACAACTATGTCTAAAAGAGTGTAGTGGTATTCTTCTAATATCAGCACTTTCAGCAATTCGTTCATTTATTCTATGCATCATACCAAATGTTAATGGATCTAATTCTCCAAATATAAACCATTTTTCATTAAACCCATAGTATTTCTTCTTTTCATTATAAAGATTTATTAAATCGTTATATAATACATCAGTAAGAGGTAATGTCCTAATACTTTTAGAAGTTTTAGGTGGTGTTAGTTCATAATACTTTTGACTATCTTTAATACTATTAGCTTGTTTAGTAATAGATACTAATTTATTATTCCAATCTATATCAGACCATTGTAGTCCACGACATTCACCACGACGTAATCCACAATAATATAACATTTCAAACATTGTCTTATCATTTAAATTAGTAGCACCCGTAATATATTTTTGAAATTCTTCAAAAGTATAAACATCTTTTTCTTCTTTCATCTCATTTGGATCTTTGAAGAACTCTATTTTCTTATAAAAACGCATTAAATTAATATCATACATTTTCATACCCCAGTTAAGAATAATTTTAAGAAATTTTTGAATATCATTTCTACTAGAACATTTAATAGGTTTATCCCATAATTCTTGTTGAAACTTGTGATATAGACTACCATCCATATCCTTTAACTTAACATTTTCAAAACTAGTAAAATATCTTCTTCTTTTTAAATATGTTTCCATAGTTCTTCTACGAACTTTATTTTTTTGTGATTCAATATATTGGTCGGTAAGAGCACCAAATGTCATATCCATATCTCCACCAAATTCAACCTTATTATTTAAAAACTCTCTTTCAGCATTCATTGCATCTAGTTTAGTTTTATATGCTTGTGAAAATTTCTTCTTCCATTTTCCACTCTTATCTTTTTCGTTCCAATAATATTTATATTTACGACCATCTTTAGTCCATTGATTTTTAGGTAATTTATATATTCCCATATATCGTTCCTCCTTTGTTGGAATTTATAAATATACCAGTTCGTAACAACATTATTTTATCATATAAACTGATAATATTATAAATTATCTCTCTAAATCATTTTTTGATTTTGAATGTTTTTTTAAATAATCTCTTGTTGTATCAATAGCATAATCAATATCATTTGCTTCATACCAAGTATATGGTATATGAAGAATATCAAATACTTTAGAAGTAAGAGAATATATTTTATTTTGAATTTTTTCTTTAAATAATTTAAATTCATTAGATAATTTTTGAAATCTTGTTTTCCAATCATTTATCTCATTATCTTTTTCATAAATAATTTGTTTTTGATTACTAATAATCTTATTTTGTTCTTTATAGGTTTTTCTAGATTTAAAATCATTTACTTGTTTTGTGAGTGATTTAATCTCTAAATCTTTTCTTAAATTATCTTCAGCAAGTTCTTTTGAATAAGTAGATAGATTATATATATCTTCATCTTTATATTGCTTAATAAGACCTTTTTTAACAGGATTTAAAATATCTTTAGAAGTTTCTTTATCAACTTTATCAATAAACTCATTTTCGCTTTTATTTGCCTCTTTTAATAGTTCATTTTCTTTTCGTATTTTTTTGTTTAAAGCATTTAATTCTTTTTGTTGTTTCATAGCATTAGTTAAATGAGTTTTATCTCCACCAATTTCTCCTCTAAATAGGTTATAACCTTTAGATTTAATAAATTCGTTATAATCATCTTGTAAAAGAGTATAAGATGCATTACCACCTTTTTGTTTCCAAAATTGATCTGAATTTAAAAATTTACCTTTAACAGTTTCATAAATATTTTTTCCATTCTCATCTTTCTTTTGAATAGGTACTAATTTATTTTCTCCCTTTTTATTAGTTATCTCATGTTTTAATTGATGACCATTTTCATCTAGTTCAAATACTTTTCTTTTAACTTCATTAACTACTGGTGTAAAGTAAATATGCATGTGTGGTGTAGATTCATCAAGATGTATTGCTGCATATCTAATATTTTCTTTACCAACATAATCAGAAATAAAGCTAAGACTTTCATCAAAGAATCTTCTTATTTCAGTAGGTAATTGATGTTCTTCATCTATAATTACATGTCTAATTGGTTTGCTAGCATTATCTCCAGTTTTGTAAACTTCACCAGTATCTTTAAATTCCATTCCATAATGCTCAAAGAATTCTTGACCACTTGATATTATTAGTCCATTTAATACCTTAGTATTTTTTTTATTTGGATTATAGTTTATATTGTTAGAGTAAAGATAATCATAAGTTGAACTAGCAAGAGTAGGACCATCATAATTTATTAATTCTATATTATATGGAGTTCTAGTGTTATCATATTTGCCTGATCCTTTTCGTTCTTTTAATTCTTTATCTAATCCACCAATATCTGATGCTTTAAATTTCTCTAATCGTAGTGCTTGTTTACCTGAGTACATTTATTTTTTCCTCCTTTCAAATCTGTTTTTAAAATAATACTCTATCTCACTAGGGCATAATTATATGCCCAACCGTGAGCTAAGGAATATTCCTTAGAATCCTTTATGCTTGTAATAGCTAGAGCCAATATTTGTTTGCTCAAATAAAGGCATCCCCTATTACAAGATTAATTAAATGATATACTATATCCTTTAATTAATTGATAATGAATTCACTATCGCCACTTCCAACCTAACAGGTCAGAACGTGCCACGTTTATTCATTATTTTCTGAAGGTTCTTCATAAGTACAATGCCATAATCTTTGATTACCATTTCTTTTATTTGTTATATGAAGACCTTCGTGCTCCAACACTTTCAAATTTCTTTGAATTAAGCCTCCAAGTTGTGTTGGAGTTAATAAAATATTTGTTTTAGATAAAATATCTGATATTGTATAATCAAAATCTTTTTTAGAAACTGCATATTTTATAAATAGGAGTAGATTATAATCAGTTTCATCATTTGTATTCTCATCGACAACACTGAATGTTTGATTATCATTTCGTTTTAAATTCAATTCTAATCTACCTAAATCTCTGCCTTTATAATCTAAAGTTAGTTTATTATAATCATTTCTTGATTCCTTTAATTTAATAATTCCAGATACATCAGCATTTAATCCAACACTACCCATAGTGTCATCTCTTTTATTTAAATGATGAGTAACAAGTAATGTGATATTATACTTTTTACATAATTCTTTTAATTTTCTAAATACAACATCATTTATTTCTTGATAGTTATTTAAATCATAACTAGTATCAAATTTTATATCTTTTAACATATCAATAATCACAAATAGTTTTTGATTATTGGATGCTAACTGATGAATATCATATTCAATATCTCTAATATAAAAATCTGATATATCATCTGAATCTATTATGTGAAGTTTATCTAATTTAGGCTTTAAATTCATTAACTTAAATCTTGTTTCTAATTGATTTATATCTCCCTCTGTGGTAATATATAAGACATGAGAGGGATTTACTTTAAATCCTAAAAAATCTTCTCCAGTAGTAAGAGAGAAGGCAAGTTGCTGAGCGAACATTGACTTGCCAACCTTAGGATGAGATACAAGTAGATAAACTCCATTTGATATCATTAGGTTTTCGACGATGATATCTTTTTTTGTGCTTTCTTTTATTTCAGTTAATTGTTTCATTTGTATCTCCTTTCTTACAATTATTTAATTAATTCTTTACTAGAAACTCTAGATTCTAAATAAGGTATATCAATATCAAAGAATGCTACAACTTCTTTAGTTGGAACAACAGACTTTGGAATAAGATAACCTTGTTTTTCTAACTTATCTTTTATTTTCTTTTTAGCCTTTAGTGCAGAATTTCTTCCTAGATGTCCTAACTTCATAATATCTTCTAGGGTGCACCATTGCTTAGCGATTAAATTTAATGTTTCTTCTGCAGACATATTTTTTTCCTCCTTCCTAATTATTTTTTTGTGGTGATACATAAATGTAATATGTATCATCTAAAGAACTATAAATAATATATTTCTTCTTTCTTAATTCTCTAAATGCTAGAGCAACATCTTTTCTACTATCATTACTAAGAGAGTAGAGGTCGATATTCTCTAGTTCATCATTAGATCTAACTAATAGAGAGTTAAGCATACCTATAGCACTAACTGACAAATCTTTAGGTATTACATATTCATTAGTAGTTTGTTTCTTTAGTAATTTCATACAAATTCTCCTTTCTATAATTATGTCCGATATTAAGGACAATTTAAATATAACATTGTCCGAAAAAGATGTCAATACTTTTTGTCCGAAAATATAGACAAATTGATAAAAAAGTGTTAAAATCAAATTGTGAAGGAACAAAAGGGAAGAAAGAAGTGATTAAATGAACTCAGAAGAACTTAAAAATTTAATTGAATCTGCAAGAGTTGAAAAAGGAATTTCTCAAAGAGAACTAGCTAAATTAACTGGTATAAGTAGAAGTACATTAAATGATTTAATTAATGGAAAAATAAAAAAAGTAGATATTGATGATCTACGAAAGATTGCTGAAACGTTAGATATGTCATTGCAAAAATTATTAAAAGTTGCAGGCTATGATGAAATGCTTTTCTATTTTTCTAAAGATAAATATGCAAATAAATCTAGTAAAGATTTAAAAGAAATGATTAAAACTTACGAAGAATCTCAAAGAGAATTACTAGAATTTGATACTGAAAAAAGAAAAAAAGTAAGTGATGCAAGACAAAAACTATTTTATACAATAGAACATCTACAAATAATGAAAGATAATAAAGATAGTTTATATACAATAGATAAAGCAATAGAAGATATTAAATATGCTTTTGATGAATTAAAATTTGCAGAACATAAATATGATTATAGTAAATTACCAAAGAAAAACTAATTTATAGAACGAGAAATCCAAAAAATTCGTTCTAAAAAAGAATATAAAACGAAAAATCCAGAAAAATCGCTTTAAGAAAAAATTTGAAAGTGAAGAGGTGAGAAAATGAGAACATTAGTTAAATAAGTATGGCATAAACTTTGATTATGCCGAAAAAAGGAGGCATAATATGTTAGAAATAAAAGATTTAAATATATCTATTAATGATAGATATTTAATTAAAAATTTAAATTTAATACTAAATAATGGTGATAAACTTGCTATCATTGGTGAAGAAGGAAATGGAAAATCCACTTTATTAAAATCAATTTTAGGTATTTGTGAATATGCTGAAATTAGTGGAAATATTAATCTAAAAGGCAATAGAATTGGTTATTTAGAACAATCTATTAGTACTGATAAATTAGATAAAAGTGTATATGAATTTTTGTTTATTGATGAAAGTGATTATTATGATAAGATTAATAATTTATATAAATACCTAGATTTGATTAATTTAACTGATGATATTTTAAAACAAAAAATAAAAACATTATCAGGTGGTGAAAAAGTTAAAATTAGTATTTTAAAATTACTATTAAATGAATATGATATTTTATTTTTAGATGAACCTACTAATGATTTAGATATTGAAACATTAGAATGGTTAGAACAATTTATTAATAATACGAATAAGCCAATTATGTATGTTTCACATGATGAAACATTACTAGCTAATACTGCAAATATGATTTTACATTTAGAACAAATAAAAAAGAAGACAGAATGTAGACATACATTATTAAGAACTGATTATGACACTTATGTTGAACAAAGACTTAGAAAAATTGAAAAACAAACACAAGTAGCAAAATCTGAAAAAAGAGAATTTAATAAACAACAAGAAAAACTACAAAGAATAATGCAAAAAGTTGAACATCAACAAAATACAATCACAAGAGCAGATCCACATGGAGCTCAAGTTTTAAAAAAGAAAATGCATTCATTAAAATCACAAGAGAGAAAACTAGATGAAACTGAATTAACTGAAGTACCAGATGTTGAAGAAAGTATAAGTTTTTCATTCGAAGAAGTTGAAGTGCCAAGAACAAAAAATATAATCAATTTAAATATAGATGAATTAAAAGTATCTGATAAGGTATTATCTAAAAACATAAAGTTAGATGTAATTGGCAATGTACATTTATGTATTATAGGTAAAAATGGTGTTGGTAAATCTACACTAATTAAATTAATTTATAACGAATTAAAAGATAGAAATGATATTAAGGTTGGTTATATGCCACAAACTTATGATGAAATCTTAAATAATTATAAATATGTATTAGATTTTGTATGTCCTAATGGTAGTAAAGATGAAATTACAAAAGCAAGAATGTTTTTAGGAAATATGAAATTTACTCGAGATGAAATGATTAGTAATATTAAAGATTTAAGTAATGGGACTAAAGCAAAACTATTTCTTATTAAATTAGTATTAGATAAATGTGATGTTTTAATACTTGATGAGCCTACAAGAAATGTTAGCCCATTATCAAATCCCGTTATTAGAAAAGTTTTAAAAGAATATAAAGGTACTATAATTAGTGTATCTCATGATAGAAAATATATTAATGAAGTAGTAAATGCTCTTTATATTCTAACACCAGATGGATTAGTGAAAGAAAGATAAGGAGGTATCTATGGGAAAGGTAGTATTAGTATGTGGTAAAATTTGTAGTGGTAAAAGCTATTATTCAAAACAATTAAAAGATTCATTAAATGCGGTAATAATCTCACCAGATGAAGCTACTTATGAATTAATAAATAATGAGCAAGGAGAATTTTATAATGTATTCTCAGAAAGATTAAATAAGTACTTAACTAGAAAAGTTGGTGAAATTGCTAAGGCAGGGGCTAATGTAATTTTTGAAAGGGGACTATGGTCAAGTAAAGATAGAAAAGAGATAAAAGAATATTATAAAAATAATGGGGTAAATTGTGAAATACATTATGTATGTGTTGATGATGATACTTGGAAACAAAATATTCAAGAAAGAAATCAACGAGTATTAGATGGTAATGGTGGTTCTGATTTTTATTTAGATGAAGGATTAATGAAAAAACTAGAATCTAAATGGGAAGAACCTACTGAAGATGAATATGATGTTATTTATAAATTAGAAAGATAAAATAGATATGACACAGTGACACTATAAATGTGTGTAGGGCACTCACAAACAGTGTGTCATTGTGTCATATAATAATACAATTAGAAAATTTTGTGATATAATTGTATTAGTGAAGTGCTTGTACATGGCTTCGGTCTTTTTGTACGGCACTTTTTTTGGAGGTATTATATGAGCAATGTTGTAATTAAAAATTGTAATAATATAAAAGAAACATCAATAATTATAGAAGAAGGTAATTTGAATATTAAATTTGCTATTAATGGTACTGGTAAATCTACTATTGCTAAAGCATTATTAAAAAAGGATGAAGATTTATCTTTATTAAAACCATTTGGAAAAGAGGAAATACCATATGTCGAATGTAATCCAAATATTGATAATGTGGAATTATTTGATAGTGATTTTGTAAATAAAGTAGTATTTAACGGAAGTAATGTAATTGAAAATGCATTTGAAGTATTTATTAAGTCAGATAAATATGATGAACAGCGAAATAATATTAATAGTTTATTACATGAATTAAAACAAAAGATTATAGGAAATGAAGAACTCAATAAACTTAATGAACAATTAATCAAATTATCTTCAAAGATAAACTATAAGAAGGAAAAAAATACCATTGATTCAAGAGGAATGTATTCTAGTATAAAAACTGATAAAAATATTTTTAATATCCCAAAAGAATTAAATAAATATTCATTGTTTTTGTCTGATAAAGAAAAAAACATCTTATGGTCTGAATGGAAAAATAAGGGTAAAACTTATGATTATGGGGAAATATGTCCTTACTGTGCAGAAAAATTTAGTGAAGATCATGAAAAAGAAAATGAAGCATTTAATTCATATTATTCAAAAGCAAATGTTAGCAATTTAACCGAGTTTTCAAATATTATTGATAATACCAAAACATACTTGAATACCGATAATTTTAAAAAAATTGAAAAGTGCATAAAGGAAAATATTCCAAATACAGATAAAGACTTAATATTTACAAAATTTATGTCAGAAGTAACATATTTAAAAGAAAAAATATATAATATCACTACTTTTGATTCTTATAAAGTGGAAAAAAGTGATATTTCAAATTTATCTAATATACTTTTAGATTTAAAAATAAGTACTAATGATCTTGAATATTTTAATAATGAAAATTTAATTAAGTCTATTGATATAATAAATAGTTCAATTACTGAAATGCTAGGAAAAATTTCAGATTTACAAAAAGAAATTGGAAAAATGAATAGTCTTGTAATATCTAAAATGTCAAGTTGTAAAAAGGAGATAAATAGTTTTCTAAAATTGGCTGGATTTAATTATGAATTTGACATAGTTAAAGATGGTGATGAAAAAAATTCTATAACAGTTTTAAAGTATGTTAATAGTGATAATGAAAAGATACAAGTATCTGATATAGAAAAACATTTGAGTTGGGGAGAAAAAAATGCATTTGCTTTAGTTTTGTTTATGTATTATGCATTAAGTAAAAATCCAAATTTAATCATATTAGATGATCCAATTTCTTCTTTTGATGGTAATAAGAAATATGCGATTATTAATAGACTATTTTGTAATAAAGGAGATTATGAAGATAGTTTTTACAACAAAACAGTTTTAATGCTAACACATGATTTTGAACCGATAATAGATTTTGGAATAAACCATAAACCTACAAAAGAAACTAATATGTGGTATTTAAAAAATAATAACGGTATAATTCAAGAACAAAAAATAAATGTTTCTTCTGATGTTTTATCAACTATAAAGTTTTATTACAATGAATCAATCAATGAAGATAATAATATAATTTCTAGAATTTGTTTTTTAAGAAAATATTTAGAGCATATATCTACTAAAAAAAAGAGTGAAGAAAATG
>CANRPA010000043.1 GCA_947632395.1 uncultured Bacilli bacterium | reverse complement strand
TACGATATTAATTTATCAAAACCATAAATCTTTGTCAATATTATTAATTCATATTCTATTTTATATACATTATATTTCTATATTTAAACATTAATCATAACAAATTTTCATATATATATGAATATAATTCATCATTTATATTATCAATATTTCTTGGATTCATTCCTTTGTTACACTCTATAATTTTAAAATTATACAAATCAGATATTTCCTTATAAGCCTCTTCTGCCATAAGTAAATGTTCTTTTGATTTTTCAAGTTCATCTAAACTTTCTTCTCTATTCTTTTTTAATTCTAATGATACTTCATATGGCATATGTAGAAAAATTTTTATATCAGCACGAGGTAGTTCCAACAAATCAAATTCTAATTTTTCTAACCATTTATACATTTCATATCTTTTTTCTTTATCTTTTATTCTACCACCTTGATGAGCAAAATTAGAATAAATATATCTATCAAGTATTACGTTTGTACCATTATTAAGTGCTTCTTCTATTTTGTTTATATTATATTTTCTATCTGCAGCATAATACAATGAAGAAACCTTAGGATCTACATTAATCGCACCTTCATCAAACCAACAATTACAAATATATTCTTTCCCTAAATAAGGACCTCCTATTATTTTCCCAGTTGGACTATCATAATTAGGAAAACTAAATCTTTCACATTTAATATTTTCTTTACGTAATTTTTCTACTAATTTTTTAGTTTGGGTTTCTTTCCCACTACAATCTGTACCTTCTATTACAATTAATTTACCTTTTTCCATATTAATCACTAGCTTTTCTTTCTACACAATTATCTTTTAATTCATACTTAAATTTTTCATCATATATTACTTCTACTTGCATTGTATCAGTTATATCTTCACTATTACTAGAAAGTTTTATTGGCGATTTTAATTTACCATCATCTACTAAATCTCTAAGTGGTATACAATATATATTTTCCTCTACTTTAGGAAATTCATCTTTGTTTTCATTTACATAATCTTTTGATGCACTATAAATTAAATCTAAAGTAATATCACCTATTTTTTTGTTAGATGATTTTACAAAATTAATTATATTTGGTAAAGCAAAAATAAGCAAAAAAGCAATTATTATAATAACTCCCATAAGTTCTGCCAAAGTAAATCCACGTGTCTTCATATTATCAATCCTCATATTTATATTAACATTTTTTATTTTTTTTATCAATCATTTTGTTTTATTATATTGAATATTATAAGTCATTTTTAGTTTTAACTTGCTTGGTACAAATCTTCCAAATATATATATAAATTTCATTGTAAATCCGGGTATTATTAACAATTTTTTCTTAAACATTTTATTTATAGCATACCTAGCCACATATTCACTACTTAAAGGTCTTACTTTAAATTCACAATTAGCTACATTATTAAAATTAGTGTCAACTGGTCCTGGACATAAGCAACTAATATTTACATGACTTTTCATATGTCTTAATTCCTCATATATGGCTAAGGTTAAATTATATACATATGATTTAGTAGAATAATATGTTGCCATTAAAGGTCCTGGTTCAAATGCAGCAGAGGATGCGACATTTAATATATATCCATTATCTTTTTTTATAAAATCGTTTAGAAATAATTTGGTTAATAAATGAAGTGAAATTACATTTAGATTTATCATAGATAATTCTCTATCCATACTTGTTTTATTAAACTCACCAATAAGTCCAAAACCCGCATTATTTATAAGTATATCTATATTGTCATATTTTACTTCTTCATATAATTTTTTTACATTATCGATATCTTGTAAATCCATAAATATTAATTTTACATTGGTTTTAAGTTCTTTTTTTAATTCACTAAGTTTATCCTTGCTTCTAGCTACTAATATTAAATCATAACCTTTAGAAGATAAAATCTTTGCCATATCCCTGCCAATACCACTGCTTGCTCCAGTTATAAGTGCCTTCATTATATCACCAACACTAGTATAACAAATTTTAAAACAAAAATCATCTAGTATTATTAGATGACTCTATATTAATATATTAGTTATTTTTTGAATCTATATATTATTGTATTACATTTTTTTACAAAAAAAAGAGAAATAAATTCTCCTAAATAGTTTCATGAACACTTACTTGTTTTTTATCTTTTCCTAAACGTTCGTATTTTACATATCCACTTATTTTAGCATAAACAGTATCGTCAGTTCCTATTCCAGTATTAACTCCTGGATAAATTTTAGTACCTCTTTGTCTATATATAATGGATCCACCAGTTACATATTCCCCGTCAGCTGCTTTAGCACCTAATCTTCTACCAGCAGAATCTCTACCATTTTTAGTAGATCCTTGACCTTTTTTATGTGCGAATAATTGGATATTTAATGTCATCATTTTCATGAATGGCACCTCCCTATCTAATTTTTATATAATCTTTATATTGTTTTTCTAATTCAGTTAATAAACTTATCATATTGTCTATTAAAATATTTATTATTTTATCATCTTTTAATATTTCTATTTCTAGTAATCCATCTTCCTCACTATATTTAATTGAATTACTATCTATTCTTATTATTGCATTTATAGTAGTGGTTGCTATAGATGAAGTAGAGGCACATACTATATCAAATCCCTCTTCTGCATAATTTGCATGTCCACTAATTTTTATATAATTAATAAAATTATTTTTTCTTTTTATATTAACAACTATCATATTTATTTAACCACAATTTTTTTGATTTCAACTTTAGTATATGGTTGACGATGTCCTTGTTTTCTACGATAATTTTTCTTTTGATTATATTTATAAACTATAATCTTTTTACCTTTACCATTTTTTACAACTTCACCTTCAACAGTTGCTCCTGCTAAAGTAGGCATTCCACATTTTCCATCTGCCATTAAAACTTTATCAAATTTAACCTTTGATCCAGCTTCAGCATCTAATTTTTCAATGTAAAGAACTGTACCTTCTTCAACATAGTATTGTTTTCCACCAGTTTCTATTACTGCTTTCATTTTTTTACCTCCTTTAATTTCTAAGACTCACCATTAAGGTAGTTAAACTTTAAAACCTTTTCTGTGTGGTTGTAGAGTGAGGCCCTACACGACTTTCATTATATCAAAAAGTCCTTTTATTGTCAACGATTTTATCCATTTATTTATAAATTTAAATCAATGATTACTTCCTAATTGAATTTAAAAACATTTTCTCTAAATATTCTTTCTCCGTTATAAATTTTTTATCAAGTAAAAATATATGTGTATAATCCCTTTTCATTTGATTTACATTTGCAACTTTTTTATGTTTTCTAAATCTTAAATTTTCTAAATATCTTTCTAGTAAAAATTTATTTAATATATATTCTTTTTCTCTTGATAATTTATTTACTTCTAAAACTAGAAATATTAAAGTTATCAACACTATTTTATTAATGTTAAAAAAAATTATAGTTAGTACTATTATAAATACATATGAAACTACTACAGATGATTTAATACTATCTTTAAAACTAAGTAATTTATTAAATATTACGTTTAATATTTTTGAACCATCTAAAGGATATATAGGTATTAAATTAAATACTATTATAAAATAATTTATAAATCTAAAGTATTCATAATCAATTTTACTCTTAATTAAAATATAAAAAATCATTTGATATATCATACCAGATATAGAAACCATTAATTCCTCTTTAAGAGGAGTGTTTATTTTTAAATTGTATTTTGTTAACCCCCCAAAAGGCAATATTATTATTTTTTCTATATCCCATTTATAATAAAAAGACGTAATAATATGCCCAAATTCATGTACTAATATAAGCAACATAAAGTAACTTATAAATCTAAATTCACCTATAAGCACAAATATCAAAAGAGTTACTAAAGATAATGGGTGTATATATATTTTACTTAATATATTCTTCATAATTTAATACATTTCCATCTTTTTTATAAACTAAATATAAATTATTATTTGCTTCACCAAGTAATTTATTTTTATTTACATATTCATACATTTTTACATTTACATTTTCTATATTTCCATACCACTCATCTATTCCATCTATTCTCTGTATTATAACTGTATTGCCATATCCCTCTTTTTGCCCTATAAATACTACTATACCACTTTCTTCTATTGGTACTAAATATTGTTCACCTACTTCAAGTTTTACACCATCTAAATATTTTTCCATACTTTTATATGTTAATTTTTCATTAAATACTGTTTCAGTTTTAACATATTTTTTTAAGATATCATTATCACCTATATATTTTGTATATAATGATTTTAGATATGTGAATGATATATTATCACTGTATACTTTTTTATAAAATACTGTTTTAAAACTACTATTTGCCTTCATTATTATTAATATTATCAAAGTTAGTACAATGGATATTAAAAGTTTCATAAAAAATATTGTTCCTACATTATCTTTTTTCATAGTATCACCAATAAAATATATGTAACATAAAAAAAAATAATATTAAAAGAATAATACTATTTTAATTCATCATAATTAACTTTACTTATATAATTTTTTTATTTCACGTACGATATCTTTTATATTCATTTTTTCATCAGTCAATAATTCATCAACACTACCATGATCTATAAATTTATCTTCATAACCCATTATTTTTATTTTATTTTCAAAACCTAATTTATTAAGATTATATAATACTTGTTGTCCAAATCCACCAATGATATTATTATCTTCGAGTGTTAAAACATTATATTTATTTTTTACAATCATTTTTAAAATATTATTATCTAAAGGTTTAATAAATAAACAATTAAATATAATTGGATTATATACATCTTTTAACATTTCTTTTGCTTTAATCGCATATTCTACCATTCTACCAACTGCTAAAATAACTACTTTTTCTCCATCACTAATTTTTTCCCATTTTCCAGTTTGTATAGTTTTTACTTTACTTAAATTAAGTGTATCACATCCTCTAGGATATCTAATCGCAACTGGTTTATTTTGTTTTAATGCATATTTTAAAATTGGGTAAACTTCACTTGTTGATTTGGGAGATAGAATCTCCATATTTGGCATCATATTTAAATAAGATATATCAAATACTCCCTGATGAGTTTTTCCATCATTACCTACAAGTCCTGATCTATCAATTGCAAATACAACAGGAACTTGTTGCATACAAACATCTATAAGAACTTGATCAAAACCTCTTTGCAAAAATGTAGAATATACAGCAAATACAGGTTTTAAACCATTAATTGCCATACCACTTGCAAGTGTCACTGCATGTTCCTCTGTTATACCTACATCAAAAGTTCTATCAGGATAAAGTTGTGAAAACTCATTCAATCCTGTTCCTTCTATCATTGCTGCAGTAATTGCCACTATATTTTTATCTTTACTTGCTAATTTAACTAAACTTTTTCCAAAAGCATCAGAATACGTTTTTCCTTTTTTACTAATTTGAATTCCTGTTTCTATATCAAATGCTCCTATTGCATGAAATTTATCTGGATTGGTAAGTGCGGGTAAATAACCCAATCCTTTAGTTGTTGTAACATGTAAAACCACTGGTTTATCTAATTTTTTTATTTTTTTAATTGTTTTATCTAATTCTTTTATATCATGACCATCTATTGGTCCTATATATTTAACTCCTAGACTTTCAAAAAACATTTGATTAAAAAATAAACTTTTTATACTATTTTTTACTTTTCTAGCTAATCTCACAATTTTTGTTCTTCTATCTAATCTATGATGTACTTTTTCTTTTAACTTATTATATGAAGTATTTAATCTAATTTTATTCAAATATTTAGATACTCCACCAACATTTACTGAAATACTCATTTGATTATCATTTAAAATTATAAGCATTTTACTATTTTTAAATCCTACATCGTTTAATGCTTCATATACCATTCCACCTGTAAAAGCGCCATCACCTATAACACATATAATTTCATAGTTTTCTTTTTTTAAATCCCTTGCCCTTGCCATACCTAAACCAGCAGATATTGAATTACTACTATGACCTGTATCAAAATAATCATATTTACTTTCATTTCTTTTGGGAAATCCACTAATACCATTATATTTTCTAAGTGTATCAAATTTATCTTTTCTACCTGTAAATATTTTGTAAACATAACTTTGATGTCCTACATCAAAAATAATTTTATCTTTAGTAAAATCAAAATTTTTAAAAAGAGAAATAGTAAGTTCTACTATTCCCAAATTAGAAGCCAAATGTCCACCAGTTTTAGATATATTATTTATTAAAAATTCTCTAACTTCTATACACAGTTTTTCTAATTCAGAAATTGATAATGATTTTATATCATTTGGATTTTTTATAGTATTTAATATATTCATTTATATGCACAACTCTTTCTTATGATATTATACAATAGATTTTATATAAATGAAATAAATTTATTATAAAATATATTGTTTTAAAATTAATTTTAATAAAGAAGAAAATAAATAGTGTTAGACATTTTAATTTATATTTTCTTATTTACATCATTAAAATCTAGACCTACAACTGGAATATTGATAAAATTACCAAATATTTTTTGTATGAAATGTTTTACTTCTACTAATTGTTCTTTTTCTTCCTCAATATATTTAGGCTTTCCTATTTTCAAATCTTTAATAACTATTCCATTTTGGATAGTATATACACAATACCAATCTTCACCTATAATAATACTTAAATTATCTTCTTTTTGTTCAAAAAAATCTATAAATTCATTTTTATTTTCACAAGTTTCACAAATTTGTTTTATTTTTTTCAACATATTACTTGATAATTCATTTATTTTTTTTGTTATTATTGTTCTTTCATCTAAATATTGTATTTTAGGAATATATTTAGAATCAATTAATGAATTATCTCCATACATAATACAAATTTGAATTGAATCAACATACCCATTATAATTATTTGGTTTAATTGTATTTTCAAATTCTTGACTAAAATATTTTTTTAAATTTAATCCACTATGATTGCATCCTATTGCAATTACTTCTATTTTATCATTATTACACTTGCCTTTTTCAATTATTTTTTGACTTGCCATTTTATAACAATTATAAATAATACTGTCATAAATTTTTTTGGACTTGGAAAGGCTTGTAAATTCAATATTATCAAAACAAATAAGATTACCACATCTCCACATCCAAGACTGTGCGAGTAATTCTTTATTTCCATCATCATTAATCATATAGCAACAAAATATTCTTCCATCATCACAAGCGTGTAACATACTACTTTCAGCATTGTCACCAAATACTTGACAACAATCAGTATATTTAACTTCCCCAACTAACATTGTAAAAGGATCATCTTTTCTAAGAATTTCAATACTTATTTTATAATCGTTATTATTTATTGTTATAATACTATCTTCCTTTATTCTAGGAATAATAGACTCCCTTTTTCCTTTTATTTTTTCATATAAATCCTGATATTTCTCAAATTTTTCTTGGCTTACTACTCCCGCATTTTTAACTAATTTAGCGAATTCATAATTACCTATTTTTATATTTGAAAAAGTATAATTACTTAGATATTTTAATCCATCTATAAAATTAAAATTATTACGTCCTTTAGCTAAATAAAAATTTTCTATTTCATCATATCTCTGAACAATATTTTTTAAATCTTTTTGACATTCAGAGTTAAATAATATAGTTTTAAAATTTTTAATTATAAAATTGCTTATTTTTATATTATATTTTTTAGGCATTTCATCAAATATATCATTTAAACTTTTTATCGTTATTTGATTATTAACTCTAGATTTTAATATTTCATCATATATTTTATATAAAGTATTATCGTCTATATCTGATTTAAGTTTATAATATAAATTTTCTTTCAAAACATAATTTTCTTTAAAAAAATCATTTATCTTTTTTCCTAACCTTTTATTAATTTTTTTAAGTTCCAATAAATTTCCTTTAGTCATTACCCTAGTTAAATATTCTTTATATTCATCTGGGATTACAGCATAATCATTTAATACATATTCTAACTGTTTTATTTCTTCAAAGTACATATTTAAATGATTTAACAAACAAAAATTTTCTGAATCCATATATGTATTAATACTAAATAATTCTTTTATTTTTCTAAGCCTATTATAAACTTGATTATCATCTTCAAATAAACCAAATATACTAATTACATCTATTATATTTTTCTTAGTTTTTTCTGTTTTAGTAAATATTGGTATACTCATTAATTCTTTTACCATTTTAGGTTTATATTTAAGCGCTAAATCTATATTTAGGTTTTCAAATATTTCTTTACTTGGTAAATTTACAAATCTTGTTTTTGAGAATAAAAAATCAAATTTTTCTATATCACATTTATACTCATAACCTTCTTGATTTATTTTATTAATAATATAATTAATTATGTTTATAAAATTATAATTTTTTTGATAAAATTTATTTAATGATTCACGATTTAAATTATATATATGATTATTCTTTACTAATTTGTCATAAATTTTATCTAATAATTCTTCTACTTGTATCTGCTTTATTTCATTTATATTAGTTATTTTTTTATTGTAAACTATAATTTCAGTTAAACTATCTAGTTTTTCTAATTCACTGAAATTATAATTTATTAAACTAGAACAAAATGTAATACTTTTAAGATTTGTATTATCAAAAGCATCATCACCAATACAAGAAACACTAGCAGGTATTATTATTTTCTCTAACCCAGTATTTTTAAATGAACCTGAACCTATAGTTTGCAAATTACTAGGAAGAATTAATTCTTTTAAATTATTACAATCTTTAAAACATATATCTCCTATTTTTTTTAATTTTTTAGATAGTATGACAGTTTCTAAATTTTTACAATTATAGAATGCTAAATCACATATTTCTGTTACTTTATCTGGAATTATTATTTTATTTAAACTTATACATTCTTTAAATGTCGCTTCTAATATAACATTTATATTTTCTGATAATTTTAGAGTGTTTAATGATGTGCAGCCATTAAAAGCATTACTCCCTATTCTTGTAACACTATCTGGGATTATTATATCTTTTAATGATTTACAATTTTGAAATGCACCTGCCTCTATTACTTCTAATGGGGCATTTATATTTATTGTTGACAAATTAACACAACCACTAAATGTTTCAACACATATTCTTTTTATTTTACAATTAAGATTTATATTGGTTAAATTTATACAATTTTTAAATGCAGAAAATCCTAAATTCTCCAATATCTGTGGTATATTTATTTCTCTTAAATTAGTACAATTCCAAAAAGAACTATTTCCTATTTTAATAAGATTATTTGGCAAAATAATTTTTTTTATAAGATAACAATTATGAAATAATAAATCATCTATTTCTGTTATGTTATCTTGAACTGTAAATTTATTATTTTTTATTTCTTCTGGATTAAAATTTGTCAATATCATACTATCCCTCATTTAAATTAAGTTATTCTATTTTAATACTTTTCTTATAAAATGTAAATTAAATAATGCATATAAAATATATTTATGAGTAAATAAAAAATCGAACTAAAAAGTTCGATA
>CANRPA010000042.1 GCA_947632395.1 uncultured Bacilli bacterium | reverse complement strand
CGCTTCGGCTCCGTCTCTTCAACTTAACCTTGCATGATACAATAACTCGCCGGTTCATTCTGCAAAAGGCACGCCATTACCCATTAACGGGCTTTGACTTCTTGTAAGCACATGGTTTCAGTATTCTATTTCACTCCCCTCTCGGGGTTCTTTTCACCTTTCCCTCTCGGTACTTGTTCACTATCGGTCACTAGAGAGTATTTAGCCTTACGGGATGGGCCCCGTAGATTCCGACAAGATTTCACGTGTCTCGCCGTACTCAGGATACCTTATAGAGTTTATAACATTTCGTTTACAGGACTATCACCTATTAAAGTTTGGTTTCCCAACCAATTCAACTATATTATAAATTTGTGACTCATAATTAAGGTCCTACAACCCCAGAACGAATTCTGGTTTGGGCTATTTCCTTTTCGCTCGCCACTACTAAGGAAATCGAGTTTTCTTTCTCTTCCTCCGGTTACTAAGATGTTTCAGTTCACCGGGTTAAACCTACATAGCTATGAATTCACTATGCAGTACCTACGCATTACCATAGGTGGGTTACCCCATTTGGAAATCTCCGGATCAAAGCGTACTTACAGCTCCCCGAAGCATATCGTTGTTCGTCACGTCCTTCATCTTCTTCTAGTGCCAAGGCATTCGCCAAGTGCTCTTAGCAATTTAATCACCATTTTTTGTTATTTATCCTAATTTGATGAGATAATTTTAATATTTAATGTGCTCGTTACACATTAAATTACCACATTATCAAGTTTTCAAAGAACTATCGAGAGAATAATCTCTCAAAACTAAGCAAAATATATTCTATTAGTTAGATACGTATTAAATCTTTCTCCATAGAAAGGAGGTGATCCATCCCCACGTTCCCGTAGGGATACCTTGTTACGACTTAACCCCAGTCGCTGATCCTACCTTCGCCGGCCCCCTCCTAAAAGGTTAGGCTACCGACTTCGGGTATTACCAACTCCCATGGCTTGACGGGCGGTGTGTACAACACCCGGGAACGTATTCACCCTGACATTCTGATTCAGGATTACTAGCGATTCCAGCTTCATGAAGTCGAGTTGCAGACTTCAATCCGAACTGAGACTGGATTTGGAGATTTGCTCCACCTCGCGGTATTGCTTCTCTTTGTACCAGCCATTGTAGCACGCCTGTAGCCCTAGACGTAAGGGGCATGATGATTTGACGTCATCCCCACCTTCCTCCGGTTTATCACCGGCAGTTTCATTAGAGTTCTCAACTTAATGTTAGCAACTAATGACAAGGGTTGCGCTCGTTATCGGACTTAACCGAACATCTCACGACACGAGCTGACGACAACCATGCACCACCTGTCACCGAGGTAACCTCCACTATATCTCTATAGCTTTGCTCGGGATGTCAAGTCTAGGTAAGGTTCTTCGCGTAGCATCGAATTAAACAGCATGCTCCACCGCTTGTGCGGGTGCCCGTCAATTCCTTTGAGTTTCAGCCTTGCGACCGTACTACTCAGGCGGAGTACTTAATGTGTTAACTTCAGCACCGGTTTCCCGACACTTAGTACTCATCGTTTACAGCGTGGACTACTAGGGTATCTAATCCTATTTGCTCCCCACGCTTTCGTGTCTCAGCGTCAGTAATGGCCCAGCAAGCCGCCTTCGCCACTGGTGTTCCTTCTAATATCTACGCATTTAACCGCTACACTAGAAATTCCACTTGCCTCTACCACACTCAAGTCTACCAGTTTCTAAAACGAACTGAGGTTAAGCCTCAGGCTTTAATCTTAGACTTAATAAACCGCCTACACACACTTTACGCCCAATAAATCCGGATAACGCTCGCCCCCTACGTATTACCGCGGCTGCTGGCACGTAGTTAGCCGGGGCTTTCTGGTAAGGTACTGTCAACTTAAGAGCATTTCCTATCTTAAGAGTTCATTCCTTACAACAGAGTTTTACAATCATAAAGACCGTCATCACTCACGCGGCATTGCTCGTTCAGGGTTTCCCCCATTGACGAATATTCCTAACTGCTGCCTCCCGTAGGAGTTTGGGCCGTGTCTCAGTCCCAATGTGGCCGATCAACCTCTCAGTTCGGCTACGCATCGTCACCTTGGTAGGCCATTACCCCACCAACTAGTTAATACGCCGCAAGCCCATCTTGAAGTGAAGCAAACGCTCCTTTCAGCATAATTAGTTATCTAACTATGAATTATCCAGTATTAGTGTCCGTTTCCAAACATTATTCCAGTCTCCAAGGCAGGTTACTTACGTGTTACTCACCCGTCTGCCACTAAGTGGAAATTCCATCGCCAACTTTGTGCAAGCACTCAGTCTTTGTTGGGCCACTTCGTTCGACTTGCATGTCTTAGGCATGCCGCCAGCGTTCATCCTGAGCCAGGATCAAACTCTCCAAAAAAATATATTATTTTTTTAAATTTGAATTGTTTTTTCCTAACTAATAGTGAATTGACATTTTGCTCAGTTTTCAAAGATCATTCCGCTTCTTTTTCAAAAAGCACAAATAGTATATCAAACCATATAATCAAAGTCAATACTTTTTTTAAAAAAATATTAACTTTTTTTTAGTTTGACATTTTTTTGCGTGTGTTACTAAGAAATTCCTCACACAACGTGATATAAATATAACAAAATTAAATTTTAAAGTCAATACTTTTTTTGAATTTTTTTCAAAAATTTAAATTTTGTCATTTTTTGTGTGCATTTTTTATAAATATTAACTATATATGATTAAGAAACAGATGTAAAAAAGAATTACAATTTATTTAACTGTAATCCATTTCTAATATATAATATGCACCTTATTACATAAAATTACTACTTTCTGATTCTTTTTTTAATTTTATATACTGATTTAAGTATTCAGTATTTGCTTTTTCACTAAACATTGTACTTTTACTTTCATACTTTTTTATTAATTCACTTAATGCATTATTTATAACCTTATCTAAATCATTAGAATAATTCATTTTATTTTTATGATATTCATATTCAAGTTTATCTAAAATTTTATAATCACCCTTTGGAAAAATTCTAAGATCTAAATCATAATCTATATATTTTATTGTATTATCCTCTATTATAAATGGAGAAGCTATATTACAATAATAATATATTCCATCACTCTTCATTTGCGCTATTACATTGTACCATTCATTTCTAAAAAAATACATTATTGCGGGTTCTTTAGTTTTCCATGTAGTCCCTTCTGATTCTGTTACCAATGTTTTATTATTACCAAATACTATGTAATCTTTTTTTACATCTAAAACAACTGCTTCTGACCATGCCCTATGAACTTTTTTATCATGTTTATAGCATTGTATTTGTAATTTATCTCCTATACATAAATTTTTCAATCATATCACCTGCAATGATTATATCATATTTTTACAAAAAGAAAAAGAAATTGTTCTAAAACATTTTTCTTCTTCGCTTATATTATATATATTTATATTATATATATATTAATTATTCTTTATATATTCAAGGGCTGCTTGCAACTGTGTATCATCATCATCTAAACCTGTGCTGAAATATGTTTCATTTAAATCAACCTCAATATCAGGAACTATTCCTGCAGTGTCATTTATCCAATTACCATTAGGTGTTAACCATTTCTTTGTTGTAAATTTATAGTTAGTTTCATCTGATAATGTTACCAAGTTTTGAACTGTTCCTTTTCCATATGTTTTTTTACCTACAATAATTGAGTCTAAGTTTTCTCTAATTCCTGCCGTTAATACTTCAGATGCTGAAGCGCTTACTTCATCACATAACATAATTATTTTATATTTTTTATTTTCACTCGCATTACCATAAACTTCTTCTATTTTTCCATTTTGATCAAATTGATACATAATTTGTTTTTTTGTTAAGAATATATTCAATATTTCATTAAGTGATGTTAAATGTCCACCTGTATTGTTTCTAACATCTATTATAAGTGCATCTATTTGTTGTTCTTCTAATTTATCTAATTCAGTTTTAAATTGTTCTCCAGTGTTTTCAGCAAATACACCTATATATATATACCCAACCTTTTTATCTCCAACTGTATATGTCTCTGACATTACTGAATTAATAATTACTGTTTCTATTTTTAAATCTAATTCTATTATTTCTCCTTCTCTTAAAACTTTAATTGATACTTCATCTTTATCTAAGTTTTTAATTATATCGCTTACTTCTATTGCAGTTTTATCTTTTGTTTCGATATTATCGATTGAAATAATTTCATCAGATGCTTTAAGACCTGCTTTTTCTGCAGGAGAATCTTTAAATATGTTTGAGATAAACATATTCCCTGTTTGTTCATTCTTAATCATCTGAATGCCTATTCCTCTATAACTTCCATCAAGAATTATTTTAAAATTTCTTGAAGAATTTTCATCTAAATATGATGAGTAAGGATCATCTAAACCTTCCATCATTCCTGCTATAGCATTATCAATTAATTTATTTCTATCTATTTCTTCATAATAATTATTAACTAAATATTGATAATTTTTTATAAATTCACTCAAATATTGATCAATTTTTATTTTTTCCGTATCATCTGATATACCTGGAATTTCAATAAGCCTTAAATTTATAAATGTACCAACTATAAATCCCATTATTGTTAATAATATTACCTCACCTAATGAAAATACATTTTTTCTTCTTTTTTTATCATTTGATTTCTCTTCATGATCAGAATCAACAACATGCTTTAATGTTTTTTCTTTTGATTCAGATTTTTTTACTATATTTTTTTTGTCCGTACTAGAATTTTTCTTAGCTTTTTTTGTTAGATTTTTATCATTTTGTTTATCCATATTATCTACCGTCCTTTTTAAACTATACCACATTCACAGGCAAAAGTCCATAAAATTTGCAACTACATTTAATATATTATATAATTAATTTGTAAAATATATTAGATATTTTTGAAAGAGGTGTTATTTATTAAAAGGTTTAATATGATTGATGAAGAATTTATATGTGAAAAATGTGGTAAAAAAGTGAACAAATTAAATTACAGTGCGAGGGATCACTGTCCTTATTGTTTATATTCAAAACATGTTGATATAAATCCAGGGGATAGATTAAATAAATGTCAAGGATTGCTTAAACCAATTGAAATTGAAAGATTTAAAAATACATATAAAATTATTTATAAATGTGAAAAATGTAATATGAATCATAAAAATATTATCGCAGTTGATGATAATATGGATTTAATAATTGAATTATCAGTAAAAAAATAAAGAGACTTCAAAGTCTCTATTTCCATATATCATTTTCTGATAGATTAACGTCCCTAATCTCTGGTAAATCAATATTATCTAAGTCTGGTATTTCTTCTTTATTAAATACCTGAGTATTATCTAAAGATAAATCCTCTATATCTTCCAAAATACCTTCATTCATTATATCTTTTTTAGGTACTATCATATCGAATTCTTTGTCAAAATCTTTAAACTCATCTTCTTTAGTTTTTGCTGAATCACTTGATTTTTCAATATTATTACTATTGTATGTTTCATTTTCTTTTTCAACATTTGAATTTATTTGGTTAGAGTCATTTGAACTAAACAAGTCTTCAGTAACTTCATCTATATAATTAATATCAGTATTATTATTTGAATTTTTATCAACTAAATTAGACTCAGAATCTTGTTCTTGTTTTGGATTATCTAAAGAGGTTTGATTTTCTTGTGTATCTTCCAAACTATTTTCACTAAATATTTCTTTTATGTTTGTAGGATCTAATTCATCAATAGGTTTATCTTTATCATTTTTATCTATTAAATCTTTTAATGTTAATTGTTCTAATTCTATTTTTTTATCTTCTTTTTTTGGTAATGGATTATTTACGGATTTCCCTTGGCCAAAATTGCTTTTTTCAGCATAATGTCCTATAATAGCAAGAACAATTATAATTGCGCCGATTAAAAACCAAATATAATTTAAAGAAATATATTCTAATACTTCGTCCATATACACCCTCCATATTCCTTTACATTCTTTACATTATATATAATATCATTTTTTTTAATTAAATACAACTCATTTTTCTAGAAAATCCGCACCTTTAATAATTTCTACCTTTGAAAGATTAGGATAATCTTGTTGTCTTAAAACTTCGAATAATACTAAAGCAACACAATTTGATAAATTAAGCGCTCTTATATTAGAATTAATTGGAATTCTTAAACACCTATCTAAATGTTTTTTTAGTATTTCCTTAGGTATTCCTGTACTTTCTTTTCCAAATACTAAATATATATTTTTATTTCTATCCGAAAAATCAAAAGAACTATGAGGTTTCTTGCCATATCTTGTCAAATAATAAAAATCCCCATCTTTATTTTTTTCTAAGAAATCTTCATAATTTTCATATATTTGATAATCACAGTGTTCAATATAATTTACTCCACTTCTTTTTAAATATTTATCTTCAAGAGAAAATCCAAGTGGTTTTATTAAATGTAATTTAGTATATGTTCCAGCACATGTTCTCATTATATTTCCAGTATTTTGTGGTATTTCTGGTTCATACAACACAATATTTATCATTTTAATACCTGATAATCTATTAAAGTTTTTATATCTGTATTTTCATCTATATATGAAATTTTATCTACTTCATTATCTGTTATTAAAATAAGTGCTGGAAATTTATTTGCATCTAAATTTATATTATATTTTTTATTTAAACTTGATATGAAGCTATCTTTTATTAAATTTTTATCTATGCAAATTATTTTATCTTTTAAATCATTATCATCAATTTCATCAATTAATTCTTTTAATATTTCATCATTTGATATATCATATTTATCTACAAATAATACTATTACATCTGGATTTTCAATCATGTATTGATTAAAATCATTAGGTTTAATTTCTTGTACGTAATCAAATATTATAGAATTGTTTTTATTATTATTTTTATAAATTTTAGCAAATACTAAAACAATTAAAACTGTTACTACTAATAAAATTATTAATAATAATATATTTTTGTTTTTTTTCATATAATCTCCCTTATTCAATTTCACCAAGTTCGTTTAAAACTACATCTGGTAAAACTATATTTTCATTAATACAAATATCTTTATATTTTTCTTTAAATAAAGCGAGTTCCCTAACTATTGAATCTGGATATATTCTTTTGCTTGTTCTTATAGCATTATAGACATCAAGTACATTTACAAACTGTCTATTTTGAAAAAGTGCCTGTGAAAATGCTGCAGTTAATACAGAAAATGCTATATCAGGATACATGGCACCTAGTCCATATACTCTTTTATACTCACTGGTTGCACTTACTATAGACTCTAGCAACATCTTCGTAACATATTCATTATATTTAAATTTTATACCAGTAGATTTTTCTATTTTTGGTAAACTTTTAAATAATATTTCAATAGTTGTTTCCTCACTTGGCTCAGCAATATCTATTTTTTCAAAACGCCTCAAAAAAGCTCTATCTCTTATTACATATGTATTATATTCTATATCTGTTGTGGCACCTATTAATTTAACTTCTCCTCTATCTATTGCTGGTTTTAAAATGTTTGCTAAATCCATTGACGTACCATTTGAACCTATTAGTGTATGAATTTCATCTATAAATAATATTACTTTACCAGTATGTTTTAATTCTTCTACTAATAGGGTTACTACCATTTCTTCTCTTCCATTGTAATTTATTTTTCCAAGTAATGAAGACGAATTTATTTTTATAACTCTAAATCCTTGAAGTGCATTTGGAACTACCTTATTTAGTATTCTATATGCCAAACCTTCTACTATTGATGTCTTACCAACACCTGCTTTACCTACTAACAAACCCGATTTTTCAGGAGTTAAAAGTACCATCATTAGTTTTTGTAATTCTGAATCTCTAGCAATTGATGGATCTGTAACATAAAATTTTGCTGTTAAATCTTCTCCATAATTACCAAGTACACTAAATCCATTATATGTATTATTTCCGTTCATTTTCTCACCTTAATTTCTATATTTATTATAACTTATTTCAAACAAAAAAAAAAGAGTATATACTATTTTTCTCTTTCTTTATGTATTACTAATTGATCTTCCATAACAAAAACTCGACCATTTTCTTTATTAAATGTATTTAAATCTACACCAAGATTATTTATTATACTATCAATGGTATCTCCTTCTTTTGTTACATATACTATAGTACCTTTTAAAGGCACATATAATTCTTGATTTGGATAAATATAATCATCTTTATTTAGACCATTTAGTAAAAGCAATGTTTCTGGATTAACATTATACATTTGAGCTATAGAATAAATTGAATCTCCTTTTTTTACTCTATATATATCAAAATTTCTTGTTTCTTCATTTGGCACTACTATAAGACTTCCTACAATAAGGTCTGAATCATTATTAATACCATTTATATTTTTTATATTATCTGATGTAGTATTTGTTTTTTGCGCTATTTTATCTATTGTGTCTCCATATTCTACTTGATATATTTTATACATAACTTCACCTCTAATATAATATATGTATTTTAACTATTTTTGTTCTATTTATATTTTTACTTCATATATTTAGTTAGAGGTGATAGAATGAAAGAATTACCAAAAATTTTTCATAATAATATAAATAAAGATTTTAAAAATAATAGTAATGTGTTTTATTCAAGTGAAAGAAATAAAGAAGAAAATATAGATAATAGAAATGTACTACAAAAAATTAATGATATTTTTTCTTCACCAAACTATGTTTATAAAGCAAATGTAGAAATTGTATTAAAAGATAAAACAGTTAATAAAAGAATTATAGGTAGAAATAAAAACTATATCATTACAATGGATAATGAATTAATACCTGTAAATGATATAATTGATATTAAAACACAAAAAAAATAGTCCAAAAACTATTTTTTTATTTAACCCAAAATTTAATTTTAGATAATAATTTATTTCGTTCTTCTATTTTTTTCTTTTTAATATATATCTTATTCAAATATGGATTATTTTTAACATGATCTTCTATATATGATTGATATACATTCATAGGTAAATCGCCTACATATATTAATTTATCATAATTGTCAAGTAAAATATTTCCGTTTTCATCACATACAAAATCTTCTTTTTTTATATCGTCACAAAGGTATCCATCATCCCTTAACTTACAATATAAATCTATTACATCATCATTAGTTATATTAGTAGGATATAATTTAGGTAAATATAATACCCTTAGACTTTTTGAATCTATTTTAATTAATGTTTCATCAAGTGGTTGTAGTATATAATTACTATTTTTTACATAGTCTTTTATAGAACAATGTTTGCAATTTTCCATACATATAATTTCTATAATAATGTTTCCATAATCATAAATTAAACAATTTTCTTTCTTTTGTATTAGTGTTAAATTAGATATATTAATTCTTTTTCTTATTAAATCTTTTTTTAATTTCAATTTAATTTCATCATCTTTAAATTCTGATGTTGTCATATTTTTTTAACCCTTCCTCCAATATTTATTAGTTTAGCACAAAGTAAAATAATATTCAACTATTTTATATTATTCACTAATATAAAAAAAAGTACTTAAATACTTTTTAAATACTTTTTTAAAGAAAACTATCTAACAATTTCATATGTAATAGAAGTAGCTTTTGTTAAATCATCACCATATGTTGATGATAATATAATTGATTC
>CANRPA010000041.1 GCA_947632395.1 uncultured Bacilli bacterium | reverse complement strand
TTTAACTTGGGGTAAGGGGAAGTCTGCCATTTTTTTATGTTTTTTCAAAATAAATTTATTTTTTTGTTTTCAGGTTAATTTTCCTTTAATCCTAAACTTTTATATCCTGATTCTTCTATAAAGTTTTCAAGATCCTGTATTGTTAATTTACTTTCATCATATTCTATTAATGCTTGAGATTTTTCTAAATCAACTGATGCATTAACTCCCTCTTGTTGATTTAAATAATTTTCAACATGTTTTCTACAACCATTACAACTCATTCCACCAATTTTTAAAATTATTTTTTTCATTTTTTTCTCCTCTTTTCATATTTTTTTATAATTACATATAGTTTTAATCTAATCTCTTTATTAACTCCATAACTTCATCTATAACTTCAGTCCTACCATTTTGAATATCTTTAATTACGCAAGAATTCAAATGACTTTTTAATAAATCGTTACTCAAACTTTTAATTGATTTATCTATAGCTAATAATTGTGTCAATATATCAGCACAATATTTATCACCTTCAATCATTTTACTAACTCCCCTAACTTGACCCTCTATTGTTTTAAGTCTTGTAGTAAAGTATTTTTTTTCTTCCTCAGTTCTGTAGGTATTTTTCATATTATCACCTCTAAGGTGTATTATAGCACCTATAGGGAGTCTGGGTCAATATAATTGTATTATATTATAAAAAAAGCATATAGCAATTGCTATATACTTAATTATCTTTTAATTCCACCACTAGACATTGTTTCTTCTTGTTGTGGTGTGTATACTGACAATATATATTCTAGTTCTTCTAAAGATTTTGTCTGTAATTTGCTTTTAGCATATTCCATATCACTCATTTTTTGACTTATATCTAAACCAGAATTATGGAACTCACCAGCATTTAACATTGCACCAAGTATATCACTAATCAATTTATCTCTTTGTTGTGTTTGTTCGTTAGGTGTAGTAGTTTGTTGTACTTCTTCAGTTTTAACTTCTGGTGTAGGTTGAACTTGATTTCTTATTGAATTTTTTTCTTCTTGAGTTATTGTAATTTGATGAATATTTCCGTCATCAAATCTAACTTCATAAGTTGAGTTTGGGTAGCCAGTAACACTTATAATTTCTGAAACCTTTCCTAGATTAGAATTCTTTTTCTCTATAAAACTAATTAAATCTTTTTCAAAATCGCTATATGATGGAGCAGAAGTTTCTTGTTTCTTTACCCCAGAAATAAATTCTCTTAACTCGTCATCGCTATAACCGGCAAATTGTTGGCTTAAATTTTGTATCTGAATTTGGCTTAAATGGTAATCTTCTGGAACGTTCAAATCTTTTCTTATTGCTTTTCCAATTAACTCATCTCTTGTTGCTTTTGCCTCTTGTCTTGCTTTTTCTTCTGCCTCTTTTTGATTTAATAATGCTTCAACTTGTTCATAAGTCATACCTTGATATTCTTGAGATATTGTTTTATTTCCTAAATCCCAAGCAGTATATAAACTTCTACTTCTTTGTAATCTTTCATTTTCTGCTTTATGAATTAGATTATATATTCTTTCTTGTTCTTTTTCGCTTACTTGCGCTTGTTTTCTTTCAGTTTTCATTTGCTCAAATCTTTGGTAGAAACTTTCATAAACTGGCAATACACCTCTATAGAATTGAAGTTCTTGAGAAACCTCATTGAATTTTTCTTTTAAATCGGTTATTTGTGCATAACTACTTCTATGGTTTCTTACTTGTTCTTCTTGTTGCTTAAAAGTTTGATACTCTGTTGGGTACTTTTCAGAAACTTGTTCTGTGAAGAAAGAACCTAAAACCTCACTAGAAATTTGTTTAATTCTTTTTTCAATTTCAATTTTTTCGTTTTCCACTTTATTTATTTCTTGTTGAAGTGTTAATAATTCAATTTCTTTTTGTTGTCTTTCAGCTTCAGTATGAATTGGTGTCTCTACTTTTCTTTCTTGCATTTCACGTAACTCACGTAAATTTGCCTCTCTATTATTCTCTGCACCAAATACTGGTTCAATAGGTGGTTCTTTAGGTGTTCCACCAACATAACGTCTTGCCATATTTCCTTGAGCATATTCAAGTGTCGTCTCATATGACATAGGCATTTTCTTTCCGGTCTTAATAAAATCTTCCCTTATTTGTTGATATTTATCTATTGCACTTTTCTTTTCTTCAAAAGTCTTTTTATCAGGAATCATATTTTTTGTACACATATTTGCCAAAGTCATAGCATATTCTGGCATTTCTGAATAAGAAGTTCTATATGTTTCACCAGTTTCTTCACCATAAGAAAGAACTGGCCTTTGAAGTCTTCTATCTAATTCTTGCTCAAATAGTTTTTCAACTTTTGCAGTTATATCACTATATCTATAATTATCTTTTATCACTTCATAAAGTGCTTGTTGCATTATTATCAATTCATCAAAATATAAATAATGCCAAGGGTCTTTTCCTCCAATTGAAGCCTTTTGTTCATATAACTCAATAATCTTTTCAAAGTCTTCATCTGATATATTAGCGACTTCTGGAAAAACATCGTGTGAACCAAAGTGATTATTTAAAACACTAATAAATTTTTCTTTCTTTTGTTCATATGTAGGTTGATACATAATTAATCCCTCCATCTATCATAATTATAGCATACTTTTGCGAATTTATATATCTAATAACACAAAATACAAAGAAAAAGTGTAAAATACTTATGCTTTTACACTTTTAAAGTTTGTTAAATGTTCTAAAACGTTATTAACTAGTGCCTATTTAGTTTTTTCTTGGTTAAAATTTATTCCCAATATGTAATTAAGTTTTTGAAATTGGCTATAATAACCTTTCATCTCATTACATAAACTTTTTATTCTATTAACATAATGGTTGCTTGATGTGTTTACTGGCTTAATATTCTTTAAATATTTAATAAACATAGTCAACTCTTTGTCAGTTATATTTCTTTGAGAATAAGCACTCATATATGCCTTAATAAATTCTCTTTGAACAAAGTTTAATATTTGTTCTTCATTAATATCAGTTAAAGACTTGTTTTGCCTTTTTTTGTTCCCCTTATTATTCATATTTTGTTTACTACTCGCAATAGTGTTATCACTATTATTCATCTTTCTTTACCTCCTTGACTTTATCTTTAAGTAGTTCTAGAACACCTATACAAACTCTTTCTTTAGATGTATCGTCAATATTAAGTTTCTTAATTGACTCTGCAACTAACTTGGCTTGTAATTTAGAAAACTGCTCATAAAACATACTTTTTCCCTCATCATCAGTTGGTAAGTTAATAATCAACTTGATGACAATACATCTCCCTTCCCCTGTTCTTGCAAATAGTAAACCGGTTTTCTTCTTTGCATAACCATCATATCAAATTGAATTATTATTACAATAAAAAAATAGATTTTTATTCTATTTTCATTTTTTTAATGATATTTTATAACTATTATCTATTAATTTATAAATTTCTTTTATTTCTACACTTTCATCTAATCTTATAGTAATCCAACTTTTTTTATTCATATGATACCCTGGAAATATTTTATTTTTATCAACTATATTGTTAATATCATTTTTTTGATATCTTAAATCAATAACCTCTACTATTTTATTTGACTCTAGTCCAAGTTTATTTTCCGGTAATATTAAAATTAATCCATACCATTTATTATTATTTTTATTTCTCCACACCGCAGTATTAGAAAATTTTTCCCATAAAAATTCTAAATCATCATTATATTTTTCTTTAATATACTTAATTATATACTTAGCTTGTTTACTTTTAAAAATATTTGGTGTTGTACAGTTTTCTATAATATCATTTAAAATAAATTCATATTCTTCTTTAATTTTTCCAACATAGTTGCCAGTAGAATGTTTTACATCAATTAATGTATATTCCTCATTTGTTGATAAATCTATTACCTTTGATGATTTTTTTTCTTTTGTTATTTCCACAATAACATTAAAACTATCATTATAAATTTTATTTTCATAGATATAATTATTTCCATTTTTTGAAAAACCATATTTTAATAATTTTTCATAATCAATGGTTTTATTCTCAAAATATTTATCTAAATTTCTCATATGAACACCTCTACAAATCTTTATTACATTAATTATATCAACAAATTAGATTTTTATCATTACAATTTTTTGAACTATATGTATATTATTTTAAATATATAATATAAAAAATTAAATAAAAAAATAACACCTTTTAAACTTTAATAATAAAACCTTACAAATTTGTAAGGTTAAATTTTATATATTTTTTCTTTTACATCTTCTTTTAAATATATATTGTTTTTAGTCCTTATAGGATACATTGTAATAATTTCTTTACTATCTGGCAGAGTAATTACTTTTAAATAGTTTTCTCCATTAATACCTACGTTTTCATACTTTATGATATAGATATCTTGAAAATCTAATTCAGCTTTTCTGTTTTCTTCATTTAAATTTTCTTTAATATTTTTAAATAATTTATATATATCTATATTATTATTAAAAATACTTTTTCCATTATATTTACTATTGATATGTCTATCTATTATATGTTCTATTGCATCTATTTCGTCATAATTAATTATTTGATCTATCGTATAACTATAGCTATAACTACAATTATTATAATCATATTTTTTTATAAATATATTTAATTTTTTTGATATGAATATTAATAATTTATGACTTATATCTACATTTTCATTAATTCCTACTTTTATTAATTTTAGTGCGGATATATAATCTCTTTCTTGTATTTTCATATTAATTTTTAATTCGTAAATATATTCTTTAATTTTAATATTAGAACTTTGATTTAATGCATTATTAAAATAGTTATAAGCTAAATCAGTATTACCCAAACTATATTCTAATTTTCCCATTCCTATTAATGCCAACTGCTGTAATACCAAATACTTATTATTTAACATAACCTTTTTATAATAATTTCTTGCACTTTGTGTATTGGATTCGCCTTGTTCTATTTTAGCATACAATAAATAAGCATAAAATTTATATTTATTTGTTTTCTTTGAACTATAAATAATTGTATCTAAGTATTTTTTTGCTGATTCAAAATTTTGTTTTAATATTTCAAGTTTTGCAAGTTCATAATATACTGCATGTTTTCTCACAGTAGATATTAATTCTTTTAAAAGCTTTTCACCTTCATCTAAATCCCAATTACCTATTAACATTTTCGCATAAGCAAATTTGACCTTTTCATCAAATTTATTACTTAAATATAACTTTCTCATCGCATCTATATCATTTTTGTCAAATGCCATTTTATATTTATAATAAGTATTTTTATCCATTATTTCCCCCACCATATACTTATTTAATAATAGCAAATATTGATATTATTGTCAATTAATTGTATCAAAAAAACAATATTAAGTATTAAATTTTTCTTAATTTATAATATTACTCTAAATCATGACGAGATAATATACTAGCTGGTGTTTTTCTAACAACATTGAATACTGGTATTAACCCTACTACTAAATTAAATAAATATACAAGCAATATTGTAATCGTTATTGTTAAAGGATTTATTAAAAATAAGCTGCTCAATAATGATATCTTAGAAATTGTTTTTAAAATATATGCCATAAATATTAAACCAGGAACTGAAGCAATAGTTGTTATAGCAAATATTTCTCCATAAAACATTTTATAAATATCTATTTTTTTTACCCCAATTGCTCTTAAAATTCCAATTTCTTTTATTCTTGATAAGAAAGAAGATCTAATCATAAGTAACATTTCAATTAAAGATATTATAAGCATTATTCCTGATACTACTAAAGTATTTGTATTTCTTTCTTTTATTTGAGTTTTATATTTTGATTTACTATAATCATAACTATTTTTTATATTTAAATTTAATTCCCTAAATTTTGATATAGTATCACTATTATTACTTGATGATATAACTAAATTTTTGCTTGTTTCTATTAAATAATATTTTATAGTATTATTATTTGTAAAATAATAATCATAATTATATTTGCTGTCATAATATCCTACTACTTTAAGTTTTACATCATTTATTTTTAAATTTATTTCTTTATTTAAAGGCATACTCTCTTTATTATTTATATTTACTACTATTTCATAATCATTTTCTGGATTTGTACCTTCTTTTATAGTTATTTTATCTTTAAATAACGAATAGTCAAAAATTATTTTATCATCTGTATTAGAATTATATAATATATTTATGAATAAATTTTTATTTACATATATTGATGGACTTTTTAAATCAGTTATTCCAACTATTTTAAAACTATTCATATTATCTAATTTCAATTCTCTATTTAACATGTCTTCAAAACTAAGTATTCCTACCATTTGAAATTGTTTTTCCTCGTTTGATTTTTCTATAGCAAATTTATCTACTACAATTTCATATTCGTTTTCTGGCATTCTTCCTAATATTAAATCATCTTTATTTAAATTTGATACATCAAAAAGTGATCCATATAGTGGGATTGATATTGTACTAGTTTGATAATAATCATTATTTATAAATTCAAATTCTACACTGGAATTTCCTGGTAATATATAATTTACTTCTGGTATATTTTCATATTTTAAGTAATCATTAACAGATAATTTATTCTGTTCTACAATTAAGTAGTTTTTATTCATAGTTATAAAATCTTCATCATTTATATTAAATGTTGATGATATTGATGAAGTTGAATACATAATGAACATACCTGATATAAAAAATCCTATTAATAATATCTTTTTTAATATTGGAAAATCAAATACTTTTTTAAAACCTTGAATTATTAGAGTAAATATATTAAGAATTGATGAATATTTCTTTTTTATATTTTTATCTATTATATTTTTAAAATTAAATTCATATTTTTCTACTTCACTCTTATCTATTTTTTTAAAATAATCATCTATAAATTCAATACTAGAATTATCATCTACTACTTCTAACTTTTCTTTTGTATTACTTTTTATATATATATTTCCATTTTTTACTACTATATCAAGTTTTATTTTATCCTTGCTATTGCTATAAACATCTATATCTAAATTTTCTTTTGTTAAATTATTTTTGTATTTAAAATCTTTAAGATAAAAATTATTATCTATTTCATAATCTAATTCATCTACATTATCATTTTTGTAATCCTTTATTATATTTCCATCTTTTACTTCTATTATTCTAGATGCATAAAATTTAGCTAAATTCTGCTCGTGTGTTACTAATATTACAAGTCTATCCTTAGAAATTGCTTTTATTATTTTCATTATTTCAAGAGAATTTTTACTATCAAGATTTCCTGTTGGTTCATCTGCAAGAATTATTTCTGGATCTTTTACAATTGCCCTTGCAATACCTACTCTTTGTCTTTCTCCCCCAGATAACATATTTGCAGGTCTTCTTTTATATCTTAACATTCCAACTTTATCAAGTACATATTCTACTCTTTTCTTAATTTCTTTTTTGTCTTTAATACCTATCATCCTAAGCACTATAGCAACATTATCATAGACACTTATATTTTCTATTAGTTTATAATCTTGAAATATATATCCTATATTAAGATTTCTTATTTTATCTACTTTATATGAATTTTTTGAACTAATTTTTTCGTTATTTACAAATATTTTTCCTTTTTTTATTTTGTCTAATCCACCTATACAATTTAGAAGTGTTGTTTTGCCACAACCACTTGGTCCAAGTAGCGCAACAAGACCACTACTTTCAAATTCAAGAGAAATATTATTTATAACATGAAGCTTATTTTTATTAAAAGATTTTTCTACGTTTTCTAAAACAATCATATTATATCTCCTCTCTTATTGTGCTCATTGCACTCTTCTTAAATAATTTTTTAGCAAATTTTTGACTTATTAAATAAGACATAAATGTTAATATTATATATAAAATTATATAATCACTAAATTTTAAATAGTTATTTATTGTATGTATAAACTTAATATCAATAAGTTTTATACTATTTAAATATATAAACAACATAAATGAAAAATAAGCTAAATTAGAAATTGTTAAAAGTTCTATTATAAGTAACTCTCTAGATACTTTTTTTGTTGCACCCAACATTCTAATAATTGTAAAATATTTGTTTCTTGATTTTAATATAACTTTAATTACAAAATAAGAAATAAAGAATAGTGCTACACACAAAATTATTGTAACTATTGTTTTCATTATTTTTAAAGCTGGTGTTATACTTGAGGAAACTAATGTATCTTTTAAAGCAAGAGTTTCATACCCCATATTTTCTAATTTTAAAATAGTGTCCTCCAATTTTAATGGATTTTTAATAAATACACTTATTTGATAGTTTGACTTATTAAATAAATTATTGTAATCATCTATATTAATATATATAACTCCATTATTTTCATCAAAATTGGATATTCCTAGTAAATTTTTTATATTTTGCTTGTTATATAGTTTGGTAATTTTTAAATCTATATTTTCTTTTGTATATATATTTGATGTTTCAATTGTTATATATTCATCTAAACAATTTTCATTTCTACATTGATATGAATAATCGTTTGATATATATACTTCACCATTAGGAACATTGCTATTACCTTTTATATTATTAAATATATATTTATCATTAAATAAAATACTGGTTGTACTATAAATTTGGGAAAATTCTAAAGCAAATTTATCTATTAATTCTTGACTCATATAATAATTTTTTTTGTAATCTTGCATGCTATCTTTATATTTTATACCTACTATTTTTACAGGCATAGATTTATCAATTTCACCAGTAAATACATTTTGAATATAAAATGTTTTATTTAATATTTCATTAACTTGATAGTATAAGTAATAATCATCTATATTTGCTTCAGCAATAATTTCATTTGAATTTTTAGGAAGTCTTCCTACATCTAGTTTTTCTTTAAAGTTTTCTATATCGTTTACACTTCCACTTATCCAATAATTTTCATCATCAGTTATACTTATTTCTGTATCTAATATCAAATCGTTTTTTACTATATAATCTATATTATCTAAATCATTAATTTTTTTATAATCTTCATCTGTAAACGGATTATTATTCTTTTTTAAAATTATTCTTTTATCACTAATATTACTAAAAACATAATTGCTTCCAGACTTGGATTCTATATATTCTTGTTCTTTGAAACTTGCATACTCACTTATGATTGAAACTGTTATAAATAAATATACTAAAAATATTAATAAAAATTTTGGTAATATATTAAATGCATTTCTGATTCCTAATTTAAATTTATTTATATTTGTTATATCTTTATACTTTTGATTTTTTTTATCTTCTATTTTTTCTATATCTTTTATTTTTTTATCTTCTAAAATTCTACCATCGTGCATTTTTATTTTACGCGTTACATATTCTTCTACCTGTTCAAAATTATGTGTTACAACAATAACAAGTTTATATTTTGATATTTCACTTAATAATTTTATTACTCCTCTAGCGGATTTACTATCTAGATTTCCTGTTGGTTCGTCTGCTATTATTATTGGGGTATCTTTGGCGAGCGCTCTTGCAATTGCAACTCTTTGTTTTTGCCCTCCTGAAAGTTTTGATACTTTTGTATTTCTAAATTTATATAAATCTACTTTTTTGATTAGATCTATTACTTCTTGTTTAATTTCTCTTTTTCTTTTACCATTTAAAAGTAATACAAGTTCAATATTTTGATAAACTGTATAACTATTTACAAGATTAAAGTTTTGAAATATATTGCCAACATATTTTCTTCTATAATCTTCAAAATCCTTTTCTGTATAATGGCTTGTTTCCTCACCATTTATATACATTTCCCCTTCTTCATATGAGTCAAGTCCACTTATAACATTTAAAAGAGTTGATTTTCCACTTCCACTTTCTCCTGTTATGGCAACGAATTCTCCTATATCAAAAGAAAGATTTACTTTGCTAAAACCACTTGCTATTACTCCTTTACTATAATAAAATTTTGATACATTTTTTAATTTAATTATGCTCATGTTTTCCTCCTTATATAAAATTATATCATA
>CANRPA010000040.1 GCA_947632395.1 uncultured Bacilli bacterium | reverse complement strand
AATAAAGATAAAACATTTATGATTAAAGGTATTAATGATAATATAGATAATATCATTTCATATCAAGATTTACCACAGCCTGTAGTAACATCTATTATTCCATTTAAAGATGTATTAATTTATGATGGATTGCTAATGGAATTAGGTATAAAAATTGGGAATGTATTTGAAAAAACAATTGAAGAAGAATATTCAAAATCTATTAAGTATTATCATTTATAATATTATATATTGAACACCTAATTCTAGGAGGTGAAAGGTTCACTTACCATTATAAAATTTAATTGGGTATTTAGACGGCTATAATTGAACAAAATGGTTTATTGGTAAATTATCAAATTAATATATTAAAGTGGTTAAAATAGTGTTTATTTAATAAATAAATGCTATTTTTTGTTTTTTTGGTAAGAAATGATTTGAAAAGTAATTGCAAGAGAGGTAACATGCAATAAATTGGAGAATGAATCTTATGAAAAATGAAAGTGAATTTATTAAAGAAGAAAACAAATTAAGAATGGGAAATGATGCTAGGTTATTGGCAGATTTAATTTATTTAAATTATGAGTATTCAAATGGTAAACTTATAAATATTAATCATATTTATAAGACATTACATGATGCAGTTAATTATACAAAAGATGAAGAAGGAAAAATAAAAGAACATGCTTTTATATATTTAAGAGTTGATTATGGACTAGAGTTAAATAATTATAAATTCATATATAATATAATGAAAAACATTGAGAAATATGGTATAATTTAATTAGTGATTAAATATATTTGGGGGGTGATAATATATGGATCAAAATAATAAAATAAATCATTTAAATATGATTCAACAAGTTATTTCTAGAATGGGGAGTAACTCATTTAAATTAAAAGGTTGGTCAGTAGGAATAATGATTGCAATTTATGCTTTTGCAGGGAATAATTCTCATAAGGCAGTTGTAGTAACATTAATTCCTCTAATTGTATTTTGCGTATTAGATTCATACTATTTAATGCTGGAAAGAAAATACAGAAAGTTATATGATAAAGTAAGATTAGTCGATAATGATGAAATTAATTTTAGTATGAATTTTAATGATGTAAAAATAGATATGAAAGATGTTAAAAAATATGGTTATGTTAATGCTATATTTTCAAAAACAATTTTACCATTTTATTTAGTTTGTATTGTAACAACATTAATTATATATTTTGTTAAATTTTAAGTGGAGGTATGTTATGTCAAGAAGACCAGTGTTTTTAAGCTTTTGTTATGATGACGATGTAAATAGAGTTCAACAAATAAGAAATATGGGATTATTTGATGGGCAACAATTATTAAGTTCAAATGATTTTGAAACGGTTAAAAGAAAAGGTAAAATTGCTATTCAAAACTGGATAGATGAACAATTAAAGTATAAACAGTGTTTAATTGTTTTAATTGGAAAAAATACTGCAGATAGACCATGGGTTCAATATGAAATAAAAAAAGCAGATGAATTAGGAAAAGCAATATTTGGAATTTATATTCATAATCTTAAAGATTTTAAAGGTTATTCAACTAAAGGAAGTGATCCTTTTATTAAAGTGTTTGGATATTCTAAATATAAATGTTATGATCCACAGCATCTTAATTTCCCAGGTATGACTGCTTACAATACAATTCAAGACAATATTACCAATTGGATAGAATTAGCTATATTAAATAAATAAAGGAGGTATTTCAAATGGATGAAATTACTTATGATAAAGTAGAAGATGAAAAAAGTCCTGAAGTAAAACAATTATATTGGAACATTGCATTTGGCCTTCAAGAAGTTGATGGATTAAAACCTTCTAAATATATGGTTGAATTATCTGAAGAACATATAAAAGGCGAAAAAACATATCAACAAGTTCAAGATGAAATAACTTCTTACTATAAGAAGAATCAAGATAATCATGATGACGATGATGAGGAAGAAGCAGATGAAGTAGCAACGGCTATATATGAAATTTTAAATAATAAATCTTTTAGATTCGATTATTTAACATTAAAAAACTATCATCAAAGATTATTTTGTAATTTAAATAAAGAAAAATATAATCCAGGTGTATTTAGATTATATAATATGACTAAAGATGAACCTATTTTAAATGATGATACAGTTAATTATCAATCTTATGATATGATAGAAGAAACTTTAAAATATGATTTCCAAGAAGAAAAAGAACAAAATTATATTGATTTGAATGAAGAACAATTAATTGATAGAATTTGTGAATTTACATCTAGAATATGGCAAGTACATCCTTTTCAAGAGGGAAATACTAGAACAACAGCAATTTTTATTCAAAAATATTTAATTAGTATGGGATTTAAAGTTAATAATGAATTATTTAAAGATAATTCAAAATATTTTAGAAATGCTTTAGTAAGAGCAAATTATACAAATTATAGTAAAGGTGTAAAAGCTGATAAAAAGTATTTAATAATGTTCTTTGAGAATCTGTTATTAGGTAAAAACAATGAATTAAACAATGATGATTTAAAAATATAAAGAATAGAAAGATTATTTCTATTCTTTATAGATCAATAAACAATTGATTAATTTAAATATATTTTATTATTACTGAAATAATGGTATAATATTAATTAGTAAGAATAGGAGGAGTAATAATGAATGGTTTTAAAGATGTTATTGTGAATTCTCCTATTAGGTGGGCAGGATCTAAAAAGAAAATTTTAAATGAGATGTTAAATACTTTTCCAAAGAATAAAAAAAATTATATAGAAATGTTCCTAGGATCAGGAGTAGTACTTTTAAATGTACTTGATAATAAAGATGCACTAAAGTATAAAAATTTCTATGTAAATGACATAAATAGTAATATTATAAATTTCTATATTTTACTAAGAGATAATATAGATGATGCAATAAAAAAAATGAAGGAATTTGAAAATAAGTATAATAGTTATTCAATGGATGAAAAGGAAGAATACTATTATAAAATTAGATATGATTTTAATAGCTTGGATTCTGGGAATGAAAAAGCACTTTTATTTTATTTTTTAATGAAAACAGGATTTAATGGTGTTTATAGAGAAAATAAAAATGGGAAATTTAATGTTCCATTTGGTAGAAAAGAAAAAATTGTTGTAAATGAAGAATACTTGCACAAAGTATCTGAAAGCATACAAAATGTAAAATTTTATAATTTGGAATATAAAGATTTTTTGAAAGAAATGAAAAAAAATAAAAAATTGGATGATGCATTTGTTTATTGTGATCCACCATATTTACCAGATGATGATTTAGTAAGCCAAAAACAAGAATTATATACTAGTGATTCATTTAATCATAAATTATTTTTTGAAAATCTTGTAGAATTAAAACCAAAACCAGACACAATGATATCAATGGCTGATTCTAAAATTGCTGAGATAATATATAATAATGAACCATTTCATAGAATTGATATGAGGAAGATTGTAAGAACAATAAATCCTAAAAAGCTATTCTCATCAAAGGAAGTTGCGTTTATAAACTATGATTTAGAAACTGTTAAAAAGAATGACTAAGTTTATTTAAATTTAGTTATTTTTTTTATTAACTTTCAAAATAATTATAAAATATTTGTAAAATATTTTGACAATATTTACTAAAAGTGATACTATATAGGCAAGTTGGAGGTGTATTATGAACAATGTTAAACAAGAAAATTTTAAACGAATTGCTGATAACAGGGTGAATAAAATAGTTGATTTAATTTCAAAATTACATAATTTATCTAATACTTCTTTTTATGAATATACTGATGAGCAAATAAATGAAATATTTAATTTAATTCAAAATGAGTTGGATAAACAAAAACAATTATTTGATAATGATAAGAAAAAAGACCAAAAGAGGGTGGAATTATGATGAATGAATTAGATCAAATATTTCACTATAATAGATTAATTATAGATGAATATAAATTATATAAATATACAAAGCAATATTTTGATTTCATAATATCTAAATTTTTATATGAAAATGGTGCAACTTCTTATCAAGGAATTTATGATTATCTAGTAAGTATATATGGTTCAGATACAATTAAGTTTTCACAATTTAAAAAGTACATAGATTGTTATCTAGGTGAAAAAGAAAAAGGTAAATTTAACTTACCAGAAGATAAGCAAGAAAATATAATAATTTCTTTATCATTAATTGAAACATTAGAGCCACAAAATGAAAGTTATATTAATAAAGAAGAGTGTTCTTCATATATTTTATTTATAAATAAATTGAAAGATTATTTAAAAATAAATATAAGAAAAGATAATATTAAAATTGATTTTGCCCAATCTATTTTGTATAACTTATTGTGTGAATTTGATAATTATTATAACTTTCTAACAAATAATATACCTAAAATTAATAATATTTATCGTAATATGACGCTAAATGATATTTTTAAGTTAAATGACGTAGATACAGATATTCTTTTTAAAAATCAAATTATTACTTTAGATGATTTAATGAATTGTTCATTATATTTTATATTACTAGTATTTTCATTACAAATTACAAATTTAATAAAAAATATAAATGAGTGGACTAAATCAACTGAAGATGTTATAAATCTAGCATTTATAAAAATTGATTTAAAAGCACTTGATATTCTTATAAAAAGAAATGGGTATACTTCTGACAAAAAGCTATCATTAGAAGAAATTGGAACAGAATATGACTTAACAAGAGAAAGAATTAGGCAAATTGAATCAAAGTCATTACAAAAAATCATTAAAAGTGCAAGTAATATTGAACATATTTTAAAAGCCATATTTTATAGTGAAACTAATAATCAATGTAAATATGTTACAAAATCCCAAATAATTAAAAAATATGATTCTGATTTAGCTAATAAGATTCTTTTATTATATGATTATGGTAACTTGTCAATAAAGTATGATTCAAAATATAATGTTGTTTACGATAAAACAATTGACAATATTGAAGAAATGGTTGATAACAATTTAGAAGAAATTGGTATTGTTGCTGATTACTATGAAACAAAAGATGCTGATGAATTTTTACAAAAAATCTTAGAAAATCATTATAAAAAAATTGATGATAATTTATATATTAGAAGTGGTTTTAGAACTAGAGATTTGTATTTAGATATAGCCGATGAATATTTTCCAAATGGTTATAGGGTTGGAGAAGATGAAGATTATGATAAATTAGTAGAAATAGCAAAAGATAAATATAAAATTGATGAAGAAATACCATCAAAGCATTCAATAGAGGCAATGGTAGGTAGAAGTGATTTTATTCAAATAGATAGAGGAACATATTTACCAGGAAAATATTGTGTTGAATTACCAGAACTGTTAGTAGACAAAATACTAAATTATATCTCTGAAAACAATTTAGTGTATTACAGGAGTATATATGATAAGTTTAATAGAGAATTATTAGAATTAGGTATACATAATCATTATTATTTGAAAGGATGTATTGATAAAAAATTATCAGATGATATGGTTTCAAAAAGAGATTATATAGTTAATGGAAATCAAGATATATCACCTGTAGATGAATTGGTGAATTTAATGAAATCATTTGATTATGAATTTACATTAAATGATTTAAAATTAAAATTTCCAGGAATAAAGGATTATACACTTTATAGTGTTTTATATAATGAAATAGATAATGGTTTAGTGTTCATTTCTTCATATGAGTTTATATATTTATCTAAGTTAAATATTGATGACAATACAAAAACTGAATTAAAGAGATTCATAGATAACCAATTTAGTTTATTAAATTCTAATTTAATATCATCTAAAAAGATATATGCTAGATTATTATTAACAAATAAAGATTTATACAAAAAATTAAATCTTAAAAATGGACATTTTCAATTATTCTCTATGATGAAAATATTATATCCAGAATATTATTATCATAGACCATTTATAAGTGCAGAAAATACTACAGTTAATACAAATTATAATGTCATTAGAAATCATATCGAGAAATATGAAAGATTTAATATAAAAACAGTTCATGATTATGAAAGAAAAATGAATATTACAGGTATATATAATTATTTGCAATTTATGGAAGATATGAGTGATGATTATGTTCAAATTGATATTAGTACAATGCTAAGAAAAAATAAACTAGATATTAGTTCATCTGAATTAGAAAATATTAAAAAGACTATTGATTTGATTTTAAATAATTTTGGTAATATAAATACAGAAATTTTCAGAGGTTATTCTTTATTACCTAAAATAAAATATGGTTGGAATAAATATTTATTGGTGGGAATATTAAGAACATTTTATTCAGATGATTATGAAATAATTAATACAGGAAATAAGTATTCAAATACTGATTTTGAAGTAAGGAGGTTAAATCATGTTTGATAAAGAAAAGATGTGGAGGTTTCCAGGAAATAATTATCTTCAAGAACAAGGAATAGATACACCAGATATGGAAACATTTGCTCAAGACCCAATAGCATCACTCGCAAGAGAATCATGTCAAAATTCAATTGATGCAAGAATAGAAGGACAAACTGCAAGAATTGAGTTTAAAACTTTCGATATAATGAGAGATGAAATTCCAGGCGTGGACAGAATAGAAAAAGAAATTGATTCATGCTTAGATTATAGAAAAAACAATATAAAGCTATATAATACACTTTATAATATGAAAAATAATATAAATAATACTATTATTCACTGTATAAGAGTTAGTGATTTTAATACTGTGGGATTAAAAGGAATAAATAACCTTGATGATAGTCCATTCTATCTTTTAACAAGAGGAACAGGAATAAGCGATAAAAATGGTGCTAAAGGTGGTTCAAAAGGTATAGGTAAATTTGCATCTTTTGTTGCTAGTTCATTTAATGCAGTTTTTTACTCAACATTAAATATGGATGGAGAAAAAGGATATATAGGTATATGTAAATTGTGTTCTACAAGAATGGAAGGTACTGATGAAAAAACACAAGGAACTGGTTATTTTGGACTTGATAATAAAAACATGCCTATACTTGAAGATTTCAATTTAGATAAATCTTATAAAAGGGAAACAACTGGTACAGATATTTATATATTAGGTTTTAGAAAAAACAATAATTGGAAAAAAGAGCTTATAACAAAAATATTAGATAGCTTTATGTGTGCTATATATTATGAAGATCTTGAAATTGTAGTTGATGATTTAAAAATTAATAAGAATAATTTAGGGGATATAGTCGAAAATGAAGATTACATTTTAAAGAGAAGTTATAATAATATTAAGTCACAATATATATTATTAACTGATCCAAGTGTATTTAAAAATACTCTAGAAATAGAAGATTATGGAAAAGTAGATATTTTATTAAAAGGATTTAGTAAAGATGAATCTGATTTAGCAACAAATGAATGTGTAATGATTAGATATCCATATATGAAAATAAAGACTTTATCTAGAATTTCAAACGTTCCATGTTCTGCTATGTGTATTATAGGTGATAATAATTTGAATTCACTATTAAGAGATATTGAAAATCCACAACATACAAATTGGGAAGTCAATAGAATTGATGATGATGACATGAAAAGTGAATTAAGACATATATTAAAAACTTTAAATGATTCAATTATTAATTATGTATATGATAAATTATCAACAAGTGAAATAAAAGAAACCGATGTAGAAGGTGCTAGTGAATATTTGCCAGGCATAGAAGATAGTAATATTGGAACTGGAGAAGCAGATGTTATAGTAGAAAAACCAAAAATTGTTAAAAAAGTAAAAAATAAGGTTAAGGATAAGATTGGAACTAAACCTGATGATGAAGGCAATTCACTTATACCAGGGTTAGGAGATCATGAAGATGATGGAGAAGGTTCACCAATCCCAAGTGGTAACAATAATTCATCAGGTGGTGATACACATGATTCTAATGATGAAACTGGATATAAGAATGACGATTCTGATAAAGAAATAATGACACTTGCACAATTAAGTGGTATGCAGTACAGGTTGTTTGTTCCTGATAAAAGATTAGGAAAATTGGTAATTTCTTTTGAATCTTTATATAATGAAGATAATTGTGAATTAGATTTAAAATATTTAGATGATTCTAATACTAGATATAGTATTAATATAGTTGGTTGTAAAATAAATGAAATCCCAGTAGATATTGTTGATGGAAAACTAAAGAATATAAAACTAGAGGAAGGTAAGAAGTATAAAATAGAGATTGATACTGATTTAAGAGAATTATATACTTTTGAGGTGAAGATGTATGCAAATAGGTAAAAAATTATTTCCATATCCTACGATTAATAATTCTAAAAATGCTAGTTGTTTTCAAAATTCACATTTTGCATTAATATACGATGATGCAGAAGATGATAATAACTTAGTACTAAAAAATGCTCATATTGAATTAGATAATCAAGTATTAATTGAATTGTTTGAACAAGGAAAAGTCGATGCGACTGTAATAGTTGAATGTTCTTCAACAATTTTTAGAAAAAGTTTTAATATTTCAAGAATTCCAAAAGATATAATAGTACCAATCACAAATTTAAGAGATCAAGTTGTTATTTCATGCTTTGTTTATGCTAAAGAAAATTTTTCCTACATGAGTGATGATTTTTTAGAAGATTATAAGGGATATACATTTAATATTGAAAAATATGATATTCTAGCAATTGACGATGGTTTTACAACAAGGATTGAATATGATGAAAGCAAAGATAAAAAAGTTTCATCAATATTTTCAATAATCAAGGATGAATTTATTATTGATAATTTGATGAAAGTTGAACCTACTATAAAAAAAATAGTTATTCATTTACCAAAAGAACAATTTGATTGCTATGAAAATATGAAAAATAATGATAATTATCAAGAAATATTTTTCTCAATTTTAACAATACCAGCACTAATATCATGTTTACAAAATATTCAAGATCAAATGTTATATAATGAAGTAACTTTTGATGATATACATCTCGATTATAGTTGGTTTAATTCAATTGAATATGCATATAAAAATCAATTTGACGAAGAATTAGATGAAAATAAATTTAAAAAGTTAAATGTAGTAGAATTATCTCAACAATTAATGAATTATGCTAGTGTAACAGCTGTAAATGATTTGTTTAAGCAAGAATTTAGTAAGTTAGTAAGGGGTGAAAATGATGATGAATAACAGAATTAATATTGAGTTTATGACAGATGAAGCATTAGAAACATTGAAAGCTAATAGTTTAACTGCTAATAATTATTTAAAAACAGAGAAAAATAATTCTGAATGGTTAAAAGAAATATATAATGGAAAATTATATGAACCAATGAAACAAAAAATTAATGACTTTGAATTAAAAATTAGTCAAAACGATAACTATGATGAAGTTGATTTTGATAATTCAATAATTTTATATGAATCATTAAAAGAATTACCTTTATACATACTTACTGATGAGAGATTCTGGGCTTGGATTAATTTTGAAAAAGGTTATAAAGCAGCAATTCAAGCTATGCCAATAAAATCAAATTCAACATTTTCTGATCACTGGTTATTTACACAAGGAAGTAGAAGAGGTATATTTTTTGGAGTATTATCAAGATGCTATTTTAGAGTAGCACTTACAGTGGATGAAAGATTAGGTGATAAATATGAATTAACTAAATTTGTCATTGAAAATCCTGAAAGATTTAGAAATCTTACTTGGCGTTCAAGTTCTAGCGAAAAGCATATTGTATTAGGTGTAATAAAAGCTGAAAAAGATATATATGACAAATATGGAAGCAAAGTAAAGAATAACATATATAGAGATATCGCTAAAGAAATATCTCTATATGCAAGTGTAAGGTTAATTGATATAGTATCAGAAGAAGATATTTATAAATTTGTATATAATAAAATGGAGCAAATGATTAATGAACAAGTGAATAATTCATTAGATGATATCAATATAAGAAAATTACAAGAAGAAAGTGATGATAGAGAATTAGTTGGAATATAAATGTAGGTCATTATTTATGAAATATAGATTTAGAAGCAGTATTGATTTATTGGGTACGAAATAAGAATAGTATTGTTGGGTATTTTAAATACCTTTTTTCAATATTTGAATATAATACTTTGAGGAGTGATAGTATGGCAAAAATTGTTATAGATGCAGGACATGGAGG
>CANRPA010000039.1 GCA_947632395.1 uncultured Bacilli bacterium | reverse complement strand
GCAAATTCAAATATGCCTAGTATAAATATACCAAATATTTCAACAGATATGGCTGCTACACCAACCCAAACAGTAGAACAACCAAGTTCATCAACATTTAATTTTAGTGATATTCCACCAATCATACAGACACCAACTTCAGAAAATAAAAATAATGAAAATCAGCCAATGAATTATAATAATTTTCAAAACACAAGTGTAGAAAATACTGCACAAGTTCCAACGTTTGATGCGGGAAATAACACTCAAATGCAAACTCAAAATAATAATATTCAATTTGATGCAAACGGAATGGTTATACAATCACAAGCTCCAGTTACATCACCAATTATTGATCAACCAAATCCAAATACAACACCACAAGTTCCAACATTTGATATGGGAAATAATACGCAAATGGAATCACAAAATAATGGTATCCAATTTGATGCAAACGGAATGGTTATACAACCACAAGTTCCAGTTACATCACCAATTATTGATCAACTAAATCCAAATACAACACCACAAGTTCCAACATTTGATATGGGAAATAATACGCAAATGGAATCACAAAATAATGGTATCCAATTTGATGCAAACGGAATGGTTATACAACCACAAGTTCCAGTTACATCACCAATTATTGATCAACCAAATATAGATACAACTCTACAAGTTCCAACATTTGATATGGAAAATAATATGCAAATGAATGCAGAACCAGTAGAAACACAACAACCAGTAACCCCTCAAATAGATTCTTTATCAGAACAAGTTAAAGTTCCTGAACCAATAATTGTAACTGATTATAATAAACAATACGATCCAATAATGCCAAATCAACAAAATGCTATTCAACAAAAAGCACCTTTAAAAGAAGTAATAAATGCTATTAGAGAGTGTTCAGAAAAGATAGAGAAATATGGATATAAGTTGGATGTTGAAGAATATGATTTAACAACTATTTATCAAGTTGTATTTAAAGTAGAAAAGTAAAATTGATTATAAAAACCAGGTAACTGGTTTTTTTAGTAAAATTAGTGTAAAAAAATAATTAAACTTAAATATAATAAAAAATAAAATTGAAAATTATTTTATTTTTTGTTAAAATTAACGATGATTAGAATTATTAATAATAAAAAAAATAGGAGGTCATATGAGTTTATTTAGTACAATATTTAAGAAAAATGTTCAAGATAGTTCTATAAATAGTAATTTACAATCAATAAATGATGTAGAATTAGAATCTAAAGATTTAGAACTTGTCGAAATTACAAACAACGGAATACTTGATACTTCTTCACTTGAAAATATAGAAAAATTTAAAAATAATTTAAAATATTTGATAGACAAAGCAAAAAAAACAAAAAAAATAGATAAATTTATGATTATAAGAGATGATAATTTTTTTCCTTATGATTGGAAATGGAGAGTGTCATCAAAAGATACAGGATATGAAAAAGTTTCATTAACACTTTCTACTGAATTAAAAAAACAATATGCATTGAAAAAAGCAGGTATTACTTCAAATATAAATGGAATTAATATTCCAATAAGTGAAGATGAAATTCAAAAAGCTATATGTAAATTTAATATTGATGAGCAATTTGGAAAAGTTAATTTACCTGTTGTATTTCGTTCTACTAAACATTTTACGGTAAACACACCATTAGAATCAACACTTAATTACAATAATGTAGAAACAAATAGGAATTTTACAATTATTGATAATATAAATTTTTTTATAAAATCTGGATATGGATATTCAGTTTCATATCGTGATGCCTATCTAGACGTATCCCATGAAGATTTACCTATTTCTGATGAAGCAATAGTGTTAATAGAAAAAAGTAAATACGAAACTATTATGAAAAATCCTGTTATATCAAAACAATTATCTATGAGAAAAGTTGTTGTATATACTGGTGATGAATATTTAGCTATTAATATGGTATTAAGTGAATTAGGTGTTTTACCTTCAACAGTTGGGGGTATGTATGCCAATTATGATGAAGAAACAAATAAAATCCTTAAAGAAAGTATTAAAAAACTAGCTAGTGACAATAATCTTTTATATGATAAAAGCCATGGTGGGATAAATGGACATTTTACTGATTATTATGATACAAAGAATAACGATGTAAATAATGAAATATCACATTTTGTTGAATTTTTAAAATTAGAATTTAAAGATTATGCTACATTAATTACTGAAGACAATATTAAAGATAAAAATTATTGTAGTAAAATTGTACAAACAATAGGTATTGAAAAATTAATATCTGCAATAGATAAATATAATAAAATTACAGAAAATAATTTTAATACTAACTTTCAAAATTATAAAGAAGAACGTGATAATGTAACACCAGAAATTAGTTCAATATTTAAAATGACATTAAATCGTATTAAAAATTACTACAAAAATAATGAAAATATTTTTTATCCACCAGAATTGAAAGAAGAAATAGAAGAAAATATTCGTTGTTTTTTCCAAAAAAGCAAAATAGAGGAACAGTTGACTGCAGCTAAATCTTTATGGAAAATATTAGAAAATAAAAATAGATATGAAGTAGATAATTCTGATTTAGAAATAGAGCAATCTGAAACTAAGTTTTCAAAATAAATGTAATTATATTTTTTGATAAGATAAGAAAAATAAACAAATATAAATAAATAACAAGAACAATATTATTCTTGTTATTTTTAAAAGATAAAGCAATATAATTTAATTTTAATACAAAAAAATATCTTTTTCTTCTATTATAATAATTTTATATAAAAATATATTTACAAATCAAAATAATTTTCGGTATAATAAAAAGGAGTGGTAGTGAGATTATGAAAATAGTAAAAAAAATATATGAAATAGTTGCTACAATAGTTTTAATTTTATTGATTTGTTTTTTGAATATAGGAACAATTAATATTATTATGAATAATATGGATTATTTACAATTTTCTAAATATTTATCTTATTATGGTGGACTATTTCTTGTTTTATATATTATTGGTAAAATTATAAATAAAGAAAAACCTAAACCAAAAGATTTTATTATATTGATGCTTGGAATTTTAGCATATCTTTCTTATCATTTTGCTTTTAATAAAGATATTGCTTTAAATGGAGTATCTACTAGAAATGAAGGACTTTGGTCAATATTAACATACTATACTACCTTTTTAGTAGCAACCATGATTCCAAAAAAAAATCAAAAAATAGTTATGTATACATTATTATTAACAGGAATATTTCAAATTATAGTTGGTACGATTCAAACTCTTAGAATTACTAATATATTTGGGTATGATAGAAGTAATAATTGGAGTACTCATTTTAAATTTGCTAGCGGAACTGTTGGTAATCCTAATTTTTATTCTACCTATATTTTGATGTGTTTAATGTATGCTTATGGTTCTTTTCTTAAATCTAAAAAAATTTCAAATATTTTATTATATTTGGTATTAGCAATTATCTTTATTTATGGTCTCATTATTGGTAATACAACAAGTTGCATATTAGCGTTTTTTATCATTGTAATTATTACATTACTAAAAAAGATAAATAAACAAAATATAAAAAAAATAATTTGTGGCACAATTATAATCATTCCCATAACAGTTTTAGGAGTGTTAATTTTAGATAATTATACTAATCATAGAATTACTAAAGAAATGAATAATAATATACAAGAAATAAAAGAAATATTTGAAACGGGAATTACAGATGAAACAGGAAATTATAGAATTTATATTTGGAAAGAAACATTAAAAAGAGTTCCTAAATATATATATACAGGTATAGGTTTGGATAATTTTTCAATGATAGATGATGGTAAAATTTTGTGTGCTGGAAAAGGCAAAAATTATCAATGCTTTGATAAAGCCCATAATGAATATCTTCAAAAATTGATAACAGAAGGCATTTTTTCTATTTTAATTTATATTTTATTAATTATTTACACTATTTATACTTTTTATAAAAATAAAAAATATAAAAGTATTCATTATTATGCCTTGTTTTTATCTTTTATTGGTTATTTAATTCAAGCGTTTTTTAATATTAGTGTAATACCTGTTGCTCCAATTTTTTATTTAATTATGGGATTTTTAAATAGTAAAATAGAAATAGAGGATGAATCATGAAGAATGAAGATATTATAAAAGTTGAAAATTTAAAATATCAAGATAATTCCTTTGTTATTAGATGGAATATGACACGATTATGTAATTATTATTGCGATTTTTGTGCGCAAGGGAATAAAGAAAATCATTTACAGAAGAGTAAAAAAGAAAGTAGTAAAATAAGAAGACAAATATGTTCTAATTTAATTAAATTTATTGAAACTAAATTAAATAATCATTATGAAAAAATATATATTTTTTTAATAGGTGGAGAAATTACAATTTTAAAAGATTTTTTAGATATATTAGAAAGATTAGTAAATTGTAATTTTAAAGGAAATATTAAATTTCATATTACTACAAATTTATCAGCTGATGTGGAAACTTTAAAGAAAATGAAAGAGATATTTTTAACAAAGAAAGATAGTGAATATAAAAGGACATTATCTATTGTCGCAAGTTATTATAAACAATTTACTACTGAAAAAGAATTTATCAGTAAAATAAAGTTATTATATGTAGGTAATAAGTTAAATAATTTTATAATTAACAAAGAAAATTTATTTAAGAATAGAATATTAAATAAAATAATTTCAAAATACATCAAAATAGTAGAAAATAAAACTTCAAATATATCAGTAGGAATTAGTTATCCATTATTATCAGATGAAGATTACGAAGAATTTTTAAAGTTTAAAAAGAAGTATAGAAAAATAACTAATTCTATTAACTATATTATAATTAGAAATTATCATCAAAGTATATCAGAACAATTGAAAACAAAGTTAAGTAATAATAATTATAAAAGGATAGAAGTAACTTTAAAAGATAATAAAAAACTTTATTTTTCTAATACTAGTAAAATAGGATTAAAAATTGATAATAAACACTTTAATCCACAGGGCATGTTATGTGATTCAGGTATTAATAATTTATCTATAGGGAATTTAGGTAATGTATATAGATGTCCAAGTTGCGCTAATAAAACAGTTTTTGGAAATATTTTAACGGATGATATCGATTTATTATCAGATAAAATGATATGCCCATCTACTAGTTGTAATTGTGATTATTATAGAACAATTGAAAGAAAGGTAAAAAAAATATAATATAAGTGTGATAACAATGCGTAAAAATATAATGCTGTTAATTGGTTATTTATCAAATGGTGGAGCAGAACACTCTATTATTAAGTTAGCAAATGAACTAACAAAAAAACATAATGTAATATTAGTAGTAGTATCAAAGCAAGGACAAGATTATGATACTAGTGTACCAATTATTGAAATTCCTAATTTAAGAAGTAAAGTAAAAAAAATATTAGGAATATATAAAATTCAAAAATTAAAAAAGAAATATAAAATAGATGTAACGATTAGTTATACTACTGTTTTTAATTTTTTTAATGTAATATCTAAATATAAAGATAAAACAATAATTTCTATTCGTAATCATTTATCAACTAAAAAAGAAGGTTTTATTCCAACATTGTTGCACAAAATATCAATTAAACTATGTAGTCTAATTGTATGTTGCTCAAAAAGTGTTGAAAAAGATCAGTTAATAAACTATCATGTAAATAAAAATAAAATGGTGGTAATTACTAATTTTTGTAATTTAGAAGAAGTAAAAAAAGAAACAAATAAGAAATTTTCTAAAGAAGATGAAAATATTGTAAATGATAAATTAATAGTAACATTAGCTCGTTTAGTTCCACATAAGGGACATAAACATATTATAAAAGCTATGAGTCTAGTTGTAAAAGAAGAACCTAATGCTAGATTATTAATTTTTAGTCGTGGTCCAATGAAAGAAGAGTTAGAAATCCTAGTAAAAAAATATAATTTAACTAAAAATATTTTCTTTTTAGGATTTAATCCTAATCCATATCAATTTCTAAAAAAAGCAAAATGTTTTGTCTTAGCTTCTGATTATGAAGGTTTTCCAAATGCGGTTATTGAAGCAATGGCTTGTGGAACACCAGTAATTGCAACTGATGCACCTGGTGGTTCAAAAGAAATACTAATGGAGAATGCTAATTTAGACCACAGAATAGATAAATTAGTAGAAGCAGATTATGGAATTTTAATTCCAAGTTTTATAAATGAACATTCTATAGATACAATAACTAAAAATGAAAAGATTTTAGCAATGGCTATTTTAAAATTATTAGATGAAGAGAAATATAATTTTTATCATAAAAAATCTCTTGCAAGAATTAAAAAATATGATAGTAAAAAAGTAATACAAGATTGGTTAAAAATTATTGAGGTTTAATTATGAAAGATATTGTCGTTACAAAAAAAGATAAATTGATTGAAGTAAAAATAAATGGATGTTTACAGAAGGTAGAGAATGATTTCTGTTATTTGTTAGGAAATATTTATAATATTCAAGAATTAGATTCATCAGATTTAAGTGTGGAACAAAAATTAATTCGATTATACTATAAATATCAAAATAAATTATTTAGTATGTTAGATGGAAATTTTGGATTTATTATGATTATAAATCAAGAAATTATTATTTGTAAAGATAAAATGGGATCTAAACAGTTTTATTATGCTAATATACATAATGAATTTATATGTTCAAATAATTTAAAATATATTATTGAAGTATATAAATCATATTTAAAAATTGATTCTCAAATATTAGCTAATTATTTAAATTATAATTATATTCAAGGTCCTGATACCATATTTAAACAAGTAAATAAACTCCAAGCTGGTGAATATTTAAAATATAATAATGAAATCATAGTTCAAAATTATTATGATTTTGTTTCCTTTTATAATAAAAATAAAAATAAATTAAAAAATTATTCTTTCTCAAAATCAGAGTTAGAAAATAAATTAATACAAGCTATTAATATGCAAACAAAAGAAGCACAAAAGGTTGGTGTATTCTTAAGTAGTGGTATAGATTCTAGTTTAATTACATCTTTATTAAAAACTACTGGTAAAGAGATTCATTCTTTTACCATTGGATTTTATGATCAAAATCGTAATGAAGCTATTCAAAGTAAGAAAATATCAAAATATTTTCATACTATTCATCATGAATTTTATTTAACAGAAGAAATAGCTAAAAATATAATTCAAGAAATTCCTAAAATTTATTCTGAACCTTTTGCGGATCCTTCAATTATTCCTACTGTCTTTTTAAATAGTAAAATAAAAGATATAGATATCATTTTAACTGGTGATGGAGCGGATCAATTATTTTGTGGTTCTAGCGTTTATAAAAAATTTACTTTACATAATAAATTGGCTATTTTAAAGCAAAAAATTTTTCATATATTTAATAAAAATATTTCTGTATATGATATTTATTTAAATAATCGAGACCAATTATTTAAATATTATAAAGTAATTCCACAAAGTTATTGTTTAATACCAGATCATTATCCATCTCAAATTAGGTATATGTTAAATGATATCAAAACATTTTTATCTACTAGATTATTTACTAAAACAAATATGGCAGCTCAATATTATGATAATAAGTTGGCGTTTCCTTTTATAGAGGATGAAGTGATAAAAGTAATTTTGAGTATGAAACATAAGTATAAATATTATTCAAAAGAACAACCAAAATATATTTTAAAAAATATTTTATATGAAAAAATACCAGAAAATTATATCAAACAAAAAAAGAATGGATTTGGCATTCCTTTAGAAAAATGGTTATATAATGTTTTTTATAGTGATATTATTAAATTTAGTAATGAAAGTATTTTGGAAAAACAAGGATTATTTTCATCTGATTTTTTAAAACTTATTACGAAATTAAAACATAAAAATTTAAATCATAAAGAGTGTAATATTATATTTGCTTATTATATATTTCAATTATGGTATCGTGAATATATTGATGATCTTTGGAGTGAAGAAATATGATATGTTTTATGGAAAATGAAAAGTTAAAAATAAATACAAAAGATTTTTTTCAAAAGGAAAATATTTACCTATATTTTTATGGTATTATTTTTAATTTGGATTATTTAAAAACAAAATATAAAATAAAAAGTGATAAAGATGTTAATATTTTATATGATTTATATATTCAACAAAATCTTGATTTTATTATGGAATTGAAAGGAAATTTTAATATTATTATTTATGATAAAATAAGAAATAAAATATATTTAATAAATGATAAATTAGGTAGTTTTCCTTTATACTATTATATTCATGATAGTCAATTCATTTTTAGTGATTCTTTAAAATCTATGATGAAATTAGATTGTTATCCTAAAATAATTGATAAACAATCTCTTTCCAATTATTTAGGTTATATGTATATTCCAGCACCTTATACTATTTTTAAAGATACTTTTAAATTAGAAAAAGGTTCTATATTAATATATGATTTTCATGAATATCAAATAAAAAAATATTTTAGTTTGGAAGAAGAATATAGAAAAGCTAAAAAGAAAAAGAAGTATGAAAAAGAATTGATTACTGATTTTTCTAATTTATTTAAAAATTCTGTGGAATGTTTAGGAGACAAAAACAGCCAAGTTGGTGTATTTTTAAGCAGTGGTAAAGATTCTACTTTACTAGCTAAACTCGCTAGTAATTATTACAATAAACAAATAAATACTTATACATTAGCTTTTCAAAATGAAAAAGATGAGTCAAAAGAAGCTCAAAAAATAGCAAATTATTTACAAAGTAACCATCATACAATTTTACTTGAAGATTCAAAAATAAAATTAGTAATTAAAAAATTATCTAAAATGTATGATGAGCCATTTGCAGATCCTTCAATTATTCCTACTACTTATATGATTGATAGTATTCCTGATAAAAATGATTTCTACATATCTGGAGAAGGTTGCGATGCTATATTTTTAGCAAATAATATGTATAGAATTCATGATCTTAAAGGAAGAATAAAATTAAGCATAAAAAAATTAATCAATATTATATGGGGTAAAAGAGTTTATCATAATTTTAGTGAAATGTCCCAAATCAATATTATTAGTCGATTTAATTATTCTGATAAATTACTAAATATAAAAGGACAAGTTTATGATTTACCAAAAATAAATAATAAGCGTTTTAGAGCATCTATGGGTGATCTAAATAATACAATTAGTGAAAAATATAGAATTAAAAATTTAGGCCCAATGAAATATCATAATTATTGTTATTATAGTCCTTATTATCAAGAAGATATTATTTTAAAATCGTTTAGTATTTTACCAAAACAGATATATAAAAAAGGAAGAGGTAAAATTATTTTTGATAAAGTATTATTTCAACATATACCACAAGAATATTTTGATGATTATACAAAAAAAGGATTTGGAATTCCAATTATTGATTGGGTAAAACGATTTATGTTAGATGAAATAAAAATACTTTCTAAGAAAGATTTTATAAAAAAACAAAATATTTTTTGTTATGATGCTTTAATTAATTTATTTAATGAATTTGAACAAAGACCAAATTATAATATAGCAGTAGTATTATGGAATTATTATATATTTCAATTATGGTACATAGAAAATGTAGGTGAAATTTTATGAAAAAAAATATTCTGTTTTTAATAGGTGCGATGCGTACTGGTGGAGCAGAACATGTAATTTATAATTTATGTAATAATTTTAAAGATAAATATAACATTACTTTAGTTGTAACAGAACTAACAAATGCAGATTATGTACCTGATGTGAATATTGTAGAAATTCCAGAATTAAGAAAAGGTAAGCGTATTATCATTGGGTTATGGAAATTAAGAAAACTAAAAAAAGAGTTAAAAATAGATACATCGGTTAGTTTTTTACTAAAATATAATATTTACAACTATTTATCAAAATATAAAGATAAAGTAATTATTTCTGTGAGAAACTATATAACCGCAAATGGCAATATGTATTCTAAAAAATTTATATTTTTATATAAAAAGATTATAAAAAAAGTAGATTTAATTGTTAATGTATCAAAATCAGTTATGGAAGATCAAGTAGTAAATTTTAAATCTAAAAAAGAAAAAAATATTGTGATTCCAAATTTCTGTGAAACAGAATATATTAATAAACAAAAAAAAGAAAAATTACCAAAAGAACATGAATCACTTTTTAAAGGTGATACCATTATATCTTCTGGAAGATATGCCTATCAAAAAGGGCAATGGCATTTGATTAGAGCTTTTAAAAAAGTAGTAGAAGAAAATAAAAATGCTAAACTTATTTTAACTGGTAGAGGTCCATTAAAAGATTATTACGAAACATTAGTAAAAGATTTAAAATTAGAGAAAAATGTTTATATATTAGATTATGTAGATAATGTTTATCGTTACATGTATCATTCTAAAATTTATTTATTAAATTCTTTTTATGAAGGAATGCCTAATGTTTTATTAGAAGCAATGGCCTGTAATTTACCAATTATTGCAACAGATAGTCCAGGTGGATCGAAAGAAATTTTATCAAAAAATAATTGTCTAAATAGTTATGTAAATGAAGTTACATTAGCTGATTATGGTATATTAATTCCAACTTGTGATCGTATTCAATATACAGCAAAAGATCCTTTAACCAAAGAAGAAGAACAGATAGCAACATCTATTCTCATGCTTTTACAAGATAAAAAACTATATAAAAAATATCAAAAATTAAGTGAAGAACGTATAAAAGACTTTGAAAAGGAAAAAATTATAAAAATGTGGGATAAAATTTTATAGTTAATATATTTTAAAATAAATGTATATTTGTAAATTATACATTTCAGACTGTTGACAAATAGGTAAAAGAAATTACTTATTTGTCTTTTATTTTGAAAAATTATAGATATTATTAGA
>CANRPA010000038.1 GCA_947632395.1 uncultured Bacilli bacterium | reverse complement strand
TTTGTCAATATTATTAATTCATATTCTATTTTATATACATTATATTTGTCAAATATACTTAATTAATCATACTAGATATATTATTGTTATAAAAAAAACAAATAAGTAAAATATTTACCTATTTGTTAATAATCTGAATCTAATAATATTACTAGATTAATCTACTATATTTTCTATTAAAATACTCATTATAAGTAATATAACCCCTATACTTATACCAATTTTAGATACTATTTTGTTTTTCATATGATATATTTGGTGCATTAATTCAAATATAGATATATATATAAGCATACCTAAAGTTACTCCAAGAAGTAATCCTTCTGTAAGTTTATCTACACTGCCAAATATAAACATTATAAGTCCACCTATAAATGTTGATAAGGTAAGGAATATATTTATATAAAATGTTTTTTTATTAGAATAATTTGAATTTATAAGTGTTCTTGATATTACTAGTCCCATAGGAATATTATGAAGTCCTATACCTATACAAAGTAAAAGACCTGATGATAAACTACTTTTTGTTACTAAATATAAACTAGCGCCCTCTATTATATTATGAAATGTTATTCCTATCATTGAAACGATTGCTATATGATGTAAATGTTCATTATGACACTTATTTACATTATGATTATGATTATGATGTGCTTCATGTTCATGATGAGGAATAAACAAATCTAATATTTTAAGCAATACTATTCCTATTAAAATAAGTACTATTATCAAAAGTATTGTCCTAGATATTTCAAATTGACTTCTTAATAGTTCATATGTTTCTGGGATTAATTCTAATATTATTAAACTAATTATTACTCCAAATGCCATAGAAATACTAAAATCTGTCAATTTTTTATTATCTTTAAATTTTATGCCATAAACATAACCAATAAATATAAATGAGCCTACTAAAAATGTAAGTATTAGTGCGAGTATATTCATAAAATCCTCCTATTTTATATATTTAAATATTTTCTTTTCACATAGTTTTGAAAGTAAATTAAATAATCCTATATCTAGTATAAATGCTATTGATATATATATTATTAATATTGGTTTTAACATAACCATTTCAAATATATTATGTAATCCTATTATACAAACTGAATATATCAATATTAAGAATATAAATAAAGCTATTCTTAATTTATTAAATTTGTAACATATACTATACAATAATATAAATCCTGTAATTGATGTAAGCAATACTGCCATAGTAGATATTTCATCAGGATTTATTTTAAATAGTTTTGAAAATACCATTACACTTATAACATTTAATACTATTGTAAGCCCACCTGGTAATGATTTTTTCAATATATTCAAGAAAAATCTACCTTTAACTATATCATGATTTGGTTCTAGTGCAAGGATAAATGCTGGTATTCCTATTGTAACTACACTTACTAAACTAAGTTGTATTGGTTCAAATGGATAATTCATTGGTATAAATAAGAAAATTATTGCAAGTAATGTTGAATAAATTGTTTTAGTTATAAATAATGAGGATGATCTTTGTATATTATTTATCGTTCTTCTTCCTTCTTCAACTATTTTTGGTATTGACTCAAAATCTGAATTTAAAAGTACAAGTTCAGATACAGAGCGTGCAGCATCAGAGCCACTTGCCATAGCTATACTACAATCTGATTCTTTGAGTGCCAAAACATCATTTACTCCATCACCTGTCATTGCTGTTATATGTCCATTACTTTTAAGAGCAGTAATTAATTCTTTTTTTTGTTTAGGACTTACCCTTGAAAATATATTATATTCTTCTACTATTTGTTTCGTTCTATTAGTTATATTTTTAGACATATCTATACATTTAATATCATTAAAACCTAATCTTTTAGCTATTCTAGATATAATTTTTTCACTATCACCACTAATTATCTTTATATCTACCCCTTGTTTTCTTAAATAATTTAGTGTATTATTTGCCTGATATCTTATTTTATCTTTAAGTAATATAAGTGCGATATTATCTTTGTTGTGTTTTAAAAGAACTAATCTGAAATCAGAATATTTTTCCATTAATTCTTTCATTTTATCACTACTATCTAATACATCTGGTGCGCCTAATACATATTTACCTTCTTTAAATGTAACACTAGAATATTTTTTTTCTGATGAAAATGGTTCACTTGATATTGAAGTAAAGTTTGTTTGTTTGTTAAATTTTTTACCTATTGCTTCCATAGTAGCATTATCATCTACAAGTACTCTAGCAATACTTGATAATATTTTTTCATAATCATATTTTTTATTTAATACTACTACATCATCTACTTCCATTGTTCCTTCTGTCAATGTTCCTGTTTTGTCAAGACAAATAGTATCTACTCTAGCAAGTGTTTCTATGCAATAAAGTTCTTGTACTAATACTCCTCTTTTAGATAATCTAATAACACTAACAGCAAGAACTGTACTTGTAAGTAAAATAAGTCCTTCTGGTATCATACCTATTATAGCCGCAACGGTATTTATTACTGCATCTGTTAAATTATTATTAGAGAGTGTATATTGTCTTAAAAACAACACTATTCCAACAGGTACTATTACTATTGATATTATCTTTATTATTTTTTTAAATGTATTCATTATTTCTGAATTAACTTTTTTTACATATTTTGCTTCTGCTGTTATTTTATTTGCATAATTATCTTTACCAACTCGTTCTACTTTTGCTGTACAATTGCCACTTACAATAAAACTTCCTGAGTATAGAAAGTCCCCTACATGTTTTATTACTGAATTTTCTTCTCCACTTAGTAATGATTCATTTACCTCAACAGTTCCATCACAAATTATTGAATCTGCTATAACCTGATTTCCTCTTTTGAAACATACTATATCATCTAGTACTACATCTTCTATATTTATACTTTTGTTTTCACCATTTCTTATTACACTCGCTTTGGTGCTTGAAATAATTGAGAGTTTATCAACTACTTTTTTTGATCTTATCTCTTGTATTATGCTAATTAATGTATTGAAAACTACTACACCTAAAAATAGTAAATTTTTATACGATTTAACCAAAAAAATTAACAATCCTAAGCCTAAATTTAATATATTAAAAAGTGTAAAAGTATTATAAAATATAATTTGTTTTATTGATTTAGTCTTTATATCACTCTTTTTATTTATTTGATTATTTTTTATTCTATATGCTACTTGTTCTTTAGTTAAACCTTCATCTATTTTAGGATTATATCTTATCATAATATCACTCGCTAACCTCAATAATTATATCATGATAATAAGAAAAACACTAGTAATTTACTAATGTTATTTATTATTTACTTTATTTAATCTTTCCTTTAAGGCTTTTTTTACTTCTTCTATATCATTAAAATATATAACCTTATCTTTTAGTTTTTCATAAGTTTCATTACCTTTACCTAAAACTAAAACTATATCTTTTTCACCAGAAATATCGATTGCTCTTTTAATTGCCTTACTTCTATCTATAACTATTTCATAATTATTATACGTATCTTTAATTTTTTCTATCATCATTTCTATTATATCTCTTGGGTTTTCACTTCTTGGATCTTCATATGTAAAAATAGCAAGATCACAGTTTTTAACAACTATTTCCCCTACTTCTTTTCTTTTATATGCATCTCTTTCTCCAGCTTGACCTATTACGACAATACGTCTTCTAACAGGAAGTTCTTTTACATATTCAAGTAATTTTGTTATACCATTTGGAGTATGAGCATAATCTACCATTACATAAAAATTCTGTCCCATATCTATCATTTCAAGTCTTCCACTTACATGTAATTTAGATATCTTTGGCTTAATTTCATTAAATGAAAAACCTAACGCAAATAATGTAAGTAGTGCAGCAGATAAATTATACACATTAAACATTCCTGCCATAGGACTATCTATTTCATATTCTTCGTTTTTATAATTTATTTTAAATAATGTTCTACCTGGAAGTATTTTTATATCTTTAAAATATAAGTCGTTATCTGGATCCTTTCCATATGTTAAAACTTTACCATTTGATGCATTTTTTACTTCATCAAAATGTTCATCATCTTTATTTAAGATACAATATCCATTCTTTTTTGTTTGTCTAAATAATTTACATTTATCTCTAACATAATTCTCAAGTGTACCATGTGAATTTAAGTGTTCACTTGTTATATTAGTATGTATTGATATATCATATTCTATATTTTTTACTCTTCCAAGTAAAAGTGCTTCACTACATACTTCCATTGAACAATATTTACAACCACTTTTCAAAAATTCATCAAAGTAACCATAAAGTTTATCTGAATCTGGAGTTGTATTGTTCGTATCCTTATTAAATTTAGAACAACTATATCCATTAGTTCCTATATATCCACAAATTTCATCACCTAATAGGGTTTGTATCATAGTTGATACACTTGTTTTCCCATCTGTCCCAGTTACTCCTATCATAGTAAGTTTTTTATCTGGTTCATCATAAAATTTAGAACAAACTACAGGAAGAATATCGTTAGGATTATCAACTTTTATTATTGGTACACTTTTTTCACCTACATCTTTTTTTACTATAATTGCACTTGCTCCCCTGCTTATAGCATCATCTATAAATTCATGTCTATCTAAAGTACCTCTATCAGTACATATAAACAAATCATTTGGTACCACATCTTTAGAGTTTGTTTTTATACCACCTATTTCTACATCATATTTTACATCTATTAATTCATTTAATTTTTTCATATAACACCTCTATTTAATTATATAACAAATTTAATATTTTTTACATAATGTTCGTTTATTTTTTAAATATTTATTGACATTATATAACAATGATTTTATTATATTTATATGGTGGTTAAAGTGAAAAAAAATATAATATGCGCAAAAAGTGATTTAGGAGTAGATGTTGAGGGTTCAAATTTAGGACCGAGTGCGATTGCAAAAAATTTAGAAAATATTTATATAAATAAAATTATTGAAATAGATAAATCAGATTGTATTAAGAGTAAAAATAAAGATGATTTAAAGAAAAACTTAAATGAAGTAAATGATTTCAATACGAGATTATACAAAAGTGTATTAAATACTATAAATGAAAATTGTTTTCCTATTACTCTTGGAGGAGATCACAGTATTGCAATTGGAAGTGCTTTAGCAAGTCAAAAAATTAATAATAATTTAGGTATTATTTGGATTGATGCTCACTTAGATTATAATACTTTTGAAACTACTATAACAGGTAATTTACATGGACTTCCTCTTGCTGCTATTAATGGCATATGCACTCCTCTTACTTATTTTTTTGATGGTACTTATTATAATCCTAAAAACACTGTTATAGTTGGATATAGATCAATGGAAAAAAATAAAGAAGATGAATTAAATAATATTAAAAAAATGGGTGTTACTGTTTTTGATGATAATGATATTAAAAAATATGGAATTGAAACTATTATGAATAATGCTATTAATATTGCAAGTAATAATACGAATGGTATTCATATAAGTTATGATCTAGATGTTATTAATCCTATTTATGCTCCAGGTGTATCTGTACCTGAAATAGGTGGTATTGATAATTTAACTGCATATAAAATTGCTGATATTCTTGTAAATAATATTAATAAAATTAAATCTTTTGATTTAGTTGAATTTAATCCTAATTTTGATATTGACAATAAAACGTTAAATATTGCTTTAAATATATTAAATAAAATAATAAAAAATAAGTAGATACTAATTTGTACCTACTTTTATACTATCTATTTTATTTATATTATCGTATTTTATATTTATTGTATATTTATAATTATAATAATTTGTTAAATCTATTGTTACCTCTTCTATATAATCACTCGTTTTAACTTCTATTGGTATCATTATATCTAAGTTAGTATCTTCTATATTTAATATATCTAAATCGTTTATATTTATATTATAATTAATTTTAGAACTTTTATCACTATATGATGTTTCATCAATCATGGTACATTCACCAACAATTTTTTCTATATTTTCATAACCAAATTGATCAATATTCAAAGGAAAAGTTGGTACTTCAACTAATTCATTACCTTGATATGTATACAATACATTATCTTTTTTATAATATTTTAAACCATTATATGTAAATAAATCTTCTGTGTCTTTATGTGTTCCAATGATTTCAATAACTCCATTTTCAGAATTAAAATTATATATATATTCATAACTTGTTACTTCATCTTCTTCAGATTCTGATATATAAGAATCTTTTTTAGAAGAGGTATTAAAAAGTATAAATACGATTATAAAAAATATTAAATATATTCCTAAAAGAGTTAATGATTTTTTTTTAGGATCTTTTAAATTCTCCCTTATACTTCTTATAAAACCCATACTATACTATCATCTTTCCTACTATGTCTTCATGTAAACCATTAATATAATCTAGTGCTTTCATTCTTGATTTACCTTCTGGTTGAATAATGGTTAAAATTATTATACCATTACTGGTTTTTACACCTATACCTTCTTTATATATTTTTACTATTTCACCATTTAGTTTTTCTGCTGCATAATCATTTGATATAATAGATTCCCATACCTTAAATCTTTTACCATCTAACATAAAGTATGCTCCTGGAAAACTATTTAATCCTCTTATTTGATTGTATATTTGCATTGTTGTTTTACTAAAATCTAATTTTTCGTCTTCTGGTTTTATTATAGGTGCGAATGTAACTTCTGATGCATCTTGTGGTGTCCTTGTGTAATTTCCACTTAATATATTTGGTAATGTTTCTATTAAAAGAGAACTACCCAAATTACTCAATTTGTCATGTAAAGTACTTGCAGTATCTGTATCTTCAATTTTTACTTCTTTTTGTGAGATTATATCACCATCATCCATACCAGGTGCCATAAACATAATTGTTATTCCTGTTGTGCTTTGACCATTTATAATTGCCCTATGTATCGGAGCACCACCTCTAAGTTTTGGTAAAAGAGATGCATGTACATTTATACAACCATATTTAGGATAATCTAAAAGTTCCTTAGGAAGTATCTGTCCATATGCACAAGTTATTATAATGTCTGGATCAAGTGCAATTATCTCTTGATATTCTTCTCTTATTTTTTTTGGTTGTATTACTAATATATTATTTTCTTCTGCAAGTTTTTTTATTGGAGATTTTGATAAATTACCAGTTCTTCCAACTATTTTATCTGGTTGAGTTACTACTGCTTTTACTCCATAGTTTTTTATTAATGCATCAAGAACAGGAACACTAAATTCTGGGGTTCCCATAAATACTATTTTTAGTTCCTTTTCTATTTCTATATTTTCAATATTCATAATAACCACACATTCCTTTCACTTCGTTCAAGGCACACATAGTCATGAAAAATTTATTTTCAGACTATCACCTATCTAATTATACTATGTTTATAATTTTTTTTCCATATTTAAATTAAAATACTTATATTTTTTACTAAATAAAAAATGGATTTAAATGAATCCATCTATTTTCTTAATTTATTTCTTATTCTTTGAATAGCATTATCTATAGACTTGTCCTCTTTATCTAATATTCGAGCTATTTCCCTATATTTAAATCCAGACAATAAAAGTTCAAATACTTGATTTTCAAAATCTGTTAATTTATCTTTTACTTCTAATATAAAATCTTCTTCATTTTCTCTATCTAAAATTATTTCCTCTGGATTAGGAGAAGAATCTTTTAATACTTTATTTAGTGCGATTTCATCATCATCATAAGAAATAGATTCATTTAATATTTTATTTTTATTTCTTCTTGAACTTACTACTACACTTATTATTTTTCTTTCTATACATTTTTTAGCATAAGTATAGAACAATGTATCTTCTTGTTCTTGATATCTATCTATAGCATGATTTAAACCTATCATTCCTTCTTGAATTAAGTCATTTATATCAAGTCCATTATTTTTGCAAAGTGGTAACATTTTACTTGCTATACTTGTTATTAATGGTTCATACTTTTTTATTAATATATTATTGGCTTCTTCATTTCCCTCTGCTATATAATTTATAAGTTCATAATCATTAAAATCTTTATAATCCATTTTATCCCCTCTGTTTTACAGCTTCAAATAATACTATACCTGTTGCAACTGATGCATTTAGGCTATTTACTTCACCTTTCATTGGAATTGCTGCAATAAAGTCACAATTTTCTTTAACTAATTTAGAAATTCCGAATCCTTCATTACCACATATTATGCACGTTTTTCCTTTATAATTTAATTTAGTATAGTCAGTACCATCCATATCTGTTCCAAATATCCAATATCCTCTATCCTTTAAGATTTTAATTGTATTGTTTAAATTTGTAACTTGTACTATTTTAACTTTTTCTGTAGTACCAACACTAGTTTTTATAACTGTTGCATTAACCTCTACGCTTCTATTCTCTGGTATAATTATTCCATCTACGCCTGCTGCTTCACAAGTACGAATTATTGCACCAAAATTATGTGGATCCTCTATATGATCTAACATTACTATTAAACTATCTTCGCCTTTTGTTATATCATCTAAATTAGAATATTTATAATCTTCTACATCGAGTATTATACCCTGATGTAATCCATCTACTTTTTTATCCATATCTATTTTTAAAAGTGTTTGTCTATTTATATTTTTTTTATTTATCTTATTAATGATATCAAAATCATTAAAATTATTTTGTATAAAAGCCTTTTTTATTTTTTTATTATTATTCAAATATTCTAAAGCAACATTCTTTCCGTATACGTACATATTTTCCTCCAAAACGCTATATGTAGATTATAACACATTTATTGGTTATTTTCACTATTTATAATATAATTCATTATTTTTTCTATTCTAGTTATTTCATTTTTATAATATAGATATCCTATTAAAGCTTCTAATCCTGTTGCATACTTATAAGTTATAATATCACAGTTTTTAGGCTTATGATTATTTTTATGATTTCTTGCACATTTTATTACATTTAATTCTTCATCTGAAAAAAAATTGTTATCCACCATTTTTTTCAAATAATATGCTTGTCCTTTCGCACCTACATATTTAACTGATTTTTCTTGAAGTTCTTTTACTTTGCATATACCTATTGAAATTAAATATTTCCTGATATAAGTTTCATATATCGAATCTCCTAGGTATGCTAAAACTAACATATTTTTATCCATTATTTATCACACCTATCAAACGTAATATTTTTTATTATCCCATTTTTTATATCATTCATAACTATGCTATAAACTTTATCGTAATCAACTATAGCACCTTTAGTAAGACATCCTCTTTTTTTACCTATTATGTTTAAAGTAGATTCTATATTATCATTGTCAACTTTTTCTATACCATATCTTTCTTTTAATATGTTATTATAATATTTATCTAACTTATTTAATATATATATTACTACCTTCTCTATAGGTAATATTTCTTCTTTAATGGAAGTTAAACTAGCAAGGTTAAAAGCAACTTCTTCCTCATCTAATTTTGGCCAAAGTATTCCTGGTGTATCAAGTAATTCTATGTCTTTATTTACCCTAATCCAATTTAAATTTTTTGTAACACCTGGCATATTACCAACATTTGCAACTTTTTTACCGACTAATCTATTTATTAGAGTACTTTTACCTACATTTGGTATTCCAACAACGAGTACTCTAGTTTTTCTTTTTGTCATGCCTTTACTGATTCTTTTTTTATTTTCTTCTTCCATTAAATTATTAGTAATATTGATTAAATTATTTAAATTTGTATTTTTTTCTAAATCCAAACCAACTACTTTGTATCCTATTTTTTCATAATATTTAATCCATTTATTAGTTTCATTTAAATCGCATAAATCTATTTTAGTCATAATAAGTATTTTCTTTTTATCTTTTATATATGAATCTATATCTTTTATTTTTGATGAGTATGGCATTCTAGCATCTATTACTTCATATACTATATCTATTAAATTTATGTTTTCACTTATTAATCTTTTAGTTTTAGCCATGTGTCCTGGGTACCAGTTGATTACGCTTTTATGCAACCCTTGTTTTTCACTATTATTACTCATTTTTATCACTCACTTTTTCTTTTATTTTCTTTGTTTCATCTATATATTTATAATTTAAACTGTTGCTTTTAGATATAGCTGATTTTTTGGTTTCTTTTTCATATAAGTCCTTTGCTCCTTTGGCAACTCCTCCACCACGTTTTGCTACATTTAAGTTTTCTTTTAAGCCTTTTGGATGTTCTTCTCTTGCAATATCCCTTGCTGCTATTTCACCAATATTTGTTAGAGCAACTTCAATGTCAGTCATATTATCTCTCAACGATTCTTTTCGAAGACCTTTTAATTTTTTATATTCAGAAGCAGTCATATTTGACCAACCTTTATATATTTCATTAGTTAAAAGAGCATATTCTAATGGTTTAGTAATTCCCCCTTCTTTCCATACATCGGTAAGTTTAAATCGATCTACAATTCCATTTAACCTTGCCTTTATCCATTCATCATTATATCCTTTTTTTCGATAATATTCTACTGCTCTATTAACTGCAACTTCAGGATCAAAGACCTCATCAATTCTTTCACTTCCTAAATTTGCCAACCACATTTTAAAAGGCTCTGCTTTGGGACTAGGAATTGATTCAATAAGTCTAAATACATTTTTTGTTTCTAACATATCTGTACTATAAAATTTTCCGTCTTTTAAAGATTTCATTTTTAGTTGTACGATATTTTCGTACAACTGACTTCCTTCACTTTCTAATTTTCTTTTTAAATCAGTCCAATATCTTTTTGGTATTTTACTGTCAGTTAATGCACCTATAACATCAACAACACTAAAGTAATATTCTTCTTTTTCACTATCCCAAATACTTCTTATTTCTTTACCATCAAAAA
>CANRPA010000037.1 GCA_947632395.1 uncultured Bacilli bacterium | reverse complement strand
TATCACCATATACATTATAGCATATTATAAAATTAATTTATACAAAAAATAATTACTATATAATATTAACTTTTAATAAAAATTACTCTTTATTATTTGTATCATAAAAAAAAGATAGATGGATTATATCCAATCCTCAACTTTATTTTTAGATAAATTTACTGAAGAACCACGAATCGCAAGTCCATCAACTACATTTGAGCCTTTACAAACATTCTTAATTTGATTAGGAATATTTGCAAGACCTGAACCCTCATGAGTTACAAATGGTCTTATCGTTTTTCCAGTAAAATCAATATTCTTTAATGCAGTAACCAATTCTTCTGGCATATCTCCCCAATACACTGGAGATCCTAAATAAATAACTTCATATTCTGTTAAATCTGGCACTTGTGAAACTATTGGCGCATAATGATTGGCTTGTCTTTGCTTTGCTTCTTCAATACAAGTATTATAATCTGCTGAGTAAGGTTTAGCACATTCAACTTTAAATATATCAGCACCCGTAAAATCTCTAATATATTCAGCAATTACCTCCGTATTTCCTTTATTAATATAACCAACTGAATAATTTTCATCGGCTCTACTAAAATAAATAATTATACTTTTTTTTATTTTATAATTTTCCTTTTCAGATAACATAAATTTTTCCTCTTTTCTTTTTAAGTTAATATTTTAACTTTTTTAAATATTCAACTACTTCATCTACTGTTTCTTTAGAAGTTGAAGCCCCTGATATAACTCCAACTGTATTTTTATTAAAAAACGAAATATTTTTTAAATCATCAACATTCTGAATTAGTATATAATCACTACAATTTTTTTCTGAAATTTTAGCAAGTTCTTTAGTATTAGCGCTATTCTTACCACCAATAATTATCATTAAATCAACATTTTTAGATAATTCATAAGCCTCCTGTTGTCGTTTTTCTGTTGCATCACAAATAGTTTTATCAATAATTATGTTGACATTATTATCAATGAATGTAGTTTTAATTGCTTTTACTAACTCATCAAATTTTTGACTTGAAAATGTAGTTTGAGAAATAATATAAATATTCTTCAAGTGTGTTTTTTTATATTGTTCATATGCACTTGAAATATCCTTAATGTTTTCTATAACACTACTATTTTTTCCAGAATAACTCAAATTTCCTATTATTTCAGGATGATCCTTTTTTCCTATTATCAAAATAAATGACTTACCTTTTTCTTTTTCTATTTTTTTTCGAATGATTTTTATTTTTCCACACGTTAAATCAATAATTTCAATATTTTTTAATTTTGCTTTATCATAAGTTTCTTTTGCCTCACCATGCGCTCTAAAAATGACTTTAGAATTATTAGGAATATCATCTATACTATCAACAGTAATCATTCCTCTATCTTCTAATTTTTTTATTACAATTTCATTATGAACAATTTTTCCTAAACAATATATTTTCTCATTTGTATTTAATATTTCTAATGCCTTATTAATAGTATAATTTACTCCAGCACAAAATCCACATAATTTTCCACATACTACTTTCATAATAACCACACATTCCTTTCACTTCGTTCAAGGCACACATAGTCATGAAAAATTTATTTTCAGACTAACTCCTTTTAGATTATCAAAATATTTAAATTTATTTATGAAAATACAATTTTACTTGTTGCTCAATATCTAACATCAATCTTTCTATTGTTCCATCAATATGAACATTATCCATATCATTTAATACTCTATTAGGAAATATACGCTTCATATCTTTAGCATAATCAGTTCCGTCTCTTGGAATATCATAATTTTCTACTATAAATTCATCATCTATTTTTACTAATTCAAATTTATAAGGAATAGATGACCCTGTATCATTAATTATTTCACCATTTTCTTCATAATAATTTTCTTGTAATACCCAAGCGTAAACAAAATATTTATCTTTTGAATCTTCTGTTATCAAATAAGTTTTCATTGCTACAAAAGATTTTTCATTTTGATGATGTTTTTCATCGTTTTCTATTAAATATTGTTTAATTGTTGTTTCAATATTAACATTATCTAAATTTACAGGTGGTGCGTATTTAAATCCCCAAGTGCTAAAAAAGACTGGCTCATTATTTCTCATTCTATTAATATCAATTCCAAAAAGTACAAGCAAAGTCATCAAAGTTAAAACTACAATTGTGATACATACTATGAAAGTAAGTTTAATACTTTTTACTTTTTTATTGGAATAATATAATGTATTTATAATATTTTCTTCAAATTTTTCTTGATATTCTTGATTATTTAATCTTTCACCACTTAATAATTCATTTACTGTGATATTGAGTTCCTCGCATAAACGACTAATTAATGATAAATCTGGCATTCCTCTACCATTTTCCCATTTAGATATTGCTCTATCTGTAACACCAATTTTATCTGCCAACTCTTGTTGTGTCATATTTTTTTCTTTACGGATTTTACAAATAAATTTTCCTATTTTTTCTTGATTCATAATTTTTCTCCTTCCGTAAATAATTATAATATTAGATTAATGTAATAGCACCAAACGAATCGTAGAGTTTAACATTATTTATCAAATTTATTATATCAAAAAAATAATAAGATGTTAAATTATACTAATATATAAATAAAAAAGAAGATAACTTTATTGTTATCTCTTATTAAATTTTCATATCAATTATATTATTTTATTAAATATTTATTAAGTGAAAAATATTGTATACCAGATACTACTGAAAGTATCGTTGCAACAAATAAGAATGCTGAATCTACTGATATATTCCAAAGTTCAAATGGTAAATTATAGAAAAGTGTTAAAGTTATTCCTATCATAAGACATGCTGTTTTAACCTTTCCAAGTTTTATTGCAGCAACTACTTTTCCTCTACTAGCAGCAAGCATTTTTATTGAATTTACTATACTATCTCTAATAATAAGTATAACTGGTATTATTGGATGTATAAAACCCTGTGCTGCTAATATTATAAGTACAGAATTTACAAGTATTTTATCTGCTATAGCATCAATTAATTTACCAAAATTAGTAATCAAATGCTTTTTTCTTGCTAAATATCCATCTAAAAAATCTGTTATAGAAGCTAATATAAATAAAATGCCTGCTATTACATATTTTAAATCTATTACTATACTTTCATTAACAAATACTTTAGGTATTTCAAATCCAAAAACAGATGTTATAAAACCACTACCTAATAGTAATAGTATAATTATTATAGACAATATTATTCTACTAATTGTCAATTTATTAGGCAAATTCATGTGTTACAACTCCTTTATTCTGAACTATAGTATTTGTTGGTTCATCATCTTTTTTAATAAACATTAATACTATTACGTATATAGCTATAATTAAACCAATAATTATACCACCTATTATAAGTAATCTTGGTATATTGTATTGCTGTTTTTTTTCTACTGTATAAGGAGAGGATATTTTAACTGTTTTCAATTTTTTTTCTTTTTTCTTTTGTTCTTTTTCAGCTGCTTTTATATCAGCAAGTGAAATTTTTGAAGTAAAATCAAACAAATAATCATTAAAATCTTCAATCATTTTTTCATCGTTAAGTCCTAAATATTTAGAATAGTTTTTTATAAACATTTTAAGAAAATATATATCTTTAAAGGCATCCTTATTTCCTTCTTCTATATTTTCTATTTGTGAAGGTTGAAGTTTTAAATCAGCTGCTGCTTCTTCTATTGTTATTTCCATTGATTCTCTAGTTTCTTTTAGTTTTTCTCCTATTTCTTTCATATATACCTCAATTCTAAAAAAAATAATATTTTATAAGCCATGTTCTGTTCTTCAAAAGAAGCGACAAATATTTATCTACTGTTTCCAGTCCTCGAATCAGTTCATTTCCCTATCAAGGTTCCCCTACCAAATTTGGGTTTCTCACTCACGGGGTTTACCACGTTCCACGTCAACCATTTCTAGTTTAATCGTCTCTTTGGCACTTTTATACTCTAGACCATATCATAAGACTTAGGTCATCAAGAGCCGTTAGTAAAAATTACTACCTAGGGTTATTTTTTCCCCTAGCGTGAACACTATAGTCATCTCAGACTATGTGAGCATGGACTTTCCTCTACACTATAATAAATGCAGCATTTGTCAAAATATTATTCCTTACCATAAATTATCTTTTCTAATTTTGATATTCTTCTAAGTACATCTGCATTGGAACTATTCCCACTGCCCTCATTTTCAGATAGTACTTCCAACTTAGTTTTTAAATTTCTAACTTCCTGTTTTAAATTGATATTATCTTCTATAAGTTGTTTTTTTTCTCTTTCTAAATCACGTATCATTGAATGCATCTCTTCATAGTCTTTTATAATTAAATCAAGAAATTTATCCACTTCTTGTGGTCTATAACCTCTTGTATCAATTTTAAAATCTTTTTCTAATATATCTTGACTAGTTAAAAATAATCTACTTTGATCCATAATAGACACCTCACTTTTACTAAATATAATTATCTCAAAAAGTAAGTATTTTGTCAATAAAAAAAGGACTACTTATTCTTCACCAAATAAGTAGACTTTTTTATATAATTTATATCGTTAATCATACTGTTAAATACATTTTCTATATGTGAACTATTTCTCATGTTCTCACCTCTATTTTAATACTAACATTTTTTTAATTTTTAGTGTTGCGATTCGACAAAATTAGATAAAACTAGAACTACATAAAATTTAAGTTTTTAAGTAGAAAAATATTTTATTTTATTGTATAATTATATTTGGTGATATAGTGAATTATCCAAAAGGCATTAAAAAAGAATTTATAAGTGTTAAAACATACGGAAATCGTGGAATGAATTTAGAAGAAGATATAAATAATAGTAATAAATATTATTTAGATTGTAACATAGCAGCTATATATAAAAAGCCTACTCCTATTACTATAAATAAGGTAGATTATAAATCTAGAAAGGATGCTGTTATAAAAGAAGCACATTTCATAGTTCCATCTACTACTGATTATAATGGAATATACAAAGGAAAATATATAGACTTTGAAGCAAAGGAAACTAAAAGTATGACAAGTTTTCCTCTTAGTAATATTCATAATCATCAAATAGAACATTTAAAAAGAATTTACAACATGGAAGGTATTGGATTTATCATAGTAAGATTTGTTAGATTGGATAAAACATTTTTACTATTTATAGAAGATTTATTAAATTTTATAGATAATAATGATAGAGTGTCTATACCTGTTTCATATTTTAATGACAAAGGAATAATTATTAAAGAAGGGTTAAATCCTAGATTAGACTATTTAAAAATTATTGATAATTATATTGAAGGGAGATAGTAATATGAAAATATTAAAAAAATTTAAAAAAATTTGGGATAATGATCCTAAAGATATAATAATTCCTATTTTAAGTATTTTAATATTTGTAGTAGCATATTTAACTATTGGTTTATTAAAAGCACTTATAATATTTGTAGCAATAAATGTAATTTATTTCGGTGTTACAATATCTTTAGGTATCTATAATAAAAAAAGAAGGAATTCTAATAAAATAGAAGAAGATATTAGTAATTTGGAAACAGACGATACTAATAATTTACAAACAGATGATAATAGTAAATTAGAAATAGAAGACACTAATAAAGGAATTGAGATAGATATGAAAAAAGAGAAGAAGAAAAAAAATAAAAAGAAATCTAAAGTTAAAAAAGTATTTAAAATACTATTAATAATATTTCTTATTTTCTTTATATTAGGTATTGTTGCATTTAGTTTATTTATTGCATATATAGTAAAAAATGCACCAGAATTTGATGAGTCAAAATTTTACGTTTCTGAACCATCTAAAGTTTTAAAAGCAGATGGCACTTTACTTGCAGAACTTGGTGAACAAAAACGTACTATAATATCTTATGATGAAATACCTGAGGTATTAATAGATGCAATAGTTGCTACAGAAGATTCAAGATTTTTTGAACATAATGGTGTAGACTGGTCAAGATTTTTAACTGCTACTATATATCAATTAATTGGAAAACCTGCTGGTGGAGCATCTACATTAACTATGCAAATATCAAAAAAACAATATACATCGGATGAAGCAGATGGAATAGAAGGTATAATTAGAAAATTTACCGATGTATACGTTGCTAGTAATATAATTGAAAAGAAATACTCCAAAGAACAAATAATGGAATTTTATGTCAACTCACAATGGCTTGCAAAAAATACATTCGGTGTTGAACAAACTGCTATAACTTACTTTAATAAAAGTGCGAAAGATTTAAATTTAGCCGAAGCGGCTATGATAGCTGGTCTTTTCCAAGCACCTGGTAGATATGATCCATATTCTAATCCAGAAGGTACTGAAAAAAGAAGATTAACTGTTTTAAATCTTATGTTAAGACATGAATATATTACTGAAGAAGAATATGAAATCGCTAAAAAAATGACTGTTGAAAAAATAGTTGTTCCTAAAGAAGAAAATCAAGAATTAAATAGAGGACTTTCTGATTACCAATCATTCATAGATGCAGTTGTTGATGAAGTAGAGGAAAAAACAGGAAAAAATCCTTATACTACACCTATGACAATTTATACAACTATCAATACTGATATACAAGACTATTTAAACGATATTATGAATGGTGAAACATTTGATTGGGAAAATGATATAGTAAAAGCAGGAATTGCAATTGTAAATGTAAAAGATGGTAGTGTTGTTGCTCTTGGTGGTAACCGTGGAAATTCTGAGGCTGTTGGTCTTTGGAACTATGCTACTGATATTGAAAAACACATTGGATCTACTGCTAAACCTCTTTATGATTATGGTCCTGCTATCGAATACAATAATTGGAGTTCTTATCAACAAATAGTTGATGAACCTACAAGTTATACTAATGGACCTGCAATTAATAACTGGGATGGTGGATATCAAGGTCTTGAAACTATTAGAGTTGCTTTAATGGGTTCAAGAAATATTCCAGCACTTAAAACTTTCAAAGCAGTTGATAAACAAAATATTATTGAGTTCACAACTAATTTAGGATTAACTCCTGAAATATATTCTTGTCCTGAGGGATATAAAAGAAAGAAAAAAATATGTATTAATGAATCTGATTCTAGTGATATAATTGATGCATCTGTTGATAGTACATTACATGAAGCACATTCAATAGGGGGATATACTGGTGAAAGTCCTTTAAGCATGGCTGCTGCATATGCTGCATTTGCTAATAATGGAATTTATACTAAACCTTATACATTTACTAAAGTTATATTTAATGATACTAACGAAGAATATATAAATAAAGTAGAAACAACTAAAGCTATGAGCGAGGAAACTGCATATATTATAAGTGATATGCTTGCATCCACTGCTCCTAGTGCACTTGGTGGATATTATAATATCAATGGTATTAGATATGCTGGTAAGACAGGTACATCAAACTATCCAGAAAATACTATGAGAGAAAACAATTTACCTCAAAGTGCAGTTAATGACTTATGGGTTGTTGGTTTTAATACTGAATACTCTATTGGCGTTTGGTATGGATATAACGATGTAACAGAAGGTTATAATACTTTTGCTTCACTACAACATGGCAGATTATTCCAGGCTATAGGAAGAAAGGTATTTACTAATAGTAATTACTTTACTAAACCTAGTGGAGTTGTAGCGGTTGAAGTTGAATCAGGTTGTCCTGAAGCAATGCTTCCAAGTGAATATACACCAGCAAGTTTAAGACAAACAGAATTATTTATAAAAGGTACTGAACCTACTACTGTTTCTGAAAGATTTGCAAAATTATCTAATGTAAGTAACTTAAAAGCAAGTACTGTAGGAAACAAAATAGTTCTTAATTGGGATCAAGTAGAAACTCCACGAATTAATACAGCAAGTTATTTAAAATCTTATTATTCTAAATTATTCTTAAATGAATCTTATTTAAATGCACATGTCAATAACATAATAACATATAATAATAATAACATTGGAGAAATTGGTTATAATGTTTATAAAAAGAATGCAAATGGTGACTTAGAACTTCTCGATTTTGTAACTACAAACAAATATGAAATTGATATAAAAGAATCTGGCGAATATACATTTGTGGTAAAAACTGCTTACTCTATATTTAAAAATAATATGAGTGATGGTAGTGAAGTTAAAGCAAAAATACAAGTAACTGGTATTTTACCTGATAAAGATGATAATGATTCTGAAACAGAAAATAATAAACCAGATACTGATAAAGGGGAAGAAACAAAACCTGAAACTAAACCACAACAACCAACGCAACCGACACAACCATCACAGCCTACTACACAAAATTAAAAAAAAGGTAAGAAATTTAATTCTTATCTTTTTTGTATTTACAAATATTTTTTAATTTACAATTATCACATAATGGATTTTGAGATTTACAATAATATCTTCCAAACAATACTAACTGATGATGCAATCTACATAGTTTATCTTTAGGAAAAAATTTATTTAATTTTTTTTCTATTATTAATACATTATCTGAATCTAAAGCAATATTTAATCTTTTACTTACTCTTGATACATGTGTATCTACAGCAATACATGGTTCATTGTATAAATTTGAAAGTACTACATTCGTAGTTTTTCTACCTACCCCATCTAAACCCTCTAGATAAGTTCTATCATTTGGTACTTTTCCGTTTTTATCTTTCAATAAAGATTTAGATATACTTATTATATTACTTGCTTTTTTATTAAATGTTCCAATGGGTCTTATTATATCAATTATATCATTTATATTCGCATTGCTTAATTTTTCCAAGGTATCATACTTTTTAAATAATACATCTGTTACCATGTTTACTCTTTTATCGGTTGTTTGAGCACTCATCATAACTGCAAGCAATAATTCATAGTCTTTATTATAATTTAATTCACAATGAGGATTAGGAAACAATTCATCTAAATAATTAATTATTTCCTTCATCATTCAACCAATCGTAATCAAATAATTCTTTTTTATTAGAACTATTATTTTTAAATTGCTTTCTATTTTTTTCAACATCTTCTTTAGTTTTAATTCCTTTTTTACCCCACTCAACTATTATAGTTTCTATATATCTTAATGTCTTAACATTATTATAAGCAGCCTCTTTAATTGCAAGTTTTATTAATTCTTCATCATATCCAGCATCAATCCAACTACCAATTATTTGATACTCCATAGGAGATAAAGTTCTTCCAAATTCTGTTTCAAATATACTATATAAATTAGAATCTTCTTTTTTAGTTTCATCAAGTGAAAGAGCAAGTTTTTCATATAACAAATCTAAATTAACTATTTCACATCTTATATTGTTTATTTTTTCCATTTCTATTTTAATTATATTTTTTTCTGATAATGAATTTACTACTTCAAGTACACTATTTAAATTCATATCCAAATCATTACTTATTTGTTTTGGATTATAAATATTACTTGATTGATTGATTAAATATATAATTATTATTAATTCATTATCTTCTATATTTATTTTTTTATAATTAAATAATAATTCTTTAGGTATTTGATAATTTATACTTTTTAATAACTCTACTATTTTGTCCATAATACCACCTAACTAAATTATATATTAATTAAATTGTGAAATCAAGAAAAAAAGATGATTATTTATCACCTTTTATTATACTAAGTACTTTTTGAACTTCTATATCATATTTAACATAATCAATGTTTTCACCATATTGTTTTTTTACTTCTTCTTTAGTCATATTATATTTTTTAGCAAGTTCGTCTATTTTTTCATCTACTTCTTTATCATCAACACTTATTTTTTCTTGTTTTTTAATCTCGTCTATTATTAATCTATATTTAATTCTTTTAAGTGCTTCTTCTTTATATTTGTCTTTTAAATCTTCTTTAGATGAATTTGTATATTTATAAAATTGATCTATAGATATTCCTTGCATACTAATATGTTCTGCAAATTCATCTACCATTCTGTCAGTTTCATCGTTAATCATTGTTTCAGGAATATCAATTTCTGAAGTTTTAACAATTTCTTCAAGTAAATCTTGTGTATATTTTTCTTCTGCTTGCATATTTTTGCTGGCAGTAATATTTTCTTTTACTTGCTTTTCTAAAGCTTCTTTAGTATCTATACCTTCCATACCTAAATCTTCAAAGAATTCTTTATCTATTTCTGGTATTTTAACTTCCTTAACTTCGTTAACTTTAACTTTAAATACTACAGGTGCTCCTTTTAAATCTTCAGCGTGGTAATCTTCTGGAAAAGTAACATTTATATCTTTTTCTTCTCCTGCTTTCATACCAATTATTTGATCTTCAAATCCTGGTATAAATGTATTTGAACCTATTTCAAGTGAATAATTTTCACCTTTACCACCTTCAAAAGCAACTCCATCTTTAAATCCCTCAAAGTCGATTATAGCAATATCTCCTTTTTCAACTTTTCCTTCTTTAATTACATTTTCTTTATAATGTTCTCTCATATGATCAATTGCTTCATCAATTTCTTTTTTAGTTACTTTTACTTCTTCCTTTTTTATTGATAAACCTTTATATTTACCTAATTTTACTTCTGGTTTTAATGTTAAAGTAAACACATATTCTATAGATTTTTCATCTATTCCTCTTATATCTACAAGTGGTCTAGCAACTATTTGTAAATCTTTATTTTCTTCCATCATTTTCTCATATGCATCCTCTATACAAAAATTTGATGCGTCCATAAATAAAGATTCAATTCCATAGTGCTTTAGAAATACATTTTTAGGTGCTTTACCTGGTCTAAAACCATCTATTTTAGCTTTAGCATTTGCTTGTTTAAATGCTTTATCAAGAGCTTTTTCCCACTTTTCTCCTTCTATTTTTATAACAACTTCTTTTAAATTTTTGCTTTTTTCCATTTTACTTCCTCCAATACTTATATAGTATATAATAAATTTGTTTTTTTAGCAACATTTTTTATAAAAATATGTTAGAAGTTTTCTAACATATTTATATTTTATGATAATCTAATCTAAGTTTATCTGCTACTGTCACAATAAATTCAGAATTAGTAGGTTTGCCCTAATTTATATTAGTCAAATCGTAATACCATTTAGGAACTATAAAATCTTCTCCTTCATAATGCCCATTCAATTCTTTTG
>CANRPA010000036.1 GCA_947632395.1 uncultured Bacilli bacterium | reverse complement strand
AAGATAATACAAAATATTATCTAATAATTTTTGCGTTTCTAACTATATTATTAATGTATATATCTATGGGACATATGTTAAAACTTCCAGTTATTCCATTTTTACATATGGTAAAGCACCCAATTAATTATGGTATAGCGCTTTTTGTACTTGTAATTCCATTTTTAATATATGGTTTTGATATAATAAAAAGAGGAATTCAAAATTTGATACATAGAAATCCAAACATGGATACATTAGTAACAATAGGTGTACTTGCTAGCATTATTTATAGTTTAGTTAATCTAATATTAATAATAAATGGTAATTATATGTTAGTAGAAAACTTATATTTTGAATCTGCTGCTACAATCATTTATTTTATCAAATTAGGTAGATATATAGACAAAAAATCTAAAGAAAAAACTAAAGAAGCTATTAAGGAGTTAGTTCAAATAACTCCAGTAAATGCTTTATTAAAAACTGAGAATGGTGAAAAAGAAGTTACAATAGATGAAGTAAATATTGGAGATATTCTTATTTGTAAACCAGGTATGAAAATTGCCGTTGATGGTGTTATTGTATGTGGAGAAACACACTTAGATGAAGCATTTATAACAGGAGAATCTAAACAAGAGAAAAAAAACATAAAAGATAAAGTAATAGCAGGAAGCATTAACATTGATGGATATATAGAATATAAAGCAGAGAAAATAGGTAAAGATTCTACAATTTCAGAAATTGTAAGATTAGTAGTAGAAGCTACGAATACAAAACCACCAATTCAAAGACTAACGGATAAAATAAGTAGCATCTTTGTGCCAGGAATAATAATTATTTCTATATTAACATTAATTGGTTATTTAATTTTAGGTTTTCCATTTAGTGATGCAATAATTTCTTTTGTTACTGTTTTAGTTGTTGCTTGCCCATGTGCTTTAGGACTGGCAACACCTCTTGCTATTGTAATAAGTGAGGGAAAGGCTGCAAAAAATGGAATTTTAATTAAAACAAGTGAAACACTAGAAAATGCAAATAAGATAGATACAATTATATTTGATAAGACAGGCACTCTTACTTATGGTGATTTAAGAATATCTAAAATCAATAATTATAGTAATTATAGTGATAAAGAACTTTTGAGTATAGTTTCAAGTATAGAACAAAATTCAACACATCCAATAGCAAGTGCTTTCAAGTCATATAGTGAAAATAACAAATTAGAACTTCGAAAAATAGAAAAGTTTAATGATATTTTAGGTATAGGATTATTTGGCGAATATAACAAAAGCAAAATATATGTTGGTAACAATAAGTTGTTTTCAAAATTAAGTATTAAAAATAATTATAAAGAAGTTGAAAAAGAACTTTCTTTAGATGGAAATAGTATAGTTTATATAATACAAGATAATAAAGTTATAGCTATTATTGGAGTTAAAGATACCATTAGGGATAATGCAAAATATACAATTGAAAGTTTAAAAAAAATGGGTAAAAAAATAATTATGCTTTCTGGAGATAATGAAATAACAGCAAATATAATTGCAGAATCTCTTGGAATAGATGAAGTTGTTGCTAACTGTTTACCACAAGATAAAGAGATTTATTTAAAAAAATTGAAAAAAGATGGTTATACAATTATGATGGTTGGGGATGGTATTAATGATGCTCCATCATTGGCAAGTAGTGACATAGGTGTTTCAGTAAATGGTGGTACAGATATTGCAGCAAATTCTTCTAATGTAATCTTAATGAATGATGATTTAAGTAAAATATTAGATTTATTTTATATCAGTAAAAATACAATTAAATTAATCAAGCAAAATTTATTTTGGGCCTTTTTTTACAATATCTGTATGATACCTATTGCTATTGGTTTATTAAAACCTTTTAAAATAAGTTTAAGTCCAATGATTGCCGCTTTATCAATGGTAATCAGTAGTTTGACAGTTGTATTTAATTCATTAAGGTTAAAAAAATAAAAATTAAAAGAAACTTAATTAGTTATATTACATATGCAAATTTATAGTTTTTGATAATGTTTTATTTAATTTAGTATTTTTTTACATATATTTCATAATCTTTATTAGAGGTGAAAAAGTGAAAAAAATATTAATAATTATAATTTGTGCATTTATTTTTATTCCTAGAACATCTGCACTTGAAGAAAATGATTCAAATATACTTGCTAAAAACGCTAAAAGTGCAATAATACTTGAAGAAAGTACAGGCGAGATACTTTATGAATTCAATTCACATGAAAAATTAGAACCTGCAAGTATGACTAAAATGATGAGTTTATTACTTATAATGGAAGCAATAGAAAAAGGTGTAATAACACTCAATCAAGAAATAACAGTATCAAGTAATGCTTCAAGTATGGGAGGATCTCAAATATTGCTTGAAACAGGTGAGGTAATGAGTGTTGATGATCTACTTAAGGGTGTAACAATTGCAAGTGGCAATGATGCAGTAGTCGCACTTGCAGAAGCAATTGCCGGTACGGAAGAAAATTTTGTTAAAATGATGAATGATAAAGCAAAAGAATTAGGACTTAAAGATTCTAATTTTAAAAATTGCCATGGTTTAGATGAAGAAGGTCATTATTCAAGTGCATATGATATGGCACATATTGCAAGAGAACTTGTAAAACATGAAAAAATTTTGGAATATTCAAGTATATATGAAACATATTTAAGAGAAAATACCTCAAGAAAGATATGGCTTGTAAATACAAATAAATTAGTAAGATTTAAAAAAGGTGTTGATGGACTTAAAACAGGATATACTGCTGGTGCTGGATATTGTCTAACTGCAACAATGAAACAAAACGATATGAGAATAATAGCAACAGTTATGGGTGAGCCGGATAGCAACACTAGAAATAGTGAAATAAGTAGTATGCTAGATTATTCATTTGCTACTGTAGGATTAAAGAAAGTGTTATCTACAGAAAGTGTAGTGAAAACATTAAATATATTTAAATCTACAAAAGATAAAATAAATATAGTACCAGTAAAAGATGTAAATATTTTATATAAAAAGGTAAATGGAGAAATAAATCCTACATTCGAAATAAAGTTAGATGAAATAAACTTACCAGTAAAAGCAGGTGATGTGGTAGGTAAATTATATGTATTGAATAACAAAAAAATAATAAATGAAGTAGATTTAACAGTACAAGAAGATGTAAAAAAATTAAATTTTTTTGAATTGTTTTATAAATATTTTAAAAATATAATAAGCGGTAATATAAACTTTTAAGACCAGATAAAACTGGTTTTATTATTTTTATAAAAATAATTTAAAATAACTCATTAAAGTTTACATTTATTTATACTCGTGATAAAATTATGTAAGTATAGGAGGTAAAAAATGAGAGAAATATATGTATTTGGGCATAAAAAACCAGACACTGATTCAGTAACAGCAGCCATTGCTCTTTCAAATTTAAAACAATCACTCGGTATGAAAACAAAACCTATGATACTTGGAGATATTAATAATGAAACAAAATATGTGCTTGACTATTTTAAAGTAAAAAAACCTGAATACTTAGAAGATGTAAGATTACAAATAAAAGATTTGAATTATTATAAAAATTGTTATATAAGTGAAAATGTATCTTTAAAAAAAGCGTATGAATATTTATTAGAAAAAAATATTACTGGTGTACCTTTGGTAGACAAAGAAAAAAAATTAAAAGGAATACTTACTTCTAAAATGTTAGTTTCAGAATTAATAGCAGGTAATTTCACTAAAATTTATACTTCATATGATAATATACTTGAAACATTAGAAGGTGAAGAAATATTAAGATTTGATGATGAAATAGAAGGAAATATAATTGCTGCCTCATTTAGAAGTACAACCTTTTTAGCTACATACAACTTCACACCTGAAACTATTATGATAGTAGGGGATAGGCATAGTTTGATAGAATCAGCAGTAAATTCTAAGATAAAATTATTAATAATAGTAGGCAATTTAGAAATAAAAGAAGAACATATAAAAATTGCTAGTGAGAATAGGGTAAATATAATAAGAACTAAATTTGATACATTTCAGACATCAAAATTAATAGAACTATCTAATTATGTTAAAAATATAGTAATGGATGCAAGAAATATTAGTTTTAATGAAAACGATTATTATGATGACTTTAAAGAAAAAAGTATAAAATTAGGATATAATAACTATCCTGTAATAAATGATAAAGGTATATGTCTAGGCCTTATTAGAATTACAGATTTAAATCAAATGAATAAAAAGCAAGTAATACTTGTAGATCATAATGATGCTAGTCAAAGTGTAGATGGATTAAATCAAGCAGAGATACTTGAAGTAGTAGATCACCATAATATTGGTGCAATTACAACTAATATGCCTATTAATTTTAGAAATATGACAGTAGGTAGTACTAATACGATAATTTATTCATTATATAATGAGAATGATGTGTATATACCTAAGCAAATAGCAGGACTTATGCTAAGTGGTATATTATCAGATACATTAAAATTTACAAGCCCAACAACAACAGAATATGATAAGTATGTTGCAACAAAACTTGCTGAAATAGCTGAAATCAATATAGATAAATATGCTTTAGATATGCTTAAAGCTGGAACTAATATAAAAGGTAAAACTATCGATGAAATCATATTAGGTGATTTTAAAACATATGAAGTAAATGAAAAGAAAATTACAATATCTCAACTACTTACATTTAATCCACAAGAAATATTAAATGATATGGATAAATATGTTCAAAGAATAAACGAGATAAAAGATATTAGAGAGTATGATACATTAATATTATGTGTAACTGATATGATTGAAAAAGGTTCATATATATTATATGATAGTAAAAGTGAGGAACTATTATGTGAGGCATTTAATGCAGAAAATTTGACAGAAGGTTATTTTCTAAAGGATTGCTTGTCTAGAAAAAAGCAATTAGTTCCACTTATAATGCCATTAATAAAATAAAAAAACAAGGCCATCCTTGTTTTTATTCTACTGTAACAGATTTAGCTAAATTTCTAGGTTTATCAATATCACATCCATTGAGTTTAGCAACATCATAAGCAATCAATTGTAAAGGTACTATAGTTATAATAGGCTGTAACAATTCATTAACTTTTGGTACATTAACTTTAAAATCATAGAAGTCACCTTCAATATCACTTGTAGTTATAAATATAACTTTTGCTCCTCTTGCTTTAACTTCTTTAATATTACTTATAGTTTTTTCAAGTAAAGAATCATCTGTACAAAGAGCAACTACAGGTGTATTTTTTTCAATTAAAGATATTGTTCCATGTTTTAATTCCCCAGCTTGATATGCAACACTATTTATATAAGAAATTTCCTTTAGTTTTAAAGAACCCTCCATACATATTGAATAATCAATGCCTCTACCTATAAAAAATATGTTTTGATTTTGATAAATTTCACTTGAAATATTTTTATAATCTATATTTATAATTTCTTCTAATAAATTAGGTATATTATTTATTTCTTCTAATATTTCTTTTGACTTATTATTAGATAAATACATTGTTATTAATGCAAATACAGAAATTTGAGCAAGATAAGCTTTGGTAGTTGCTACTGCAATTTCACAACCAGCCTTAGTATAAATTACATATTTTGATTCACGTGCAATACTAGAACCTACAACATTTACAATACTAAGAGTATCAATATTTTTTTCTTTTACCATTCTAAGTGAAGCGAGAGTATCTGCAGTTTCACCTGATTGTGAAACAAGTATAACTAATGTATCTTTATCATAAAAATTATGTTTATACCTATATTCACTTGCAACTTCTACATATACTGGTATATTGGCATATTTTTCAATTAAATATTTACCAACTAATCCAGCATGATAAGCAGATCCACATGCAACAATATGAATATTATTATACTTAGTTAAATCAGGTATATTTTTAAAATCTCCATCAAAATAAGCATTAATAGTATTTTTAAATACTGAAGGTTCTTCATGTATTTCTTTTAACATAAAGTGCTCATATCCGCATTTCATACTAGATTCAAATGAGCCTTCAAATTCTAATATTTCTTTTTTTACTATTTCTAAATTTTGATTATAAACTACAACCTTATCACTATTTATTTTAGCAATCTCCATGTCATCAAGTAGTATATATTTATTAGTATACCTTAATATTGCAGGAACATCGCTTGCTATATAGTTTTCATTATTTCCATTAGCTATTATAAGTGGACTCGTTTTTCTAAGAGCATATAAGTTGTCTAAGTCATCTTCACATATAATACCAAAAGCATATGAACCTCTAAATACTTTTGATACTTCGTTTAAAGTTTTTAATATATTGTTATTCTTACTGTATATAAAATCCATATAAGTACATGCAACTTCTGTATCTGTTGAACTTTTAAATTTATACCCGTTTTCTATTAACTCTTGTTTAAGTTCAAGATAATTTTCAATTATACCATTATGTACTATTGTAAATTTACCTTGAGAGTGGGGGTGTGAATTAATTTGATTTGGTTCTCCATGTGTTGCCCATCTTGTATGTCCTATAGCAAGATTTGATTGAATATTAAAATCTATTTTATTTTTTAAATTAACAATTTTTCCTTGTTCTTTTATAATATTTACCTTATTATTTAAAACGTATGCAATACCAGCAGAGTCATATCCTCTATATTCGAGAGACTCTAAACCATTTATAACTACATTAATGGCATTTTTATTTTTACCTATGTATCCTGTGATACCACACATATTTTTCCTTCTTTCTAAAAATGTGTTGATATATATTTTGTTGTAATTTTGATTTTACTTTTTGTTATATATCTAACGATTCCACCAACCGTAACAACATCCGCCGAATTTTCGATAGTTATTATCCTCGTTAACCACTGGGGTCTGGCGCTAAATGAAAAGTATTCCTCCATATATCTTATTCACTTTTATATAATTATACAATAATGAAAAAAAGTTTACAACAATATTGTTAAAAATATATATTTGTGTTACAATATTATTGTTAATTGGTCCGTTGGTGAAGTGGCTTAACACATAGCCCTCTCAAGGCTACATTCAAGGGTTCGAACCCCTTACGGATCACCATTAAGTTAAAAAAAATAAATCTTGATTTTGATTTATTTTTTATTTATATTAATTTATTTTAAATTTATTACATATCTTATTAAATGTATTTTCAAGTTTTAATTGTAATTTTTCTATATAGTTAGATATATGTTTTTCATAAATATTATCTAATATAAATTTTCTTATATATTCTATATAAATACAAATTATAAATACTATAGCAACACTTATTATCATATGAGGAACAAGAAAAATTGAATTAATATAATTTTTATTTTTTAAAATATCACTCCATAATATATTTCTAATATAATTATTATCAGAAATTAAATATACCCCAAATACACATGTTGATATTGAATTAATATGTGTATTATTTTTTTCTTTTTTATTAATAAATATATTAAATAAACTAACTGCAAATGCAATAGAAATAATAGATGTCCTACTAAATAGATATACTGAATTTTGATTAAATAAATTTACTTTAGTTCCAACTATATCAAAAAATATAACAGATGAAATTAGAATTAATGATGATACAATTAAAATAATTTTGTTTAGTTTTTGATTATTAAATATATTATTTTTATATTTACTTAAATAAGCACCTATACTATAAAACAAAATAAATTGTATAAGTTCATTAGCAAAATATTTTTTTGTAGTAATAGTACTTAAAAATGAAAAAATAATTAATCCTGTTAAAACTAATTTAAAATGTTCTTTTCTATCTAGTTTATTTAGTAATCTATTAATGTATGGATGGAAAATATACAACAATATATATACACTTGCAAACCAATATTCTTCAAATGAAATAGGTAAGAATACTTTAATTAAAACTTTAATATTAAATGGTTCTAACTTAAATATGACTAAAACTATATATATGAAAACAGAGTAAAATAAAATTTGCAAGTATAATTTAAATATTTTAGTTAGTTTTAATCCATTATCATTCTTAGATAGATAATAACCTGTTATCAATATAAATATTATTGTACCAATATTACCAAGTGTAGAAATTTCAAGAAAAAATCTATTAAATCCAACAGGCATTGTATATTTCAAAATTCCATTATGTATTGAATAATGGCTTATAACAATCATAATAATTGATATAATTCTAAGTAATTCAATATTAGAGTTCCTTGATTTTTTCATTTAAAAGCACTTCTTTCTTGATAAAAATTATAACACAAACCAATTAAAAGTTAAATTATTAATTTGACATTATTCGACTATTTTGTTATAATCGAAAATGTTTTTTCCAAAAAAAGGAAAAAATAGAGGAGAATTGTTGTGAAAAAAATATTAAATGGAATTTTGATATTTATTATGATATTTACGAGTTTAGATATATTGGCAGTAGAAGTACAAAAAGAAGAATCAAATAAAAAATTAAAAATATATGAAGTAAAGAATATTGATATTATTAAAGAATTTAATGGTAATATAATAGAGTTTTATCTAAAACATCATGATTTAGAATTAGTAAATGAAGAAAAAATAGAGGAAACAGAAGAAGTAGTAGAAGAAATAGCAGTAGAACCAGCACCTATTGTTTATGATATAAATCCTGTAAATCAAAATAGGGATTTAACTATGTTAAATGAACTTGTAGCATTTGCTTTACAATTTGAGGGTAATCCGTATGTATATGGTGGGACTAGTTTAACAGATGGAGCAGATTGTTCTGGATTTATTCAATCAGTCTATTTAAACTTTGGTATATCATTATCACGTTCGGCATTATCTCAAAGTTTTGATGGATATGGAATTTCAGTAAATGACATAGATGTTGGTGACATAATATCTTATGGATATAATGGACAAGTATCACATTCCGCACTTTATATAGGTAATGGAATGATAATACATGCTAGTACACCTGAAGGTGGAATTAGAATAGATAACATGTATATAATGCCAATAATAACGGTAAGAAGAATAGTAAATTAAAAAAACACAAATTTTTAGACTAAATGCGGTTATAAAATATCGGACTTATTTCAGGTTTAAAGCAAAAAAACGGAAATAAGTCCTTTAATTTTGACTAATATACTGAAAATTATCAAAGTAATTAAAAAAATATAAAAATTATTTACTAAAAGAATGAAAAATGATAGAATATTAGACAAAACCTTTATTATAGATAAGGTGTTAGGTGTTTTTTGTGGTTAAATATGATAAATATAAAAACAATGAATTTAATCTTAAGTAAATAACTTTAAGAAATAGAGATTATTGGAGGTAGTACATGGAATTAAATTTAGAAAAAGTGAATCAGTTGGATTCTAAACAAATATATAATTTGTTGTTACCTATTATTAATGAACTATATTTATCTTTTAAATATGTAAATATTTCTAATGAAGATTATGTTAAATTAGTTTTAAAAGAAATTTCTGATTCAAAAAAAACATATAAAGGCAATCAAGATTATATAGAATATATAAAAAGAAAAATAAAATTTCAGTTATTTGAAGTGACCAAGGAAATGCTTTTTGAACCAAAATTTTCATTTGATTTGTTAAATAATTATATACTTCAAAAAATCGTTAATATTTCAAGTTATGAAGATGCAATAAAATCTTTTAAAAAATTAAGTAGTTTTTTAGAAAAACATAATTATGTACCAAATCCAGACTTATTAATTGAACTTGTAACTAAAAATGATGTTTTTAATAAAATGATTGCTACAATATTTAATGAATATAGTACCCAAATAACATCTGGTAAAGCAGAAGAACTATTTGATGATAGTTTATTATTATCAGCGATAGATACATATTGTATGTTGAATAATATTGAAATAAATGAGTCAGAAACTATAAACCAAGATGATTATGATACATCAGATTTAAGTTCTAATGATATAGCTAAAATGTATCTAATAGAAATGGGTAAAAAACCACTATTATCGGTTGAACAGGAAAGAAATCTTGCTATTAAAATTGCTGAAGGTGATTCTAAAGCTAGAGATTTATTAATTGAGAGTAATTTAAGATTAGTAGTAAGCATAGCTAAAAAATATATTGGAAGAGGATTATCTTTTTTAGACCTTATACAAGAAGGAAACCTAGGATTAATGACGGCAGTAGATAAATATGATGTAAGTAAAGGATATAAGTTTTCAACATATGCAAATTGGTGGATTAGACAAGCAATAACTAGAGCAATTGCTAATAAAGGCAGAAATATAAGAATTCCAGTAAACATATATGAAAAGGTTGGATTATATAAAAAAACAATAACTAAAATGGAAGACAAACTAGGTAGAAGCCCAACAATAAAAGAAATAGCAAATGAAATGGGTTTATCAATATCAGAAGCTACTAAATTGTATAAACTTCAGTATGATACTGTAAGTATTAATTCCTTTGTAGGAGATGAAGAAGATTCAGAATTGGAAGATTTTATACCTTCTTCTGAAGAAACACCTGAAGATATTGCAATAGATGGAACTTTGCCATCCCAATTAAAAATTTTATTTGAAAAATGCAATTTGAAACCTAGAGAAATAGATATATTAATGTTGAGATATGGATTTAATGATCAGGATCCTATGACTTTGGAAGAATTAGGTAAAAAGTATCATTTAACTAGAGAAAGAGTACGACAAATTGAGATAAAAGCATTTAATAAGATTAGAAAATCAAAACACACCGAAGCATTAGCAATTTATACTACCTATCCAGAACAGTCTTTACAAAATATAGAAGAATTTAGAGAAGAATATAAAAAATCAAAAAAACATATAAAACATTTTTATAAAGATGATGATAAAACTAAAGAAAAAAATAGTAAAGAAAAGATGCGAAGATTCCAAACAATATATGAATATTTTAAAAATTATACTAAAGAACAAGTTGATGAAATGTTAACAAAATTAACAGATGAGGAAAAAGAATTATTAATAATTCGATATGGAGAAGATTTAAATAATCCAGTATCAACAAAATTAAACAAGGAACAAACTTATAAATTTTATAATTTATTAATACCTAAAATGAAGAAATTATTATCAAATCCAACATTTGAAAAAAATTCAAGACGAAAAGAAGATGAAGCCCAACAGCTAGTAGTAGAACAATCAACAAATGATGGAGAAATAAGAATTTATGAAATTACAGAAAATAATACACAAGGGCCATTAAAAGTTGAGGAAACTTCTACTATAATTCAAGAAAAGAAAGAACAACTAGAACAAGTAAAAGGTGAATTAATAACAAAACCAGTTGAGTCACAAAACCAATCAATATATGAATATTTTAAAAATTATACTAAAGAACAAGTTGATGAAATGTTAACAAAATTAACAGAAGAAGAAAAA
>CANRPA010000035.1 GCA_947632395.1 uncultured Bacilli bacterium | reverse complement strand
AATGATAATGGTGGTTTTATGAGACTTAGAAATGTAAAAGGCGCAAGTGATAAAATAGAAACTTCACCATATATAATAAAAAACTATACGATGTATAGAGGTAAATATAAAACATTGTTTAATAACGATAATCCTATACATATAGAAATAGGTATGGGTAAAGGGGATTTTATAATTGGAATGGCAAAACAGTATCCAAATATTAATTTTATAGGAATTGAAAAATTTGATAGTGTTATTGTTCGCGCACTAGATAAACTTGATGAAGATATACCAAATTTAAGATTAATTAGAATGGATGCAGAAAAAATAGAAGAAGTATTTGATCATGAAATAGATACTATTTATTTAAACTTTTCAGATCCTTGGCCAAAAAATAGGCACGAGGATAGAAGACTTACAAGTCCTAAGTTTTTAACAAGATATGACAATTTATTTTCAAAAGATAAGATTATAATAATGAAGACGGATAATAGAAACTTATTTGAATATTCATTAATTAGTTTTTCAAATTATGGTTATAAAATAGACTATGTAAGTTTAGATCTTGTAAATAGTAATGATATAGAAAATGTTCAAACAGAGTATGAAAAGAAATTTGTTAAACTAGGATTTCCAATATATAAAATAATAGTAAAAAAATAATTATACATTCCTTTTACACTTTAAGTTATAAAGGTATGGTAAAATATAAAAATATTTGTTATAATAATTTAGAGATGATATATGGTGAAAAAAGGTATATTAATTTTAACACTATTATTAATGCTTACTGGATGTTCAGCAGTTAGGATAGATACCAAAAGCATTGATAATATATTAAATGTAATACTTACAAAGGATAATAAATTATTTAACCAAATAGGTAGTGGTTATAAATATTATTTACCAAGTGGGGTTACATATATTGAAAATAATGATTTAAATGATATTTTATATTCAAATGGTGTTTATTATTATTTATATGTTGATACAATAAATTACTATTATAAAATAAAAAATAATTATACTGAAAAAAAAGATGTATATTATTCAAAAGTTTTGTCTACTGAGGATGGATTTAAATATCAAGGATATTTAGAGATAGATAAACAAAAAGAATTATATTACATAACTTTTTGGTATAATTACGCTAAAATAGAAGCAATTGTAACTGAAAAAGAATTAAATGATACCATACTTAATGCTTCATATATCTTATCAACTATAAAATACAATTACGACGTTGTAGATTTAATGTTAAAAGAGGATTATTTTACTAAGAAAACAGGAAAATATAACAATTATAATAGTGTTAATAAGAGCGAAAAATTTAAATTAGAAAATAACCAAGGAAAGGAATAGAAAAATGAAATTATTAGATAAGTTTAAAAATATGTTTACAGATCCAGTAAATGATACTGAAGAAGAGGATGATATAATAGTAGAGCAAATACAAAAAGATGTTACACATGTATCTATTGAATCTCCAAATAAAAAAAGTAATAGATATGAAAAAGAAGACGATAACATAGTAGAAAAATTTAGATTTGAAGAGGTAGAAAAAAAAGAACCAAAACCAATATTTTTTGATGAAGAAGACTTTAATGATTTAAATTTCAAAAAAGAACCTGATAGAAAAGAGAGCAATTTATTTTCAGAGGAAATAAAAAAAGAGGAACAAAGTAAAAAAGAAGAAAATTCAAAAACTATTGAAACAATTGGAAAAGAAGAACCAAAGAAAGAGGAAAAGAAAGTCTTTAAACCAACACCTATAATATCTCCAATTTACGGTATTTTAGATAAGAATTATCACAAGGAAGATATAGTTTCAAGAGAAGAGCCAAAAAAAGAAACTGTGGAACCAACTGTAGATACAATAAGAAATAAAGCATATGGAACACTAGAAGACGAATTAGAAAACACTTTGTTTGGTAGTAACTCAATATTGTTCAAAAATAATTTTAAAGATACTGAAGAAGAAAAACCTAAAGAAGATATTGATGTAAATGAAGATATACTTTCTGATTTAACTGATGATATAGGCAAAGAATTAGATGAATTATTAGTAAAAAAAGAAAAACATATAGACAAAAATATTGAAAAAGAACCTAAAACAGAAATTAAGGAAGATGTAAAAAATAACAACAATTTAGATGAAGAAGATTTACTTGGATTTATTGATTCAACTTTATATAGTGAAAGGGATGAATAATAATGATAGATGTAAATGAATTTTTAATAATGTTATTATATTTGTTTTTAATAATTTTAATAATTATTTTAATAATATTAGGAATAAAATTAATTAGAACGTTAAAAAAGGTTGATAATGTAATTGATGATGTAAATACTAAAATGAATAAAGTAAATGGAGTATTTGATATAATTGATAAAACTACTGATTTTGCTGCAAGTGTAAGTGATAAAGTAATTAGTTCATTATCTAAATTTGTTAATGTTTTATTCAGAAAAAAGAAAGGAAAAGATAATAATGAAAAAGAATAAACAAGAAAAGAAAAAAAGTGGTTTTGGTAAGTTTTTATTAGGTGCAGGTGTAGGTGCTGGTCTTGGAATGCTATTAACTAAGAAAACAGGTAAAGAAAATAGAGAAGCACTTAAAAATAAAATAGATGAATTAATAAAAAAAGTAAAAGAAATTGATTCAGACGAAGTTAAGAAAAATGTACAAGAAAAAATAGAAAACATAAAGTCAGAACTTACTGATTTAGATAAAGAAAAAGTTCTTAAAATTGCTAAAAGTAAAGCTGAAAGTATAAAAAATAAAGCAGAAGAATTAGTTGAATATGTTGTTGAAAAAGGTACTCCTGTTTTACAAAAAACAGCAAATGAAATTAGAGAAAAAGCAATTATAGTTACAAAAGAAGTATTGAAAAAATTAGAAACAGAAGAAAAATAATTCTTCTGTTATAAAGTTGAGGTGTTAAAATGAATCAGATGAAAAAATCAAAGAAAAATAAAGAATTAGAAAAAATAAATAAAAATACAGAACAGAAAGAAGATACTAAAATAAAAAAAAGTTCAAAGAAAAATTATGGTAAGTATATAAAAATATCATTGATTGTTTTGGTATTAGTTTTAATTTTTACACTTGGATTTATGACTTATCAAGTAATTTTTGCTTCACATTCTAATTCTAGAGTAGTTGATTCAAAATATAAATTAACTGATAAAGAAATAAAAGAAGTTAAGAATACACTAAATGAAATTGAAAATGTAGAAAATATTGATATTTATATTACAAAGAACATGAAATCTAGAATAATTAAAGTTATTTTAAATTTAAAAAGTGATGTAGAGTTCGATATAATAAAAGAAAAAGGCAATGAAATGTTAAATAGTTTTTCTGATTCTAATTTAGGATATTTTGATATTGAATTCTTTGTTGATAGTAAATCTAAAGATAGCCAGTACCCTAAAATAGGATATAAGAGTAGGACTAGTTCTGAGTTTTCATGGTAGGTGATGTATGAAAAATAAAAGAAAAGTATTAATAACAATACTGATATTAATTATTTTAACACTCTTAGGTATATTATCTGTTTTTATATACAATAGTGTTAATGATAAAAATAAACTTAATTTAAACGAAAATAGATGGTTAGAAAATAATAAATATAATGTAATAGATGTCACACTTATAAACAATGTTCCAATATTAAATTATAATGGTGAGGGTGTAGTTTACGATTATTTTAATTATTTAACAGATAATTTATCGCTAAAATTTAATATTATTTCATATAAAACAGACGAATCAGATAAAACAGATGTGGCAGATGGAGTAGAAACAACTAAAACTCAATATAAATATAAAATGGAAATAGTAGATTCATTAGATAAAAATGATATTGAACTTTTAAAAGACAATATGATATTACTTACTACTAATGATGTAGAATATGATAATATAAGTCAAATTGACAACTTAAAAATTGGAGTTCTTAAGTCAGATAAAGAATTATTAGAACAATATTTCGATGGTCAAAATATTTTATTTATCGAATATGATTCAGTTGATGCGTTAAGTTCTGCACTTAAGGATTCTAAAGCTAACTTAGTAGCAGGTGTTAGTCCTGATATAGATGGTATTATTGTTCTTAGAAATCTTATAACAAAAGAAATACTTGAAAATGATTATAAAATTTCTTTTAAATTTAGTGATTTAAATAAATATTTTGTTTTAAAATTAAATGGAGATAAAGAATTAAACGATATATTAATTAAAAAATATACAATTTGGAAAGAAAATAATTATGAAAAAGGATATAGTGATAACTTTTTAAAATTTTATTTCGATGTAAAAAAAATTAGTGATGTAGATCAAAAAAAATTAAAAAGTAAAAATTATAAATATGGATTTATAGATTATGGAGTATACAATTATTTACATAATAATGAATTAGCTGGTTTTAATGAATTAATTTTAAAAGATTTCAATAAGACTTTTGGAGTTTCATTAACATATACAAAATATAATAGTTTAAATAGTTTAATAAAAAACTTTAATTCTAAAAAAATAGATTTTATATTAAATATAACAAATATTGAAAATGAAGAATTATTTAGTACAGTAGGTGTTTTTAGTAAAAAATATGTAGTAATATCTGGAATAGATAATAAAGACACATTTGATAATATTAAATCTTTAAAAGATAAAAATGTATTGACAATTAAGTATTCAATGATTGAAAAATACTTAATTGATAATGGAATAAAAGTTAAATCTTATAATAATATGAGTGATTTAATGAAAGATTTTGGTAAAGATGATATTACACTTGTAGATTTGGCTAATTATGATTATTATAAAACTTCAGGTTTTGCTAATAGTAAAATTAGTTATATGCCAATAATTTTAAATGATAAGTATACATATATTGTAAATGATACTAGTGAAAATGAAATTTTTGAGGATTTATTTAATTTTTATCTAAATTATACAGATATAGATAATTTAGTAAATAGCAATTATAACAAAATTGTTTATGAAAAGTTTAATTTTATGTATTTGTTAGTGTTACTTATAATTATTTTAATAATTTATGTAATAATAGATTTTTCAACTCATATAAAAGTAATGATTAAAAGATCAAAAGAAAATAAAAAAATTCATCTTTCAAAAGAAGAAAAATTAAAATATATAGATCAATTAACATCCCTTAAAAATAGATCATATTTAAATAGCAAGATAGAGATGTGGGATGCTTCTGAAGTATATCCTAAGGCTATAGTAATTATTGATTTAAATAACATATCATATATAAATGATAATTATGGTAGAGAAGAAGGCGATAAAGTCATAGCCGAGGCATCAAATATACTTATACTTGAACAACTTAAAAATAGTGAAATAATGCGTACAGATGGTAATGAATTCTTAATATATTTAGTTGGATATGATGAAAAACAAATAGTTTCATATATTAGAAAATTAAATAAGCAATTTAAGGGACTTTCTCATGGTTTTGGCGCAGCAAGTGGTTATAGTATTATAACAGATGCAATAAAGACTATTGATGATGCTGTAAATGAGGCAACAATTTCAATGAAAGAAAATAAAGAAGATATTGATTATTAATATCTTCTTTTTGTTGATAAATACATTTGTATGTGTTATAATTGTCTTGGTGATATAAATGAAAATAAACAAAATATTAAAATTAAAGAATAATAAATATAAAATAACAATTGATAATGAAGTAATAACTACAAATGATAATGTAATACTCGAAAATGGTTTGTTATTTAAAAAAGAAATAGATAAAACCTTATATAAAAAAATATTAAGCGATACATTATTTTATGATAATTATAATGATATATTAAAATTTGTAATGAAAAAAGTAAGATCAAAAAAAGAAATAATTGAATATATAAATAAATTTAATTTTAGTAGTGATAATCGCAAAAAAATAATAGATAAATTAAACGATGCTCATTTAATAGATGATGCAAAATATGCATCTTCTTATATAAATGATAAATTGAATTTAAGTAAATATGGTATAGATAAAATAAAGAAAGATTTATTATTGAATAATATATCAATAGATATAATAGATAGTGAAATAAGTAAAATAGAAAATACTAAAGAATTAGAAAAACTAGAAAAATTAATATTAAAAAAAATAAACAGCAATCATAAATATTCAAATAACTATTTAAAGCAAAAAATATTAAATGAAATGTTAACATTGGGGTATAAAAAAGATGATATAATAAATGTATTAAACATTAATCTAAAAGATGATAATAACATACTTGAAAGTGAGTATAATAAAAATTATAATAAATTAAAACAAAAATATAGCGGAGTAGAATTAAATAATAAAATAAAATATAAATTAATTTCTAAAGGATTTAAAGTGGACGAGATAAATACATTATTGCAAAAAAAAGCAGAAGAATGATTATTCTTCTGTTTCATTTTCTTGACCTTTTAATGATTCAATTTGTTTTTCATATGCTTCTTTGATAATATCATCATTTATAGATAATTTATATTTATTTCTTATTTCATCCCAAGTAAGAGTCATAATTGAACTATCTAATGAAAGTAATGAATCAGCATATTCACTCTTAACTGCATCTATAACATCTTCATATTTATCTGCTGGTTTTGAACTAACTTTAAGTATTACGTGATATCCATAAGTAGTTTTAACAGTTTCTTTAGTATATTCGCCATCTTCTAATTCATATGCTGCATTAAAGAATGATTCTTGAATATTGGCTTTAACTAAATCTTCCATTAAACCACCGTTATTGTAAGTTTGAGTATCATCAGAGTAATCTCTAGCTAATTCATTAAATTTTTCATCTAAATCATCTTTATCAGTATCATTTAATTTATTAATTATTTCTTCTGCAGTTTCTCTAGCTTCTTCATCAGCTGCTTCTGAATCTTCATTTTCAGGATCAACTTCTATTAAAATATGTTTAACTGTTAATTTATCAGAATAGTTTGCTTCATAATATTCTTTTAAATCTTCTTCTTTTGCATTATCAATTAAATAATTTTTAACAACTAAAGTCTTTTTATAATCTTCAAGTACAAAATCGTTGAATTCTTTTTCAGATGTAATATCAGTAAGTCCTAAATAATTATTAATAAAAGTTATAAAGTCAACTTGATAATATTCAGCCATTTCTTTATAATAATCAACTACTTCATTAGCATATTCTTTATCATCATCTGTTATTTTTACCTCTTTATTAGCAATATAAGTATCTATTATATCTAATAGGGCACTAGTTCCATATGATTCCTTTAATGATTCAAATAAATCATTAGCAGTAATATCTTTACCTTTTATAGTAGCAACTATTTCATTACCATCTTTTAATTTAGGAATTCTTTTTGAACATATACTATAAATAAGTGCAGCAAGAAGTATAACAATAACACAAAGTGATATGATAAATGGAGTGTTATTCTTGCAAGAACATTCATTACCTTTCTGTATAGTTTCGTTTTTTACAACTGGTTTAACTTCTACTGTTTTAGGTTCTTCATTTTTTACTTCAACTTTTACATCTTTTTTTGATGTTGTTGACTTAGTAGCTGCTTTTTTTACAGTGGTACTTTTTTTAGCAGTTGAACTTTTTTTGGCAGTATTAGTTTTTGTTGTAGTTTTTTTACCTTTATTATTCTTTTCAGTCTCTTTTGCCATATTGGCATCTCCTTTCATAATAATACGATGTTATTCATCATACATTTATTATTTTATCAAATAAAACATAAAATTTCAATATAATCACTCACAAAATCACAATTTTTACATAAAATACTTTGAAAAGATTAAAAAGGAGGAAAGATTATATGAGTTGTAATTCTGGTGTATCTGGAGCAGCTATAGTTTTAGTACTATTTATACTTTTAATAATCATACTTGGAGCTTATATTTAAGGAGGTGTTAAGATGAGTTCAAATAATTCTTGTTGTGAGAATCAAATTCAATCAAATAGATGTGGATGTGGTAATGGATTCGTTATAATAATAGTTCTATACATATTACTTGCTATAATACTTGGTTCTTGTTTATATTAAAAAAGAGTTTAACCTCTTTTTTTTGTAATATTGTGATATAATTATATATAGAAAAGAGGATAATATGATATATTTGGATTATAGCGCAACAACCCCAGTAAATAGTGAAGTATTAGATACGTTTATTAAATGTGAAAAAGAATTTATAGGAAACCCTAATTCGTTGCACACATTAGGAGTTAAATCAAAAAATATAATAGAAAAGGCTACTACTCAGATAGCCCAATTTTTGAATGTAAAAAATTCAGAAATAATATATACAAGTGGCGCTAGTGAAGCAAATAATTTAGCTATAAAAGGTATTTGTGAAAAGTATAAATTACGAGGTAAACATATAATTACAACAAAATTAGAACACTCTTCTGTTGCAAACCAAATGGATTATCTAATGAATAATGGATATAAAATAGACTATGTTAAATTAGATCAAAATGGTCAAGTAAATTTAAAAGATTTAGAAGAAAAAATTAATAATGATACAATTCTTGTTAGTATATGTGCAGTAAATAGTGAGATTGGAATATTACAACCAATAGATAAAATAGCAGATATTGTAAAAAAATATCCAAAATGTTTTTTTCATTCTGATATGACACAAGCAATAGGAAAGGTAAATGTAAATTTAGATAATGTTGATTTAGTTAGTTTCTCTGCACATAAATTTTATGGCTTAAAAGGAATAGGAATATTGATAAAGAAAGAAAAAATAGAATTAGAACCATTAATTCATGGTGGTAGAAGCACATCCATATATAGAAGTGGTACTCCAACTACAGCACTCATTGTATCTACTAGTAAAGCACTTAGACTTTCATTAGAAAATTTAGATAGTGATTTAAAATATGTATATGAATTAAGTGAATATATAAAAGAAAAATTAAAAAAATTTGATAAAGTAAAAATAAATAGCAATAGTATCTGTATACCACATATATTAAATATAAGCATAATAGATGTAAAGCCAGAAACTATGTTACATGCACTTGAAAAATATGAAATATATATATCAACTAAAAGTGCTTGTTCATCAAGTAACACTTTATCAGTACCAGTATTAGAACTTACAAACGATATAAAAAGGGCAAATTCTAGTATTAGAATAAGTATATCAAAATTAACAACAAAAGAAGAAATAGATAGGTTTATAGATTGTTTTGAAATATGTTATAAGGAACTTACATGTTTAAGATAAGTGAACCTATAATAAAATATACGAAATATATAAAATATTTTGATATACAGAATAAAGAAAATATTGAAAATTATAACATTATTTCAGATACAATATCATTAAATTCTAATACAAAAATAAATAGTTGTAAATTTGAAAATGTAGTATTTGAAAAAGAAAAATTACAACAAATTAATATAGATGATGCAATATTTATAAATTGTGATTTTTCAAACATAACATTTATTGATACTGTTATATTTAGGACAAAATTTATCAATTGCAAAATGGTAGGTACAAGTTTTATTGATTCAAGTTTTAATGATGTATTATTTATAGATAATATGTGCAACTACATAAATATATCGGGATGTAATTTAAAAAACGTATCAATAACAGATTCGAATTTGGTTGAATCTACCTTTATAGATACAAAAGTAAAAAATATAATATTAGATAATACTAATTTTAAGTCAAGTGAATTTGTAAACACTTCTTTATATAATATAGATTTATCAAATTCAAATATAGAAAATATAAAAATAGATGTGAATAGTATAAGAGGTGCTATTATTGATATACATCAATCTATAGATTTAGTAGGCTTATTAGGTGTAAAAATAAAATAAATTAATATTTTATTTTTTCTTTACATTGAAATTGTAAATATTTAAAAAACATTACTTGAATGCTTGACAACCTAGATTATAAATTTGCTATAATTGTAGTATAAGATAAGAGTTTTTGGAGATGGTTTAATGGATATTATAAATGCTAAAGATATAAATCAAAATATTTTAGAAGAAATAAAACAAAATGCAAAAGGATGCATTATAAGACCTTCAGTTGCTGTAATTAAAATAGGAGAAAATAAAAAAGTAAGTGATCTTATAAAATTACAAGAAGAAGCATGCAATAAAGTAGGAATATATTTTAGAATATATGAGTTTGATGAAACTACTACTGAGTTAACTATAATTAATAAAATAAAAGAATTGAACAATGATGATTACGTAAATGGTATAATGATTGCGCTTCCAATTCCAGATAAATATAACGAAAAAAGACTTATAAATACTATACAAAATAGTAAAGATGTAGATGGTATGACTGATATTAATGTTGGAAGATATATTAGTGGTAGAAAAACGATAGTTCCAAGTATTGCATTAGCAGTTACAACTCTTTTAAATGAGAATAATATAGATATATCAGGGAAAAATGTAGTTATAGTAGGTAGGGGAAAAGCAGCAGGTAGACCATTAATTAGTGCATTAATTAATGAGAATGCTACAGTTACAGTTTGCCATAGCAAGACAGATAAACTAAAAAATTACATTGAAAGAGCAGATATATTAATAAGTGCTATAGGGGATTATTCTGCAATAACACCTGACATGATTAAAGATGATACAGTCATAATTAATGTTGGTTACACATATGATGAAGAAGGAAATAAAAAAGAAGATATAGATACATCAAAAATGAGTAAAAAGTCTATAACAATAATACCATCTGATGAAATACAAACTACAAGAATAACTATGTTTTTAAAGAATGTTTTGATGTGTTATAACAATAAGAAATAAATTTATTTCTTTTTTTTAATCTTCTATTTGACAAATAGAAAAAAAAGTGCTACTATATAAGACATTAAAAAGCGAAGGGGGCTTATTTATGTACGATGAAAGAAAAAATAAATTTTCATTCAAGAACTTTTTTCTAACAATTTTGATAATACTTTTATTTATATTTTTAATGTTATGGTTGTTTCCAACTAGAAGTGATTTTAATAAACTTAAAAATAATAATGTTACAGATCAAGTATATGATTTAAATAGATTATCTGTACTTTATGATGAAATTTTTAAGAACAATGTAGCTAGAATGAAAGAAGCAGCTATAGGTTATTTTACAAATGAAAGATTACCTCAAAAACTTAGAGAATCAAAGAAATTAACACTTCAGGAGATGTATGATTTACATTTAGTATTGAAAATGAATGACAAAAATGGTAATCCATGTGATACAAAGAAATCATACGTTGAAATAACAAAATATACTGAAGAATACAGACTTAAAGTTAATTTAAGTTGTGGTACAGATGAAGACTATATAATAGTATACTTAGGATGCTATAATTATTGTCCAGATGGAATATGTGAAAAGAAAGAACCAACTCCATCACCTAAAACTGAATCAGAACAATTATATTGTAAAGCAGTAAAAGGTATATATTATGGTAAAGATGGACAACAAGTTAATAAAGAAACATATGATAAAGAATGTGGAACTACACCAACAGAACCTAAGAAGTATTCATGTCAAGTAGTAGATGGCAAATACTATGATAAAAATGGTAATGTAGTTGATAAGACTGCATATGATAAGTCATGTACACCAACAGAACCTAAGAAGTATTCATGTCAAGTAGTAGATGGCAAATATTATGATAAAAATGGTAATGTAGTTGATAAGACTGCATATGATAAGTCATGTACATCAACAGAACCTAAGAAGTATTCATG
>CANRPA010000034.1 GCA_947632395.1 uncultured Bacilli bacterium | reverse complement strand
GATGTAGTAAACTAGATGTGGGAAAATGTAAAATTATATAAAAAAAGAGAAAACACTCAAAAAATAAAAACTGTTATATAATTAATTTAACCAAAAAATATACAGACCTTTAATAAAAGCTCGAAGCTTAAAAGGTTTTAAGGAGTTGTTTTCTCAATGAATATAATATCATTATTTAACAGTTTTGTTAACCACCTAAATAATATTTTAGATAATAATCTTTTTCTTCATCAATTAGAAAACCATATTTCTGTTTCTACTAATTCCCTTAATTTGAATATTTTAAAGGAAATTTTAGAATATCTAGATTTGGAATATAAAAATTCTAAACAAAGAAAGGAGCTGTATTATGTTCAACAAACTAGACCTCGTACTTTAATTACTTCTCTTGGTTTAATTACTTTTAATAAAACTTACTATAAATCTAAAAAGAAAATTAATGGTAAATATCATTATTATAGTTATTTAGAAGACTATCTTGGTATTGATAAATGGGCTAAATTGTCTTTATCCTGTGAAACCAATCTTATCAATAATGCCCTAGATAATGGTTATTCTTGGGCTAGTAAAAATACTATTCCTAATTATATTATTTCTAGGCAAACTATTTCTACTAAAATTAAAAATATTAATTATAATTACATTCATACTTCACAAAAAAGACAAACACCTAAAATTTTATATATTGAAGCTGATGAAGTACACGCCAATCTTCAGTCAAGAAAGAAAGCAAAGAAAAATAAAATTGTTCCTGTTATCCTAACTCATGAAGGTCATAAAGAAGATTTTGTTAAAAAGAAAGAATTAAAAAATACACATTACATTGCTTCTTCTATTCTTAAAACTGATAAACTTTGGGAAGAAACATATAGATATTTAGATACTGTATATGACTTGAATAAAGTAGATAAAATCTTTCTTTCTAGTGATGGTGGAACTTGGATTAAAGGTTATGATATTGCCTTTCCTAATATTATATTTGTTCTAGATAAATTTCATTATCGAAAAGCTTTAAATTACATCTTTAAAAAAGAACCAATTATTACTCAAATAGCTGATGGCTATTTAAGAAATAGGATGATTGATGAATTTAAAATTTTAGTAAACTCTCAATGTAAACTTTATCCTGAACAAAAGAAAGAAATGATTAAAAAGCAAAAATATTTAATTAATCATATCGATGGTATTATTAATCAGAATCATCCTGATTATAAATGTCCTTGTTCTATGGAAGGTCATATATCAAATAAATATGCAAAATTTATAACCTCTAGACCTCATGCTTATTCTTTAGATGGACTAGAAAATATTACTCAATTACTTACTATGAAAGCAAACAATATTAAACTTACTGAAGAAATATATCATAAATTTAAAACAGGTGAATCTACCTATAAAAAACTAAATTTAGAAAAATTTATTACTTGTTTTAAAAATCAAGCTAAGCAAGTAGTAGATAACAATTTAAAATATAATTTACAATATGAAATAGATAATAGTTCTTTTTGTTTAAAAGATAATTATAGAACAAATTATTTTTTATCAAAAAGAATGTAAAAAAATACAAATTAATTGTATAACTTGTATTTTCTCTTGAATTTTTCCAACATTTACTTTACTTCACCAGTTATTATTATAACTTTTTAAATCCACTTTCATAAGTTTGTGCATCAAATAATGGTTTTGAGGCTTCAATCCTTTCTCTATGCCTTTCTTGTGCAATGTAAACTCCTTCTATAAACGTGTTTGCAGCTACACTTAAATTTTTATGATTACGATTAAAATAGTTATTATCGTCTTTAAAACACGATATAATAGTTAGAGTCTCATTTATATCGTTTTCTCCTACTCGACCCTTACTAACTATATTAGAATAAGAATTTCCTAAATCTATTAAAATTTCACCAAGTTCATCTGGATTTGCAGCTCCACTCATATTAGCATAATAAAGTCTATTTATCTTTTCAAATGTTTCATTAGATGATCTATTCATTATAATCCTACCTCCGCATCTTGCATAGCTTTTATTATCGGTTCACCATTATTAGTGAAATACGAATTGAACATAGTATCCTTGCCAACAATATGACTTAAAAGATTTGTAATTAGCATTTCTTCTTCTAAATCAGAATCCCCTTCATTCCCAACTAAATAAGTAGCAAGTATTTCTGTATAAGCTAAATTCAATGCATACAATCTTTCATCTGAATTAAATCCAGTAAAAGTATTTGTACTTGTAGCCATTTGTAAAAGTGCTTGCATAAACAAATTATCTATATCATAATTTCCTTTTATATTTGATGAAAATTGTATTTCATTTTTAAATATATCGTAAAAGTAAATTCCTTTTCTTTCTAGTTTGCCAATTTTCCCTATTTTTACATCTTTTACTTTATCATTCAATCTAGTTAAATTAATATTAGGTAATTTTCTATGAATAACTATAATTAAATCAAATATTTTTTTTCTTATCTCATCATTTAGATTAGGATTATTTTTTAAACTTACTTTTATTTCGTCTAAATAGTCCATAGTATCACCTAATATTAATTATAGCATATTTTAAAAAAAAGAAAAACATTTTTTTCATTTTTTTCTAGCATATTCCGCTTTTCTCAAGTTCAGTTATATTTATTATTGTTTTTCCTTCTAATATTTCATTTATCACTATAGATTCAACATTATTTTTTATTATTTTTTCTATTTTTCTAGCCCCATATTCCATATAATTTGAAAGTTCAACTATTTTTTCTATTACTTTATTATTTACCTTTATTTTTATATTCTTTTTAGTATATTTATCCTTTAATTTATCAATTGATATTTTAATTATTTCTTTTATATTTTCTTCACTTAAATTATTAAAATTAAATATATTATCTATTCTATTTATAAATGGTATACTAAAATGTTCTTTTAATTCATTACTTATTTTATTATTACTATTAAAACCTATATTTTTTCTATTAAATCCTACATTAGATGTCATTATTATTATAGAGTTATTAAAATATATTGATTCCCCCTTAGAATCTTTTAATTTGCCATCATCCAATATTTGATATAAAAGATTTAATATATTAGGATGTGCTTGTTCTATTTCATCTAATATAAGTACTGAAAAAGGATTATCTTTGATACTTTCAAATATATTTTTATTATCATCATATCCTACATATCCAGCAGGTGAACCTAATAGTTTACTAATGGAATGTGGTTCACTAAATTCACTCATATCAAGTTTTATTACATTATTTGATATAATACTAGCAAATAATTTAGCAACACTTGTTTTACCTACTCCACTAGGACCTGTAAAAAGTACTGAGTAGCACATATTATCATCTTTTAAACCTAGTTTTAATTTTTTATATACTTTTATTAATTCGTCTATGTTTTTATCATGACCTATTATTTTAGATTTTAATTTTTTTTCTACTTCAGTTATATCTTTTAAACTAAAATCCTTTAATCTAAATATTGGCATATTACTTTTTCTACTAACTATATTTATTACATCTTCTTTTGTCACTATTATTTTATTTTCTTTAGATAATTCAAGTTCTAGTTTATTTATTTTAGTCATCAATTTATTTTCTTTTTCTTTATATTTAGAGGCACTCATATAATCTTTTTTTAATAAATAATTTTTTTTATTTCTTAACACCTCATTTAGTTCCAAATTTAATTCATTATATTTTTTTAATTTTTTATTTTCTTTAAGTGATACATGTGCGCATACTTCATCTAATATGTCTATAGACTTATCTGGTTCATATCTATTTTTTATATATTTATTAGATAGTTCCATAATATAATCTATTATTTCATCTGATATTATAGTTTTATGAAATGATGAATATGAATCTCTTGAATTAAGTAAAATTTGTTTTAATGTTTTTTCATCGGGCTCTTTTATATCTACTTTTTGAAATCTTCTATCAAGTGCCTTATCAGATGTTATAAATTTTTTATATTCATTTGTTGTTGTTGCACCTATACATCTCATTTTACCGCGTGCAAGAGCGGGTTTAAATATATTTGATGCATCTATAGCACCTTCTGCGCCACCTGCTCCAACTAAAGTGTGAATTTCATCTATAAATAGAATTATATCATCGTTATCTTCTATTTCTTCTAATATTTTGTTTACTCTTTCTTCAAATTCCCCTCTATATTTTGTACCTGCTACAGTAGTTGACATATCAAGACTTATTATTCTTTTGTTTCTAAGTACATTTGGTACTTCACCAATTGATATTAATCTACTAAGTTCTTCTACTATTGCAGTTTTACCTACTCCAGCCTCTCCTATTAATATAGGATTATTCTTTTTCTTTCTACATAAAATTTCTATAACCATTTTAATTTCAGAATCCCTACCAACAGATTTTTCTATTTTACCTTCTAATGCTTTTTTAGTTAAATCTATACCTAACTCATCTATGAGTAATTTTTTATTTTTAACTTTTTTAGTATGAAATTTAAAAGCAAATTCTTGATATAAATCATCTATATCAATATCCATACCAATAAGAATACGAATAGCAATTCCCTCTCCTTCTTCTAAAAGAGATGAAAATAAATGAGATATTGTAACTTTACCATTATTATTTTCTTTACTATCATATATTGCATTTTCCATTATTCTTTTTAGAAGTGGTGTATATAAAAAGCAATCTGATTCTTTGCTTCCTATTCCTACTATATTTATTATTTCATTTTTTAATTTATTATAATCTAAATCATATTTTTTTAAATTATCACTTATTTCATTTTTATCTTTTAAGATTGCTAAAAGTAAATGTTCACTTCCCACATAGGGATGTTTTAGTTTTTTCATTTCTTCTTTCGCACTTATTAATATTTTTCTTGCATCTTCGGTAAAACTATTATACATGTTATCCCTCCTATATATTCTATGTTTATAATAGTCAAATAATTTTCATTTTATACAATATATTATCATAGCGCTAAAACAGTATATTTGATCTTCACCACAAGTATTAAAAGCTACTTGATATTTTATATCTATTAAATCTATATCTTCATTATTGTATAAAAAATTATTTATACTTTTTTCTAAATCTAATTCATGAGATTCATCAAATAATTTTACTTTCATAAAAAAATCACCACTATTATTTTAATAGTAGTGATTATTATTATTTGTCGTTTTTTATCTTCCAGAGAAACTTCCACCTTCAAGTGGTATTGAAATTAAATTTCTTGGATCAAATGATCTTGCTTGGAAATTAGAATACCACATATAATCTTGCATATAAATTCCTGTTGCCATTTGTAAATGTAAATGTCCTCCTGAAGAACAACCATCCCACGTTTCAATCCATGGAACTCCTCCTGTTGTTGCAACAACATCATCATGTGATACAATTTGTCCAACTTTTACGTTGATGGTTGCTAAATGATAATATCCTGAAGTATAAGATACTCCATTTACAGTATGTCCTATAAATAACATATTTCCACCGCAACTTGATTTATATGTAATTTGTACTACTCTACCATCCGCAACTGGATAAACACTAGTTCCATGATTAGCAGATATATCCATTCCATAATGTATTGTTCCATGATAATCAGAATATCCAAAGTTTGTTGTTGTAATACCCCATGTAAGTGGTCTATAGAAACCATCTGCTGATGGCATACTACCTTGTCCTAAACTATTATAGTATCTTTCTTCACAAACCTTAACATCATCCTCATCTTTACATTTAAATTTATTTTCATATTCACTTATTTTTGATTTTAAATTTTTTATTTCCTCTTGAATATCTATTACTGCATCAGATATAGCAGATAAGTTTTCTCCTAATCTAGACATTTCTTTAGCAAGTTGTTCTTCAAGTTTATTTAGTTCTATTTGTTTCTTTGATAATTCTGCTACTTTATTTTTTGTCTCTTCTATAAGTTTATTATACTTATCAATTGTATTTTTACGATGTCTACTAAGTTGTTCTGAAATTGCAAGTCTATATATAAAATCAGTCATACTTTCTGCATTAAATACGTATTCCATATAAAGTGAAGTTGTATTGGATAATTGATAATAATTTATTATTGACTTTAATTCTTTTTGCATTTTTTCTATATCGAGCGCTAATTGTTTTAAGTCCTCATTTAATTTTTCTATTTCTTCTGAAGTTTTTATTTTTTCTTTTGATAAATCAGCTATTTTTTCCTTAGTTGCTTCTATTTCTTCTTCTGTCTTTGCTTTATCTAGTTGATTCTTTTCTAATTTTTCTTCTGTATCACTTAATTCTTTTTTAAATTCACCAAGTGTCTTCGCACTTACATTAACATTTATTAAAAAAATTAATATTAATAAAATTAAACACATTACTTTATTTTTCATTCTTCCTTCAACTCTCTTCTTATTTTTTTATAATCTTTGCAATATTTACTAACTAAATTCCAAAAATCTTTTGAATGATCAAAGTGTATTATATGTGATAGTTCATGAACTATTACATAATCTATTTTTGATATATCATATTCTATTAATTTAGAATTGAGTGTTATTGTATGATTACTTCTATTATATACTCCCCAACGTGATTTCATTGTTCTAATTTTTAGTATAGGAGATTTTATATTTTCATTAAAATGATTGAATACATATACATATCTTTCATCAAATATCCTAATTATTTCATCCTTATACCACTTATCTAGCATTTTATCATCTTTAGTATATATTTTGTCATCAATTATTTCTACTCTTTTAATGTTATCTACTTTTATTATAACATATTCTTTCCCTAAATAAAAGAATTTATTATTTCTATTAATATTTTTATTTACTTGATTTATCATTTTTCTTAAAGCAGGTATATTGTTATCTAATATATTTTTTATTATTAATTTAGAAGCTAATCTATTGCAAGTTACATGAATTTTCATATCATCTTTAACTCTAACATATATATTTTTGTTTTTCTTTCTTTCTATTATAACTTCATAATCTATACCATCTATATTATATATCATAAATCCACCTTCTAAATTATAAAACAATTATAGCATTAAAAAGAAGAATAAACAAGTTTTGAATACATAACAAAAAAGATATGCAAAACATATCTCTTAATTATTAATAGTTACTCCAATATTATTTAAATAACTTGAAAATTCATCCATTTCACAATTATCACCATTTGTACAGTTTAAAGTAAAATCATCATATTTATGTGTTTCATTATATTCTCTTATTTTTTTGATATTATCAGGTGTTAATGTAATTGTATACTTTGGCTTTTCATTATCTTTATTATAACTATTATTTGTAGTTTCCATTATATAAGCTATATAAGGATTTAAACTATTATTAGTATTAGTATTAAATGAACTATTCGTAGTTACCCATTCAAGATATTTTAAATCATTATCATCTAATTTTCCATCTTTATTTACATCCCATTTAAAATCTCCTACACCTGTAAATTCTGGCTCCACATAAATTCTTAGTGTTAATAAATTAAGATCTCCCGTATTTACAATGCCATCATTATTAAAATCTAAACTAATACTTCTCCAGTTTGATCCAACTAATCTTTTATTTCCAGATATCCCTGGAAATGGATTGCTTGTATCTACTATTCTAAATTCTAACCTTAATTCATCTGAAATTTTTGGGTCATCATCTGTTATTATTATTTCTTGATCTGGAATTACTTCACAAGTATTATTAGAATTATAATCTTTATCACTTAAAGGAAATTTATTTCCAAGTGTTAAAGAATAAGGAATATAATATGTATTTTTAGAATTAAATTTGCTAACTACACCATATCCTATAGATTTGTATTTTGGTCTTTCATTATCAGTAATACTATAACTTATCTCTCCTGATCCTATCTTAGCAAATATTTCATTTAAATAATAAGTTGCTGTTAATGTATTTTCTGTAAAATTACTAACCTTTCTTTCTGAATTATTAATATTATATTTCAATATATTACCATCAAACTTTACCTCTTTAATATATTCATCATATTCTGGTTCGAATAAATTCGCACTTGAGGTATTTGCGGTATCCTTATCATAAACATCTTTAATTTCATATGCATAACACTTCCTATTTAAAGTTCCTGTTGCAGCAATAGCCGAAGCATATGTTAATTTTTGTATTGGCATTCGTCCAGAATTTACATACCAAGTAGGTCCATTTAAATTTGGATTTCTGTCAAGTTTAAATGATACTAAACAAAATGTTATAACATTACCATTTCTTTGTATTTCATTATATAATGATAAATTATTTTCATTAAACACTTTATTTGTTTCATATGTACCACTAAGACAAGATGTTGTTGCATATGGATTTACATCTATTGTTTTACACGAATCCTCTAAGCTATTTCCTACTACCAACATTCCTCTATAATCTACTTGATGATTTTGTCTTAAAAAGTTATATGCCCATACTCTATCTACTATGCTATTTGGATCTATACTGTTAAAGATAGATTCACACGAACTTGTATTTTCAATTTCTGCTACTGCGTCATCATAATTGACCTCTAATAATTTACATTCATTACTATCTGATATATATGCTTTAGGACCTTTAGTTTCTTTAAAAGAATACCATCCAGTTGTTGAAATTGGAAGTGCATAGTCTGTTTTATTACCAATAAAAGATACTTTTTCCCTAAATATGTCGCAATTTTTACCATCATAAATTTCAAGTTCAATAGGTTGATTTATTTCATGTCTTAAATTACTATCTATTTTACGAAGTGTTATTAATTTTTTATTTCTCACCGTTACTTCTTGACTCAAATGATTTTCATCTAAGGTTACTTCATAACGTGTATCACTCTTTTGATAACCATCAGGAGCTTTAGTTTCACATATTGAATATGTTCCAAGTGGTAAATTAGTTATAGTTTTTTGCTTGTCAACTGTAAATTCAGTACTACCATCTACATTTAAAGGTGAGCCACTACATGATGTTCCTTTATACAATTTAAATTTAGCGCCATTTAAGAGTGTGTATGCTTTTTCATTTTGATCTCTTTTAACTATAGTAAGGCTTCCTACAATTTCATCATTCCATACAGTTTCAGTATGTTCTTCTCCATCATATGAAAGTGTTATTGATATTCCATTAGAATAAGTTGTATTAAATTGATATCCTGCTGGTGCATATTTTTCTTTTAAAGTGTACCCCCCCCCCAATGGTATTTCTGGAGTACATGCTTTATTTTTATCAGTAGGTTGTAGAGTATAATATTTACCATTACCTGTTACGACAAATGTTGCCCCATTTAGCTGTATGCCGTCAGGGTTTGAAGGTCCTTTTCCCATTTTTATTACACATATTGTTCCTGTTTCCTCTTTCTTATTTGGTACCCTTACTTCAGATGATTCACTACCCGCATATATTTCAATAGAATTTACTACACACGTATTACTTGGTAATTGATATCCATCTGGAGCCTCAACTTCTCTTACTGAATATGTTCCTGGAAGTAAATTATCCCAATAAACTTGTCCATTACTAGTTGTATTAGTATGAATAGGATCTCCACTACAATCTTTTCCTTTATAAAGGCTGAATTTTGCAGATTTTGTAATTAGAGTTCCATCATCTTCATCCACCTTTTTTATTTTAAGAGATCCAGTTATAACTGGTATTGTTCCTGTTATATCTAAATAAGTTGTTTGTAATCTTGATACTGGTTGTTTTGTTACTCCATCCTTGATACAAGTATATTTCCTAGCATAACTAAATGTTGCTCTTACTGTAATACTTTGACCTGAACTAACAGAACTAACAGGTATTCTTACTCTAAATTTATTATAAATTCCATTTTCATTAGATACTTGATATGAACTAGAACTAATACCAGTTATTTCTCCACCTGTAACACTTGTGGAAAATGTTACAACTGCTGGATAAGAAAGTGTAAATTCAGCTTCATAATAATCACCATATTTAGTAAAATTTAATTCTTTGTTACTTGGAGAAGTTACAGTAATATAACTTTCTCTAGCAGCAGCTATTTCATTTAATATCTTAAAGTATTTTCTACCTAAATCATATGATTTTTTAGCTAGGTCTTTAGTAGGATAGGGCTCAAAATCATTTAATGTTCCCGTACAAAAACGTTCTGTTTCTGTTGTTAAAGCCACTTGCCCTGCATAACAGTTAATTGCCATGGTAGCAGCAAAATAATCAATATTTTCAACATATCCATCTGAACCAATATTTTGGTTAACAAGATTCATAAGTGTACCTACAGCTGCTCTTTTTTTATCATCCCATTCATCGCTCATTGTACAAGTAGCCATACTAGGAGAATTGATTTTTCTGTCCAAGCAATAAATAGCTTCTTTTGTATTATATACAACTAATTTTGGTCCAAAATGCCAAGAATATTGAAGATTAGTTTTTTCATATGCTGTAAAGCTATCTGCCTTAACATATCCACAATACATAAACATCATACTTATAACAAATATAAAACTAAATAAATATTTAAAATTTTTCAATTTATTCATACCAACACCTACTTACATTTATTTTTATATATAACATCTATACTAATAGTAACATTATTAAATATTTTTTTCAAGTAAATTATCAAAAAAAGAATAAACAAGTTATTCTATTTTTTATATTCTCAAGTTTTTTATTGCTTTAGCATAGTCTTGTTTAGTTATATAACTACCTACAGCACATATATCAGCATTAGTACATTTCTTTATAGTTTCATTATTTATACCACCATCAACTTCTATTACAAAGTTTAAATTTTGTTCTTTTCTAATATTATATAATTCATCTATTTTTTTAGTGCTGCTGTCAATAAATTTTTGACCACCTTTTCCTGGTTCTACACTCATAACGAGTACTAAATCTACATTATCTAAAATATTTTCTATTTCACTTACACTAGTAGATGGTTTAATAGATATACCTGCTTTTAATCCTAAATCATGTATATATTTAATAACACTATTAGCATCACCTACTGTTTCATAGTGAAATGTCATATATTCAGGATTAAATTTAGAAAATTCATCTATATATTTTTTTACATCACTTACCATTAAATGTATATCATAAGGTTTAACTACATCTTTTAATATATCATGAAATTCATCATAACTATAAGTTTTATTTTGTACAAATATTCCATCCATTACATCTAAATGTATAAAATCAATATCAAGTCTACTTAGTTTTGCAACCTCAATATTTTTAGGTTCTTTTATATCAAGAAACGATGCAGAAATTTTCATATTTCACCTCTTTATAAATTTTAAATAATTTTGATATCTACTTTCAAGTATATTTTTAGTTAAAACGTTTTCTTTAACACCACATTTTTCTTCATTAACATGCATACAATCTTTATATTCACAAAAAGTTTTATATTGGTTAAATTCTATAAAATTATCTCTAATATCAGAATTTTTCATTTCACTTAAATCAATAGCAGAAAATCCAGGTGTATCTGCAATAAGTCCACCTAATACTTCTATAAGTTCTGTATGTCTTGTTGTATGTTTTCCTCGACCTAGTGCGATTGACACTTCACCTATTTCAAGATTTAAATTACTATCTAATCTATTAAGTAAAGAACTTTTACCTGCTCCACTTTGTCCTGCAAATACTGTTATTTTATCTTTAAATATTTTTTTTATTTGTTCATCTGTATTATTATAAACATCATAACCTATTTTTCTATAATATTTTTGTATATTTATTATATAATTTAACTCATTTTCATCTAATAAATCTAATTTAGTAAAACATATTATTGGTTTAATATTATTAAACTCTATTATAGTTAATAATTTATCAAGTAAATTAGAAGAAAAATCTGGTATTTTAACACTTGTTACAATAACTGCTTGATCTACATTAGATATACTTGGTCTAGTAAGTTGATTTTTTCTTGTCAATATATCTAATATATAATTATTTTTTTCATCTATTTCTACATTATCCCCTACTAAAGGTGTAATTCCTAGTTTACGAAATTTTCCTCTTGCTTTACATATATATAGTTTATTATCTACTTTTACTGTATAATCATTACTTATTTGTTTAACTATCTTACCAATCATTCGTTTTCCTTTATTTCATC
>CANRPA010000033.1 GCA_947632395.1 uncultured Bacilli bacterium | reverse complement strand
ATATAATAAATTATATCAAAATAAAAGGTCCCCAAAGGGGACGAATAACAAAACTTGTTTTGTTATTTTTTTATATACTAAAAACCTTTTTGATAAATAGGTAATTCTTTATTCATTAGATATGCATTTAAATTGGTATTAGTAAAGTTATCTATACTTTTAGTCCAGATATCTTATTTTTAATCATTTCATTTTTCTTATTAATCTAAGCTAATAGATAGATAAAGTTTTTCTAATCTATAATAACTAACCATTTATCAACACATTTTTTGATTTTGCAAATTAAAAAATAATAATTTTAAAATCTATTTCTTTTATGACAAAAAGTATAACTTAATATATTTTCACAATGAGGAAATTCTTTAACATTTAAAGATAGGTTTTCATTAGTTAAATAATTCATCATTGACTTATATATATTAAATTGTCTCATTATTTTCATTATATTTTCTTTTTGGAAGGATGATTTATAAACAAAAAAATCTATCTTTCAATAGATTTATATATCAAACTCGAAAAAGTTTCGAGAAGATTTCACTATTGAGTTGGTGTCATAGATATTTACACTCTTTCTCTAGTAATATGATAAATATCACTCACTACTAATAATATATCGTATATTTAATTAAATTCAACAAAATTTCCTATTTTTGTAAAAATAATATATTTTAGTGATATAATATTTACAATTATTTAGGAGGTTTTTTGATGATAAAAAGAATTGAGATTACTAAAATAATTGATGAAAAATTAATTGAATATCCGATTAGATATATTGATTTGATGAATAAAACATATTCGATAAATTCTTATGAGAAGTATATTCAAGAGTTTTCGTTAATTAAAAGTGCATTTAGGGAAAGCATAAAAGAATTTTTTGATATTGCAGAAAATCAAATTAATAAAATGGAGAGTTTAATTAACGATTGCGATAAAACTGATATCGAAACTGCAAAGCAATATATTGTTAATAATTTTGATAATAAATTTGGAATATCGAGATATAATCGTGATATTAGGGTAAAAACTTTATTTATACAAAGTTTAAGAAATGAAAATGCTTATTCAATAAATACTATAAAACAAATATATGAAGAACTTGGATATGATAATTTATTAATCTATATAGAACTATTAAAAAATCCGGATTTACTTAATTCATATTTTTCAGATTCCACTAAACAAAATGTTGCCATGCATTACATTTTATTTAAAACAAATCATCATAGTTTAAGTAAATTTAAAAGAAATAATACTTCATCAAATTTATATAATATGATGGAAAACAACATTAATGAATCAATAAATGAAATAATTAATGCAAAAGATGATTACATAAATTTTATGAATTCAGAAAAGGAAGATTATATAACTTTTAAAAAAGAAGAAAAAGAAAAATTTGATAGTTGGTTTTCTAAATCTGATGAAGAATACATTGATTTTATGAATAATAGTAGAAAGAATTTATCAAATCTTGAAAAAACATATTCTGAAAAACTAAAGGTAGAGGAGCCTTCTAAATTTATGTTAGAAAAATCTAATGAATACAAGAAAAAAACAATTCATTGGGCAATTGCAATAGTTGTTGTTTCAATTATATTATTAGTTTTGTTGGGATTTATTTTAAGTCCAAAGATAGAATTTGGTAAGAAGATTATTACAGTGAACTTATTTAGTACTGATATGCCAGTATATAGTAGCATAATCATTCTATCAATGATTTGTCTAATAATATATATAATTAGAATTTTTATTAAGATAATGATGTCTTCAAAACACTTAAGTGAAGAATATAGACAAAAATATGTACTTACTTATTTCTACCTGTCTTTAGTAAATTCTGGAAATATAGATGAAAAATTGGGAAACATAATACTTTCACTATTATTTACAAAAGCAGATACTGGATTGATAAAGAATGATAATAGTAATGAAAATGAATCTTTAATAAAAACACTAACTTCTATTGGAAAATAATTAAAATTGTAGTATACTATTCATAAGTTGTTTAGGGAGGTTTATAGATGGGTGAATTATTTTCAAAGGCGAAAGATTGCAGTATATTAGCAAGTATGTTAAAGAAAAAATTAGGAAATAAAATTGATTTTTATGGGTCAACATATATAGAAGTTCCAAGCGGTAAGTATTTATCCTCATATAGAAGAAATAATGGGGAATACATGTTTAATGGACAATGGTTACCATTTTATTTTAAATTTTCTAAAAATGAGTTTTTAAGAATTAGTGTAGGTTCTAATCATTATCATAGTTCAATTGGCGAAAAGATGGCTGCCTTAAGTGATTTCTATTCAATATTAAGTGAAGAATATGGCGAACCAACAGTTTTTTATACTACTAAAGATGACGATGAAGGACTATTAACTTTACAATGGGCTTTCATTAATAAAGAAGAGGAAATAGAAAAATTCCAAAGTGGTAAATATTTTGATGATGCTGAAATTGATACATTAATAATACTTGGTAAAAAGAAAGAAAAAACTGAAGGGTATAGTTTAAGTGATAAGACAAAAGAAATAATTTCTAAACAAATTGGTTTGCCTTTTGAATTATTATATTTAGTAGATGAAGATATCGAAAATTTTGTTAAACATAAAAATGGTAAAGAAATATCAAATTCTGAAGGTGCAAAGGTAGAGGGTGTTCCTGTTACATCATTTGAAAAAAAATTAGAAAAAAAATTAAGTAAGTTATAATTTAAAAGATGTTTACATACTAATTTTATAATCATCTTTTTATTTTATCTCATTATACCATTATTTTTATTTACATCAAACTGCTTATTTTGTTCTAACAACATTCTATATTCGCTACTGTCAAATAATTTAGGTGGGTGAAAGGGAACAAATTTGCTTTGATAATATTTAACAATTTGATTAAATGTTCCTCTAGCTTTGTCAATTGCATATTGTTGTGAAAAAGAATTAAGTTGTCTTTGTTTATACTCACTCATCAAATCAATTCTATCATAGGAAGCAAAAGCATGTGTGTACTACTGTTATACACCATTGAAATTAAAGGGTTTAAAAGTAAAAAATTGTATAACAATTATAAGAAATGTAAACACTTATTTTTTTTACGAAACCATTATGAAACAAAAGAAAACTCACCAGTGGTGAGTTGTTTGCAAACAAATCTTATCTTACTTTAAATAGTATAATTTAAAGACACAGTTTCGTCCAAAGTTATGGTCATAAAATAGTCAAAAATTAGCCAACCAAATATCTAGCCTTTTACTAAATTTTACATATAATAAACTAATTTTTTTCTTTGTTAATTCTTTTTTGTAATAATTTAACGTCTGATTTAGTACCAGAGGTTTCATACCATTCTTTACATAATTTAGATATTTCTGAATATATACCACCATCAAATTTTGAGTATTGCATTAATTCATCAATTTCATTTTGTAAACCACAAATATAATCTTGCATATCCATAAGAATTTTCCTTTTTGTAAATTTTTTTCTTAACATATTAATATACAAGTCATAATTATCAAGAATAAATCCAGACATAATATCTCCACTTTCATTAAAAACAAAATCTATTGGAAATTTTTGAAATGTTTCTTCTTTAAAATCTTCATGCTCTTCTTCAATAGGTTTACTTTCTTGTTCTAATAATATTATAGTTCTCTCTGATACTAATTTTTCAATTTCTTTTTTAGAATATACTTTATTATAGTCAAATTTCATATCATCACTAATTGCTGCAACATATTCTACTTGATATAATTGTTCCCACCAGTCAAAGCTTCTTCCATGTCCTTCAGCAGCTATGTCAGTAAAAGTCATGGTAGTTGGAATTTTTATAACGTATGTATATTTTTTGTTATATTTTCTTGAAAATAGTTTTAAATAGTCATTCATATCTAAATCAATAGAATACACACTAACTAATAATTTAAAAAAATCTTCATTAGATAAATTTTTAATATCTGCATCAATAACATTTTTTATCTTGATAATATGTGATGTTACTTGTTTTTTAAATTTTTCTGCATTTTCAGAATTACTTTGTGCACCAGCATAAGCATAAGTATCTTCCATTAAAGAAACACGATTTAATATGGCATTCATTACCGAAACCTCCCTTTAATGCTTTATTATATCATATTTTTTTTAAATTACATATATTATTTGATAAAATTATTCTATAGGATTATTTTGAAAATAAATAACGAATGTGCTAGAAAAGTTTTGCTTGAAGTTGAAAAAATCTCTTATGATGAAACTTTAACAGTTAAAAAAAACAAGAAAAAATATCAAAATTTGCTACTGAAGATGATAAATTTAGTCATAGTAATACAGCTTTTTAATAAAACAAGGCATTATGATAAATGAGGTTTCTAGAAGATTAGGGCATAGTAAAGTATATTGATTCAGCACAAGAAAAAAGAGTGATTGACACTCTTAATTCAGGTAGATTTTATTGTTCTAATCTATAAAAAATGAACAATTGTGAAAGATATCTACAACTTTTACTCATAGCGATTTGATATATAAATTATTTTGAATGTCTCGGAAAAAATGCAGTTTTGTGGTAAAATTTATATGGAAGGACAAAATGCATATGAAAGAAGTTTTGAATTTTATTGTAAAAAAAATTTAAGTATTATTATATATATTATTGCTTTCATCATATCAATAACTAATTTAATCTAATAATATAAATGGATTATGTTCTGAGCAAATGTTTTTAGTAATGCATAGTCCACAAGAATTTAATAATGAAAGAATAAAAATAAATTTAAAAACTTTAAGGGTAGGTTAAAAAACGAAAAAAAACTTTGATAATTACTTTATAAAATTTGATTTATTTTTTTTAGAATTAGGACATTATAATTAGTAATTAAAAAGTTATGAATTTTGGTTTGGAGGAAGTTAACTAATGAATTCAATTAACAAACAATTAATAGAATATATAGAAAATAATATATTACCGATTTATGAAAAAAACGATTATGGACATGGAATTGAACATATAAAATATGTTATTAAAAGAAGTTTTGAATTTGCAAATCAATTTGATAATATTGATTTGGATATGGTTTATGTAATTGCTTCTTTTCATGATATAGCTCATCATATTGATAGGAATAATCATGAAATATTATCTGCAAAATTATTTTATGAAGATGAAAAGATGAAAGAGTTTTTTACAGATGAGCAAAGAAAAATAATTAAGGAAGCAATAGAAGATCATCGAGCAAGTTTAGAACATGAACCAAGAAGTAATTATGGAAAAATTATTTCATCTGCTGATAGAAATACTGATTTAGTTTCTGCATTAAAAAGAACACATGCTTATACAATTAAACATTATCCTGATTTGGATTTAGATGAAATGATTAATAGAGCATATGAGTATATATCAAAGAAATTTGGTATTGAAGGATATGCGAAAACATATTGCTATGATAAAGAATTTGAAGAATTTAAAAAAAATGTAGAAACTTTGATAAAGAATAAACATGAGTTTGCAATAAAATATATGGAGGTAAATAGAATTATAGATATTAAATAAAAGTCAAAATTATTTGTTATAAAAGCTCATGTGGAGCAAGTTGGGAAAAGTGAATTTATAAATCATTAACTTGGGAAGATAGAAAAAGACATACAATTGAAGAAACAAAAAAACTTCCTTTTAGAAATAAATTAGTTATATGTGCTGATAAAATTAAAAATTTAGAAGATTTATTTTTAAGAGATATAATCTTTCGTTGGATATGTAGATTATAGAGTCCATACTAAAGAAGATGTATAGCCAGAATAGGATAGAGGTTTTAATGATACTGAAAATATTGACATTAAACCTTGTAAATAAAGCAAACCTATTATATTATAATGGTTTGCAAAATATATATGGAGCAATTGTAGAAGATATTTACAACTTTTTCTTATAAACAATTTAATATATAAATATCAATCATTAATAATGTTCTAGTACAAATTTATCTAAATACCTCGAAAAAAATAGATTTTTTTGATAAAATAATTGTTGTGATAGTTTTTGAGTGGGGGAATTAAGATGAAGTATTATGATACATTAAATGAAGAAATTAAAGATTATTTTAAAATTCTATCTCCTATATTTCCTGAATGGTTATTGGATTATATAGATACTCCTGAAATGAAAAGAATAAGCACAATTAGTATGAGTTGTGGAACAGACTATTCTAAATGTTTTAATGTAAAATATTGGTATTCAAATTTAGATCATAGTGTTGGAGTAGCACTTATTATATGGCATTTTACTCATGATAAGAAACAAACACTAGCAGGATTATTTCATGATATAGCAACTCCAACATTTAAACATTGTATTGATTTTATGAATGGAGATTCAGAACACCAAGAATCTACTGAAGAAAGAACAACAGATATTATTAAAAATTCCAAAGAAATAATGGCATTATTAAGCCGAGATAGGATTGAGTTAAAAGAAGTATGTGATTATAAAATATATCCAATAGCAGATAATGATACTCCAAAATTATCGGCAGATAGATTTGAATATAATTTTTCAAGTGGATTAACTTTTTTTAGGGTATGGGAATTAGATGCAATAAAAAAAATATATGATGATGTTATTATATTAAAAAATGAACAAGGAATAGATGAATTAGGTTTTAAACACAAAGTTATTTGTGAAGAATATATTAGAACAATTTCTAAACTATGGCCAGAATGGGTAAGTGATAGAGATAGAACAGTAATGCAATTTCTTGCTGATATGTGTAAATCAATGAGTAATGCTGGTTATTTAACTATTGAAGATTTATATAATTGTACAGAAAAACAAATAATAGAAAAAATATTAAGTTGCGATGATAAATATTTATCTGAAAGTTTTAGAAATTTTATGACAGCAACAAAAGTATATAAAAGTGATGAACAATTAGATAATAAATATTGTATAAATGTTAAAGCTAAAACAAGATATGTTATTCCATTAGTATTAACTGAAAATGGAGTTGATAGAATAAATAAAATATCAACAGAGGCTAATCAATATATAGAAAATTATTTAGCAATTCCGAAAGGTGGATATTGGACTTATTTTGATTTTGACTTTAAACCTTATGTAAAAAAATTAAGTAAATAATAAAAGATGATTTTGAGTTATAACTCAAAGTCATCTTTTTTACTGGTAATCACTTAAAAAAGGGAAATCACTATAATTTTGAAAATAATCATTTATACCACTAACTAAATTAATATAGATATTATCATCTTTTACATCAATAGTACTTAATAAATTTAGAAAATCTTTATAAATTAATGCTACTATACTTTTATTATCAGAATTAACTAACATAATATTATATAATCTATTAAGTTCATCATTAACTGTTTTTGTATTAGAAATTTTACCTTCAAGCATTGCAGCTTCCTTTGCTTTTTCTATACTGACTTGAGGGTAATTAGCTATTATTTCATTAGCAACTAAATTTATTCTTTCATCTTCTAATAAATTGCCATTGTATTCAAACTTCATATTAAATTCTTCCCTTTCTATTCATAGTTTGTTCATTAATTTTTTCTACTGTTTCTGAATCTAAATATATAGTCTCACTAGATCCTCTTAATACTTCTTTAATAAAATGTGTACGTATATTATTCATAATTGTTTGCAAACTTCTAGCTCCCGTATTTAATTTATAAGCTTGATCAGCAATTAAACCATAAACATCATCATCAACTTGTAAATTTTTTCCTCTTGATTCTATCCATTGTCTAAAACCAGTTAAGGGACTAATAGTTGATTCCTTCAAAATCTTTTCAAGATTTTCTCTACTATAATCATTAGTGTGAATATATGTATTAAATCTACCAACAAGCTCCCTTTCTAGCCCAATTCCAATTAAATCTTGAGGTGTTATAGTATAATCTTGATAATCGCTTTGTTGACTAGAGCCAAATCCTATTGATTGCTTTTTTTCTGTTTTCTGTGAGCGTAAATCAGTTAATGCACCAAGACATACAAATGTAAGTTTTGATGTATCAAACTCAATTTCTTCCTTATCAAATATACTGTCTCCTACACGAAGTGTATATTTTCCACCACCAAGAAAATCTAAAAGTTGTTGTTGAACAGCTCTTTTCATTTCTAAACCACCACTTCGTGAATATGCAATTTTATCAAATTCATCGAAAACAATTATTCCTCTTTGTGCCCTTTCTAAATTACCATTTGCTTTTTTGTAAAGTTCCTTTAAAGTATCTGTAATATCTCTTCCAACATAACCTGTTGATGAATAATTAGTAACAGAAGATGAAGTAAAAGGAATATCTAATTTTTCAGTGATTTCTCTAGTAATAGCAGTTTTTCCAGTACCTGTTGGTCCATCTAAAAATATAATTGAACGTTGTCCATCAGGTAATTCTTTCATTTGTGCTAATTGTTGATTATTAACAATATTATAAAATAGTTCTTCTGCAGTAATTTCTTGTCCAATAAATTTTTTTTGTATCTCATCTAGCAACAACCATATACTTTCATCATCAAAGTTAATTAATGATAATTGTTTTTCATTTAATTGCTCATTTGGTTTTGCCACATTTCTTCTATTAGGAGAAAAATCAAATAATGAAAATGGAATATTTTTAATATTATCTTCTTTAGGTAAATCTTTTATACTAACACTTCCATTTATAATTGTATAATTTTCCAGTGCCTTAAATAAAGGGTGTTCACCAAATGAAAGATGACCTCTTCCTATATCATATCTATTTGCAAAATAATCAAGTATATCTGACTCATTTAAATATTGTAATGAATTTACTACAACTTCTGGTGTTATAAAGTTGATTTCTTTATTAAAATTGCTTTCTTTAATAATATTCATTAAATCTAATTTAAAATTTCTTTCAAAAAAATCTTCATATTGATCATCTGGTATTGGTATTATATCACTTTCTTTAATATCAATAAAATCAAACAATTTATCTAATTTAATATCATTATATTGAGAAAATATTTCCTTTAAGTTTCCATCAACTAAAAATCCGGCAATAAAAAGAGATAATACTTTTTTATCTAGTTTTGTAAATTCATGATTTCCTGTAGTAAATAAATCTTTAACATTTTGAATTATACTTTTATCTTTTATTATTGAATATATATCCATAGCTTTATTAAGAAACAATTTAGTTTCTTTTCTTAATTCATTATAATTCATATTCCATACCTCCGTTTATATTAAAATTATATCAAAAATCAGTAATTTTGTATATTCATTTGAGCATTATTATTATGAAAAAGTTTTTGGTTGACGTATTTTTCAAGACTTATTTTAATATCCAAATAAAAAACAATTTTTACAAAAATTCAAAAGAAACTTCATAACTAATAGATTTTTGTAAATAATTTACTTTATGACAAGTAGGTAAACACGCTATTAAGTCGATAAACAACTTAGATGTATGTCTTTAATCATTTCTATTATTTTTATTACACAACAAAAAAGTCCATAACATCAAGTACTATGAACTTATTATATAAATAAAAAAACTCGCTAGTGTGCAAGTTTAAACCTCAATGGGAGCGATTGTGGAATATATCTACACCTTTTTTTACTTTTTTAAAACTCTTTCCTTTGGTTTTTCTTCGTTTTTATAATATTTTTTAATAAAATTAGGGGTTATTATAAAATCTATGCAATGGAATATATATTTAAAATATTGATAATAGTTATTTGTAATATCACTTGATAAAAAGTTTTCAATGTTATTAAATTTTTTCATAAATTCTTGCTCTAATTTATGATCTTTTGCAAAACTATCTACTTCGTCAAAATAACAATAACTATTTATTTCTTCAAAATACCCCTTTTGTAGCATTTTTAAATATATTTTATAAGAAGTATCGTGCCTCATATTTGCAACAAAAATTTTATCCATGTTTTGAGAAAATATATTTTTAAATAGTTTCATTATTTCGACTGATTGCTTTATTTTGTTTTCATTATCTTTAGAAATCCAATCTAATATTATAACATAAGAATCGAGTTCACAATAACATAAAAACCAGTCTGTGCCTATAACTAAGCATTCATCATCTACATTTCTTATACCATGTGAGTAAGCTAGATCATTTATACTATTTATATTACTAAAATAATCATCACAATATCTTTGTGATGCTATATATTTTAAAAAGCTTATTTTATCATCGTCAATATCTTTTCCTTTATAAATTTCAACCATTTTTTCATCTAATTTAATTTTTATATTTTGTTTTGACAAAATTATTAACCCCTAGGGATTTTGACAAGTATATCAAAATAATCCTATGGATATAAAAATATCAATCGTTCGATTGGCTTTTCTATATATCAATGTTCGAAAAGTTCGAACAGATTCGTCAATGGAGCGTATAGAGAAGAAGTCGAATAACTTTACTCATACTTAATAATAGGTAGTAATAACTACTAACTAATGTAATCATACTATATATTTTACATTTTTAAGCAAAAAAAAGTTTAAATTTGCATTGTTTTGATATTTTTATTGTTTTTTTATGATAAAATATGGTAAAATATAATTATAGAGAGTGATAATAGTACCAATAGAACAAGCATTAGAAGAATTAAAAAAATATGCATATGAATTTACACAGGTTGGAGATGCAAAGAAAGCTATTTCAACAAATAAAGAAGATTTTTTACATAAGTGGGCAAAAGTAAACCAATATTATAAATATGTTGTTAATAATGCTAAAAATATGAGTGATGAATGGTTTATGGCTATTGATATTATCAGTGATATAACTATAGATAATCCCAGTTTCGATGAATGGATTGAGCAGATGGTAGCACCAACAAAACAAAAAACTCAAATAAAATCTCAAAATAGCCTTACTGTTGATACTGCTACAATTTCAGGCTCAATTGAATCTCTTATATCAGAAGTTAATAGTATGCAACACTGGGACCCGGATCATATTGGAGATATAGAATGGCAATTACAAGAATATCAAAAGATACTAATGTAAAATCAAAGTTCATTTGAACCAAATGTTTATCAAAGTTTAATGGATGATATAAATGCCACATTAAATAAAATTGGTAGATTTAATAATATGCTTAATTTTGAAACAATGGAAGGTATAAAAAGGATGTAGGTGGAATAATGGAAAGTTTAGATAATTTAAAAGCACAATTAAGAGATGCTAAAGAAGCATTAGAAAAAATTACAATTAAAAGATATGGATCAGTTCCTTGGGCTCCTGGGGTTTTGGATCAATATAAATCAGAATCATATTCTTATGAGACATATACTGACGTAAGTAAAGCATATAAATTAAAGGATAGAATTACTTATTTAGAAAATCAGATTAAAACCTATGCTCAAAGGGCTCAAGCAGAAAGAGAAAGAGAAAAAGCAATTAGAGATAGGCAAATAACAAAGTATGAATATACATCTGCAGGTAAAACTGAAACAACTACAAATCCTGCAATTGCTGCAAGATACAATGCACAACAAAGATTATTTGGTATGAATAAAATAAAACAAACTATTATGAAATTATCTGGTCAAAAAAGGAAATTCGAAAAATTATGGTATAGAGCGGTTACTACAAATGAAAAAACCCAAGAACAAGTTGCTAATGAATTAAATAAAATGTTTAGGTGGTAAAAATGAATGAAGATATAAATGAATATATGACATTTTTTAAAGAACAAACTCTAAAGGAAAAGCAAAGTATTATTTATGAACAATTACAGATGTTAGCAGGTTTTACCAATAACTTATGTAAAGAATTAAATATATCAAACGAGCCAATATTAAATAGAGAAATATTAGATTTAAAAAAAGATAATTATACTGAAGATGACTTTGCTGAAGCCATAATTGTATTAATCAATTCAATACAAAATTCAATATGTGATTATTCTAATGGAATTTCAGATTTACTTGATAAAATAGATAATTAGAAATAGTGGTACATTTTCGTTTGTGATAATAAATTAAAGTGGGATATATTGTTATAATTTATTTTTTTATAAAGTTTTCAAAAAAAATTGTAAAATGGGATATATCCTTTGCACACCGTTATTGGCTTTGCTAATAGCGTAGTGTGTTACCATTTCGGGAAAATGGTCTTATTAAAGCTGAGCATTTGAAATTTGCTCGGCTTTTTATATGTCTAGGCTTTATCATTTTTATAGTCATAATTATTAGAATAAAGATAGTCACTTATTTCATTTTCTTTGGAGGTATGATCGGCAATATCGTGCAAATCTTTGTTATCATATATTTCTTGTTTATGATATTCTTTTATTTCAGTAATAACATCATCTTTATATTTTTCAGTACCTATTTTAAATAATCTATGAAATAATTTTTTTAAGGTTTGAAATATGTTTATGATAAAATCATAAAGTCTTTTATTTTCTTTTTCTAATTCTTCATTTTTAATTTCTAATTTTTTAACTTCTATTTCTACATTATGTTTTTCTTTTTCAAGTTGTTTATAATTATGCATATAGTCATTAAGTTCATTAAATAATGCTTGATTTTTAGGTATTTCTTTTATAACTTAAAGGTAAATGTCCTGGAATATGCCCTGCTTTTATTACACAAGCAAGTCCAAATTTTGCCCTTTCAGAACATTTTTCTATTTCATTTTGAGATACACTTGTCAATATATCTAAAACTATAATAGTCACGGAAAACGTGAAATAGGTACACCAAAAACATTATCTTCAAATAGAAAAGTAAAAATTGATAAATTATT